>JASJCN010000108.1 GCA_030065975.1 Myxococcota bacterium
CTCGCCGCGCACCAGCGTGCAGTGCTCGGCGGGCTCGATCCGGGCACGTGCGCGCAGCGCCACCGTACACGAGAGCGTGTTGCCCCCGTACTGATCGCTCGGGTTGCCGATCAGGTTGGCGCGAGCCGGCGCCGAGGCCACGACCCTCATGCGCCTTCCGACTAGCCCGTCTCGTACACGAGCAGCCCCGACGGGTCGCGATGGCTCTCGGCCAGGCCGGCCAGGCGCAGGTGCTCGAGGTGCGCGTAGGTCTCGCTCTCGGCCATGCCGCCCCACGAGCGCGGCTTGAACAGCTTCTGGGAGAAGGCGGCCACCGTCGCGCCGCCGAGCTCGCGGCCGATCTCGCGCACCCTGAGCAGGCGATCGTCGTGGTGGGCCTTGATCGCCTGGGCGCGTCCGGCCAGGTCGTCGAAGGGATGACCGTGTGCGGGCAGGCAGCACGAGACGTTCGGGAGCGCCGCCACCAGATCGAGCGAGTCGAAGAACGCGTCCAGGGGATCCTTGGCCGACGCCAGGCCCGAGATGTGGGGCGTGATCGTCGGCAGTACGTGATCGCCGGCCAGGAACACGCCCTCCTCGGGATCGTGCAGACAGATGTGGTCCTCGGTGTGACCCGGCGTGTGCGTGATCTGCCACTCCCGGCCCGCGAGGGTCAGGCGATCTCCGCGCTCGACGCGATGGGTGACCGTCGGGATGAAGGAGTTGCCGAGCAGCCGGGCCACGCGCCACTTCATGCGCGTCCGGAAGCCGGGCTTGGGATGCTCGCCGCCCCAGGGCGTCGTGCGGTTCCAGGCCTGCTCGACGTGCCGGTGGGAGTGTCCGTGGGAGTGCGCGTGGCCCGAGAGCTCCTCGCCGCCCGACTCCTCCTCGGCGAGGTCGCGGCTGCGCGGGTCGGTGGCCTGAGCGGCCGCCAGGTCGTCGACGGACACCTCGGGCTCCTGGGCCGCCTGGGCGGGGCCGAAGCGGAAGGCGCGGTGGGCCACGACCTCGGAGCCGGCCTCCTTCGCGAAGCGGGCGGCGCCCCCGAAGTGGTCCGGGTGGGAGTGGGTCACCACCACGGTGTGGACGTCGCGAACGCGCAGGTCGGCCTGCTTCAGCCGGCTCTGGATCGCGCGCCAGGTGCTGGCCCCGGGCAGGCCGGGGTCGACGACGGCGGCACCGCGGTCGTCGAGCAGCGCGTACATGTTGACGTGGCCCAGACCCGGCATGCGGATCGGCAGCTGCATGCGCAGCACGCCCGGCGCGACCTCGCTCACCTCTTCCTGAGCCGGCTCCTGCTCCTGCCTGCGCGCCATGGAGGGCCGATCCTAGGCGATCGCGCGGGCCTTGGCGCCGGGCCCTTGTCCCGCTCGGGCCCGTATCGTATCATTTCAAAATACAGTTTGTATTGTTACGAATTTCTCATCAGGAACGCCTGACATGCCCTCCCCCACCCCCGGCCCCCGCTCCGAGATCCGTCGGCTGCCCGAGCGCGGCCGCTACGACGCCGAGAGCGTCCACGCGATCCTCGACGAGGGGCTGATCTGCCACCTCGGCTTCGTCGTCGACGGCCAGCCCTTCGTGATCCCGACGACCTACGCCCGCGACGGAAGCCGCCTCTTGCTGCACGGCTCGCCGGCGAGCCGCATGCTGCGGGGGCTCGCCAAGGGCATTCCCGTCTGCGCCACGGTGACGCTCCTCGACGGCCTGGTGCTGGCGCGCTCGGCCTTCCACCACTCGATGAACTATCGCTCCGTGGTGGTCTTCGGGACGGCGCGCGAGATCACGGACCTGGACGCGCGGCGGCGCGCCCTGGATCGCGTGGTCGAGCACATCGTGCCCGGTCGCACCCGGGACGCCCGCGGGCCGAACGACTTCGAGCTCAAGTACACGAAGGTGCTTGCCCTCGAGATCGAGGAGGCGTCGGTCAAGGCGCGCGACGGAGGACCCAAGGACGACGAAGAGGATCTGGCCCTCCCGATCTGGGCGGGGGTGATCCCGCTCAAGCCGGTACCGGGCGCGCCGATCGACGACGGGGCCCACCCTCCGGGCGTTCCGGCGCCGGACTACGTGAAGGGCTACCGTCGGGCCTGAGCTCGCCCCAGTCCGCGCCCCCTCCCGGAGCCTCCTCGTTGCGAATCGGCGTCGTGAGCGACACTCACGACAATACGGCCAACGTCCATCGGATCGTCGATTGCCTCAACGCCGCCGGCGTCTCGCAGGTGGTGCACACGGGCGACATCACGAAGGCGCGCACCCTCGACGTGCTGGCGGGCCTCGAGGCCCCGCTCACCGGCGTCTTCGGGAACAACGACCAGGAGCGGGAGAGCCTGGAGACGGCCGCGGCACGCCTCGGAATCACGCTCGTCGATCCGCCATTGACCCTCTCGTGGGCCGAGCGGGAGATCGCCGTCGTCCACGACCCCGCGGAGATCCACGACGACCTGCGGCGCGACCACCGGGTGCTGCTGCACGGCCACACCCACCGCTTCACCCATCACGACGATGGGCGGAACCTGATCCTCAATCCCGGCGAGTGCGCCGGACACATGCGCGGCTACAACACGATCGGCGTGCTGGACCTCGTGTCCTTCGACGTCGAGCTGCTGCGCTTCTGAAGCAGCCGCGCTTCCAAGACCGGAGATCCATGAGTCACCCGACCGAGCTGTCGCTCACGGACCACGAGCCCGAGACCGAGACCTTCCTTCGCGACGTGCTGCGCGGGCTGCGCCTCACCCCCAAGGAGCTGCCCTGCAAGTACTTCTACGACGAGGCCGGCTCGGCCCTCTTCGACCGGATCTGCGCGCTGCCCGAGTACTACCCGACGCGCACCGAGCTCTCGATCATGGAGCGGCATGCTCCGGAGATCGCCGAGACGCTGGGCGAGGACGTGCTCCTCGTGGAGTACGGAAGCGGGAGCTCCGCCAAGACCCGCGTGCTCCTCGACCACCTGATCAAGCCGGCGGGCTACGTGCCGGTCGACATCTCGCGCGAGCACCTGCTGGCCTCGACCGAAGCCCTCAAGCTCCGGCATCCGGAGATCGAGATGCTGCCGGTCTGTGCCGACTTCACGGAGCCCTTCGAGGTGCCGACGCCGAGCCGGGCCGATCGCCACCGCGTGCTCTACTTCCCGGGCTCCACCCTCGGGAACTTCACGCGCGGGCGCGCCATCACCCTGCTCTCGCAGATGGCGGAGGCCTGCGCGCCCGACGGCAGCTGTCTCATCGGGATCGACCGGGTGAAGGACGTGGACGTGCTCGTCGCCGCCTACGACGACGCGGCCGGCGTGACCGCCGCCTTCAACAAGAACCTGCTGGTGCGCATCAACCAGGAGCTCGGTGGCGACCTCGATCTCGACGCCTTCCGCCACGAGGCCCGCTGGAACGTCGAAGAGGCCCGCATCGAGATGTACCTGGTCAGCACCCGGCGCCAGACCGCCCGGATCGGCGGTGAGGAGATCGCCTTCGAGGCGGGCGAGGACATCTGCACCGAGCACTCCCACAAGTACACGCCCGAGGGCTTCGCCGAGATGGCCCGTGCGGCGGGCCTCGAGGTGACGCGCAGCTGGACCGACCCCGCGGACTGGTTCAGCGTGCAGATGCTGCGCATCGCCTGAACGCTCGGGTGGCTCTGCTCTACTTCGCCTACGGCTCGAACCTGAAGAGCGAACGGCTCTTCGATCGCGTGCCTGGCTCCCGGCTGCTGGTGCCCGCCCGGGTCGCCGACCACACACTGCGCTGCGACAAGCGGGGAGCCGACGGATCCGGCAAGGCGAACCTGCATCCGCTGCCGGGAGAGTGGGTCTGGGGCGTCCTGTACGCGCTGCCCGACGACGGCTTCGAGCGGCTCGACCGCTTCGAGGGCGGCTACGAGCGGGTGGAGATCCAGATCTCCTGCGACGCCCCCGGCCTCGAGCGGGCCACCACCTACCGTTCGCTGCGGCTCACCGCCGACCCGACGCCCTTCGACTGGTATCGGCAGCTGATCCTCGACGGCGCGCGCGAGCACGGGCTCCCCGAGAGCTGGGTCGCCCGCCTCGAGATGCTGCCCGCCCGCCCCTCTTCCTGACCCCACGCACCGCGAAGGACGTGCGATGATGGGCCCATGCCCTCCGCGCTCCGGCGACACTCCCGCGACGTCGACCCGGCCAGTCTGGCCGCCTCCCTCGAGCGGGACGGCGGGGCCATCGTGCAGCGCTTCCTCGAGCCCGAGGTCGTCTCCGCCCTGGCCGAGGACTACGACCGCGAGCTCGCGGCCGTGGACTGGTGCAACACGAAGGGCGGCCTGACCGACACCTTCTTCGGCGCCCGCACCAAGCGACTCCACGGCCTCCTCGGCAAGAGCCCCCACTTCGCCGAAGCAGTCGCGCACCCGCTCCTGGCGGCGCTCTGCGAGCACTTCCTGCGCCCGCTGGCTCACGATTTCCGCGTCAGCACCGGCGAGCTGATGGCGATCGGGCCGGGCGAGTCGCGCCAGGCCCTGCACCGCGACGCCGACTCGTGGTTCCACTACCCCCCGCCGCGCCCCGAGATCCTGGTCAGCGCCAACCTCGCGCTCACCGACTTCCGCACCGAGAACGGCGCCACCGTGCTCGTGCCGGGCAGCCAGGCCTGGGAGCCGGGCCGCAAGCCCACGGACGACGACGCGCTCGACCATGCCGAGATGGAACGAGGCGACGCACTCGTCTACACCGGCAACGTGTTCCACGGCGGCGGCCGCAACGAGACCGAGGAGACGCGGATCGGCCTGTACTGGGGCTACATCCCGAGCTGGCTCCGCCCCCTCGAGAACCACGTGGTGACGAACGGGCTGCCGGCGATCGAGAAGGCTCCGAAGCGCGTCCAGGAGCTGCTCGACTACAAGCCCGAGGGCTGGGACGCCTTCCCCTAGTGAGGACGGAATGACCCGCGACACGGGCCCCTTCGACCTGAGCCGCACTCCCATCCACCTGGGCAACGACGTGGACGCGGACAACCCGGCGGTCCCGCTTCCCGGCTTCGCCTTCGACGGCGAGTCGTTCGGCGCCTACGTCGCCGAGCACTGTCGCCCGGGCGCTCCCGGCCGGCTCCTGATGATCGAGACGACACCGACGGACTGGGGCGCCTGGGAGTGCCACAACGACGCGGACGAGGTGGTGATCGTCCTCGAGGGACGCGGCACGTTCATCCAGGAGATCGACGGCGCGGAGCGCCGCATCCCCTTCCAGGCGGGCGACGCGATCGTGAACCCGAGGGGCGTCTGGCACACCGCCGACGTCGACGAGCCCATGCGCGCGATCTACCTGACGCCCTGCCCCGGGACGGAGCATCGGGAGCGGAAGCCGGCTCCTCGCTGAGGCCGCCGGCTCCTAGGAGAGCGGCGCGCACGGCGCCGCATCCGCGCGATAGCGCCAGACGCGGCGGCGGTCGCGCGGGCGCAGGCCCTCGATGTCGGCCGTCTCGACGAAGCGCGGGCACTCCTCGAGGCGAGCCACGAAGCGCTGGTGCCAGTCCTGCTCGCGGTTCAGGAAGCTCACGTTCACGAACAGCTCCTGGCCCGACGACTCCGCGCGGGCCGTCCAGGCGTCGAGCTCGTCGAGATTGCGCACGCGCTCGATGCGCGGGTCGTGATAGAGGGGCGCGAAGTGGTCGAACCAGACGGTCAGGATCTCGCGGTTCTTCGGATGCTCGGGATGGAAGGGACGCGTGGCCGCCACCGACTCGCGGAAGGGCTGGATCGAGCGGCTCTCGAGGAGCTGGCGCGTGGGTTCGGTCGCGACCGCGAAGAGGACGACGCCACCCAGCAGGAGCGCCGCCTGCACCGGCCGGGGAAGGCCCCCGGTCAGCCACACGAGCCCGAGTGAGACGACGATCAAGGCGCCGGGCAGACCCGCGATCAGGTACTGGGGAAAGAAGTTGGCACCGGTCCACCAGGCGAGGAACGCAGAGATCGCCGTGGGCAGGACGAGGACGGGAAGCACGAGCCCGGCCGGCCCCGGGCTCCGCGCGAGGCGGATCACGGCGGCGCAGAGGGCGAGCGCCACGAGCGCGCCCACCGCGAGCTCGAGCCCGGTGAAGCCGGTTCCGGAGAAGCGGCCGAGCCAGAAGTGGGTGCCGACGTCCGCGAGCGTCCGTGCGTCGAAGAGGTTGTCGACCGGCCCGCGTGAGAAGGCGACGAACTGGGGCAGGATCGGCGCCAGCAGCCAGAGCCCGACACCGGCGCTCGCGACCCCGCTCACGAACCAGCGCGACAGCTGCTGCACGGCGAGCTCGCGGCCGCCCGGCTCGGTCTCCGCGCCGAGGCGACGTAGCAGCACGACCGCCGCCACCGCATTCACCGCGACCACGAAGTACGCGAACGAGAGGTGGTTCCAGACGAGGAGCCCCTGCAGCGTCGCGAAGAGGGCCCAGCGTCTCCACGTCCCGTACCGGAGCGCGCGACCGAGGGCGAGGAGCAGGAGCGGAACGCCGAGCAGGCCGAGGGAGTAGCCGCGCGCCTCGCTCGCATAGCGGAGCGTCCACGGGTGGACGGCCACGAGCCACGCCGCCACGACGCCGGCCAGCGGCTCGCCGTGGCGGGCGAGGAGCCAGCCCACGGCCCCGATGAAGGCGATGCCGGCCAGGTACGCGGGGACGCGCAGCGCCCGCTCGTCAACGAGGCGGTGCTCGGCCTCGCCGCCCAGGCGCGCTGCCGAGACCGAGAGCTTCGCGAGCACGGTGTGCAGGCCGTGGTTGGCGGGGATCTGGTACCACCAGAGCGCGTCGACCCAGTCGCGCTCCACGAACTCGACGCCACCCTTCCCGTCTGAGTGATAGTGGCCGTCGATCGCGTGCATGACGTTCTCGCGCTCGTCGTGGGCGAGGCCATCGTCGAGCCTCGGGAAGGCGAGGACGCCCCCGACGAGCATGGCCAGGAGCAGCGCGGCCCGGGTCGGACGCCCGACGGAAGAGAGCTCGGGCCGGGAGTGGCGGGGCGCCGTCGCCTGGCCGAGCCAGCGGGGGAGCGTCCACAGGAGCACGGCCACCAGCGGGAGCAGCACCGATGCGGCCCACCAGCCGTAGCTGCGCGCGAAGTCCTTCGGACGCAGCAGCTTCCCCTCGGCCGCCCGCTCCTCGAGGCTGCTCGACCAGGGCGTCTCGCCGGCGACGAGCCGCACGACGAGCAGGACCGCGATCAGGAGCAGCGCATTCCGGACGCGAGCCTTTGCCCGAGGCCGTGTCGTGCCCGGCGCGGGCATCAGGTGCGATAGGCCGCGAGCCGCGCCTGGACCACGGGCGCCAGCAGGTAGAGGCCGAGCAGGTTCGGAACGCAGATCAGGAAGACCAGGGCGTCCGAGAAGTCGAGGATCGCTTCGAGCTTCACCATGCAGCCGAGGGCCACGAACACGCAGAAGACGCCGTTGAAGAGGTGCCGCGCGCGGGGACCCTCGCCGACGAGATAGGAGAAGCCCTTCAGGCCGTAGTACGACCACGAGACCATGGTCGAGAAGGCGAAGAGCGTGGCGGCGAGCGCCAGGGGGACGGGAGCCCAGGAGAGCCGCCGCTCGAACGCGGCCGAGGTGATCTCGATGCCGCCGAGCCCGGTCGCGAAGCCGGGGTCGAGGGCCATGGTCGTGATCACGACCAGCGCCGTGGCGCTGCAGATCACCACCGTGTCGATGAAGGGCTCGAGCAGGGACACGTAGCCCTCGGTGAGCGGCTCGTCGGTGCGGACGGCCGCGTGGGCGATGGTGGCCGACCCGATGCCCGCTTCGTTGGAGAAGACGGCGCGCTGGAAGCCGACGACGAGGGCACCGAGCGCGCCTCCGGCGGCGGCCTCGCCCTGGAACGCACCCGCCCACATCATCGCGAGGGCATCGGGCAGCGCTTCGGCGTTCAGGTACAGGACCAAGGCGGCGCCGACCAGGTAGAGCGCCGCCATGAAGGGAACGAGGGTGGCCGCCACGCGCGCGATGCTGCGGATGCCGCCGAGGATCACCGCCGCCACGACGGAGGCCAGGGCCATCCCCACGAGCCATCCCTTGTCGGCGAAGAAGCTCGCCTCGCCGCCGGTCACGCCGACGAGCTGGGTGAACGCCTGGTTGGACTGGAACATGTTCCCGATGCCGAGGCAGCCGATCACGATGCCCGTCGCGTAGAAGAGGCCGAGCCCGCGGCCGAGGCGAGCCCAGCCGCGCTCGGCGAGCCCGCGCTCGAGGTAGAACATGGGCCCGCCCGAGACGCTTCCGTCGGGATTCTCCCGCCGGTAGATCACGCCGAGCGTGCACTCGACGAACTTGGTCGACATCCCGAGGACACCGGCGACGATCATCCAGAACGCGGCGCCCGGCCCGCCCACGGTCACCGCCACGGCCACGCCGCCGATGTTGCCGATGCCGACGGTCCCGGAGATGGCGGTCGCGAGGGCCTGGAAGTGGCTGACCTCTCCCGGGCCCTCTCTGCGGGGCTGCCGCAGCAGCGAGATCGCGTGGAAGAAGCCCCGCACGTTGATGAAGCGGAAGCGGACGGTGAACCACGTCGCGCCGAAGGCCAGCCACAGCACCACCAGGGGAAGGGACACGCCCCCGATCTCGACGTCGAAGAAGACCACCGCCGCGAGCGCATCGGCGAGCGGGCGGACGAAGGCGTCGACCGCCGCATCGATCCCGCCGTTCACCGGGTGTCCCCGCCCGGCGGAAGCCGGGTTAGCATCGTCCTGTGCGCATCCTCGCCATCGCCCTGATCTCCCTCCTGCTCCTCGGCGTGGTCCTGTTCGTCAACCTGACCAGCGGACCGGGGCCAGCGCCGGCGCGGCTCTTCGTCGGCGGGCCGATCCTCACCCTCGATGCCGACGATCGCGTCGCCTCGGCCCTCGCCACCGAGGCCGACCGGATCGTCGCCGTCGGGAGCGAGGCGGAGCTGCGCGAATGGGCGCAGAGCGAGGGCGCGGAGATCGTCGAGCTGGCCGGGCGCGCGCTGGTACCGGGCTTCATCGACGCCCATGGCCACTTCCCCGGCGCCGGGCTCGGGGCGGTTTTCGTCGACCTGAACAGCCCGCCCATCGGCTCGGTGACCGATCTCGAGAGCCTCGTCGCGCTGCTGGCACGCGAGGCCGAGGACACGCCCGAAGGCGAATGGATCATCGGCTTCGGCTACGACGACACGCTCCTGCCCGAGCGGCGACACCCGACCCGACGAGACCTGGATCAGGCTTCGACGTCCCATCCGATCGGAGTCTTGCACATCTCCGGTCATCTCGGCGTCGCGAACAGCCTCGGTCTCGACGAGACCGGAATCGGCCCCGACACCCCCGATCCCGAAGGCGGGGTGATCCGACGCGAGGCGGACGGTCGCACGCCCGACGGTGTGCTCGAAGAGACGGCCATGGAGTCGCTGCAGCGTCGACTCGTGCCGGGAGCGCGCCAGGGCCTCGAGATCCTGCGGCGCGCCGGCGAGCTCTACCTCGAGAACGGCGTCACCACCGCCCAGAGCGGCTACACCGAGGCCGGCTTGATGCGGCTGCTCGACTGGGCCTCCTGGCTCGGCATGGTGCCGGTGCGGCTCGTCGTGTGGCCCGACACCGCCGCCGCCCAGGCGATCCTCGACGGCGAGCTCGAGGTCGGAGGCTGGGATCCCCTGCGCTACCGCGTCGGCGCCGTGAAGATCGTCGCCGACGGCTCGATCCAGGGCTACACGGGCTACCTGAGCGAGCCCTACCACGTGCCACCGGGCGACGATCCGACCTACCGTGGGTACCCGCGCATTCCCCGGGACGAGCTCATCGAAGAGGTCGGCCGCTTCCACCGGGCGGGGCTGCAGATCGCCGTCCACGGCAACGGGGACGCCTCGATCGAGGACATCCTCGATGCCGTCGAGCAGGCCCAGCGCGAGACCCCGCGCGACGACACGCGCCACGTCGTGATCCACGCCCAGATGACCCGGGACGACCAGCTCGATCGCATGGCCGCACTCGGGCTCGTGCCGAGCTTCTTCAGTCTCCACACCTTCTACTGGGGCGACCGGCATCGAACGATCTTCATGGGCCCGGAGCGCGCCGCGCGCATGAGCCCGGCAGAGGGCGCCAAGCAGCGCGGCATCCGCTTCACGATCCACGCGGATGCCCCCGTCGTCCCGATGGAGCCGCTGCGCCTCGTGTGGTCCGCCGTCAACCGCGAGACGCGCAGCGGCTTCGTGGTCGGGCCGGAGCAACGCATCCCGGTGATGGACGCGCTACGCGCGACCACCCTCGACGCCGCACGCCAGCACTTCGAGGAGGCCGACAAGGGCTCGCTCGAGCCCGGCAAGCTGGCCGACCTGGTCGTGCTCTCGCGGAACCCCCTCGACGACCCGGCGACGATCGACGAGATCGAGGTCGAGGAGACCTGGATCGGCGGCCATCGCGTCTACGCGCGCTGACCGGGATCAGGACCCCGCGGCGCTCGCGGCCAGGAGCCAGACCGCGCCGTAGTAGAGGGGCAGACCCCAACGCGGGTTCCAGGGCGACCGCGCGACGAAGCGCTCGCGCGCGACCGCCACGTCCGAGACCGCGAAGGCCACGGCGCCGACGGCGAGGCGCGGATCGCCGGTGTGGGCACTGGCCCCCGCGGCCAGGGCGACCATCCCGAGGATGGTCACGACGTAGGCGCGCACCGGCCAGAGGAGCGAGCCCGCGTGGGGCTCGAGCCAGCGCAGGATGGCGAAGCCCGCGACCCCGGCCGCGACGAGAGCTATGCCGAGCACCGGCGGCTCGATGCCCCGGACGAGGAAGAGCACGGCGAACACCGCGTGCCCCAGCAGGAAGCTCACGAGACCGAGGAGGAAGGCGCGCTTGGCGTCGTCGGGAATCAGCAGCACGTCCCCGAGCCAGCACAGGACGAGCGCCAGAACGAGGAGCGCGCCGGTCGTCCCCCCCGCTCCCGAGAAGACACCCAGCACCACGAAGCAGGTGCTCGCGGCCACCTTGCAGGCGCCCGCAGCGACCGCGTTCTCGAGCGTCCGGAACACGAGCAGCGCGGCCACGAAGACCGCACAGCCGACTCCACAGACGATCGCGAGGGTTCCCATGACTCCTTTCCGGCGCTCTCCGGCGCCCCTGCCCGGGCTCGGATACGTTACCCGCCTTGGGCATGGCGCCGCTTACAGTCCTGTTGCTGCTCGGGCTGGCCTTCGCCGTCCCGGCCGGCGCCGAGCCCGCCTTCGAGGGCCGCGTCTTCCTCGACACCGACGGCGACGGCCGGCTCGGCGAGGCCGAGGCCCCGCTCCCGGGCGTGGCCGTCGAGAACGGCGAGCGCACGACGCGCAGCGACGAGCAGGGTCGATTCCGCCTCGCCGACACCGGCGACGGATTCGTCCGCGTCGTCCGGCCGCGCGGGATCGCGTGCGACCCGTGGTACCGGACGGAGCCGGGCGACTTCCCCTGTCGCCGCATCGACGACGAGGACGACTTCCTCTTCGTCCACCTCACCGACGCCCACGTGTTCCCGACGCCGCAGGACTTCGTCGCCTTCTCCCTGCCCCGCCCACCGGCCTGGATCCCGGGCTTCGTCACGCGCCCGCTCTACTTCGCCCTGCTCGGCCGGTTCAATCGCGAGCTCGACGCCGAGCAGATCGAAGCGGCGCTCCGCTCGGGGCTCCCGGAAGACCAGCGGGGCCTGCCCCGGTCGCGGCTCCTCCCGGCGCTCGAGGCCGAATTCGTGCGGCCGGGAAGCGAGAGTGGCCAGGTCGCTGCGGAGATCCGGCGCGCCTTCGACGAGGTGGCCGCGCTCGAGCCGCGCTTCGTCGTGAGCACCGGAGACCTGATCCTCGAGGGCAACCGCGCGACGCCGGTGGCGGCGCGCCGCTGGATGGATCTCTACGTCGACGAGGTCACGCGCGTGGAGGGGCGAGGCATCGCGTTCTTCCACACCCTCGGCAACAACGAGCTGGTATCGAGCGATCGGGGCCGCGGGGCTCCGGGCGACCCCGACGTGGGCAAGGGCCTCTACCGACGGCGCCTCGGGCCGACCACCTACGCGTTCGATCGCGGGCGCTTCCACTTCGTCGTGACCGACACCCACGTCATGCACCGCGGCGAGTACTCGTTCTACCGCTTCGATCCGAAGCAGCGGCGCCGGCTCGAGGCCGACGTACTGGCCCACCGCGACCAGCCCGTCGCCGTCCTCAACCACGAGCCCTTCGCCTTCGACCCCGACGCCGACATGGACGCCCTCCTCGCCCGCGACGAGGGGCTGCTGGCGCGCACCGGCGTCGACTACGCGCTCTCCGGCCACATCCATCGAAACGGAGTCTGGCACGACGGCGTGACGACCCACGTCTCGACGGGCGCGCTCTCCGGCATGCGCTGGTTCCTCCCCGCGGCCTTCGTCGAGCGCGGGATGCGCCTCGTCTTCGTCCGGGGCGACCGGCTCTTCTCCGCCTGGAAGCGCCTCGGCGAGCCGGCGGTCGGCTTCGTCACGCCGGGGCACGGAGCGCCCCTCTGGCCCAGCGGCGCCGAGCGTGCCGAGCCCGACGAGCTGGTCGTCTTCGCCGCCGATGCGACCGGGCCCTTCGCCGAGGTCGAGCTGCTCGCGAACGGCGAGACGGCCCCTCTCGAGCCCTGGGGGCGATACTTCGGGCGAGCCGAGCGTCGAGAGGGCGTCGCCTACGAATTGATCGCCCGCCGGGCCGACGGAACCGAGCTGCGGGCCGAGCTTCTGCCGAGCCGAGACAGGGAGCAGCGATGAGCTGGGAAGACGACGTCGAGGGAATCCGCGAGCGGCGCGAGCGGGCAAAGGAGCACGGCGGGGCCGAGGCCGTCGGGAAGCAGCACGCTCGCGGACGCCTCACGATCCGCGAGCGCATCGAAGAGGTGTGCGACGCAGAGAGCTTCCGCGAGCAGGGGCCGATCGCGGGGCACGGCGAGCGGGCCGCCGACGGCACCCTCGAGAGCTTCACCCCGGCGAACTACGTGCTCGGCCTCGCGACGCTCGACGGACGGCCCTGCGTCGTCGGCGGTGAGGACTTCACCCAGCGCGGCGGCTCTCCCTCGCCGGCGGGCCTGCGCAAGAGCGTCTATGCCGAGACCCTGGCGGTACGCATGCGCCTCCCCCTGATCCGGCTGCTCGAAGGCGGTGGCGGGAGCGTCACGGGATCCCGGGGCAAGGGCGCGCCGCGGCCCATGGGCGACCCGGTCTACGCGCCGCCCCGCTTCCAGTCGGTGATGCAGGCCATGGCCACGGCGCCCGTGGCGTCGGCGGCGCTCGGCGCGGTCGCGGGACTGCCCGCCGCGCGGCTGGTCGCGTCGCACTTCTCGGTGATGACCCGCGAGACGTCCCAGGTGATCATCGGCGGCCCGGCGCTCGTCGAGCGCGCCACGGGCGAGAAGCTCACGAAGGACGAGCTCGGCGGTGCCAAGGTCCATGCGCGCAGCGGCGTGGTCGACAACGTGGCGAAGGACGAGGCGGACGCGCTGGCCCAGGTGAAGCGGTTCCTCTCCTACCTGCCGACCAACGTCGACGGGCTTCCGCCGGTCTGCGACTGCGACGACCCCGTCGACCGCTGCGAGGACGGGCTGCTGAGGGTCATCCCGGCCGAGCGGCGCCGGGTGTACGACTCGCGCAAGCTGATCCGCGCCGTCGTGGATCGCGACTCCTTCTTCGAGATGACGGCCGGCTACGGACGCTCCCAGGTGACGGGCTTCGCGCGGCTCGACGGCCAGCCCGTCGGCATCTGGGCCAACGACTGCCGCTTCTACGCGGGGGCGATGACGGCCAACGCCGCCCAGAAGGTCCGACGCTTCGTCGACCTGTGCGACACCTTCCACCTGCCGGTGGTGGCCTTCGTCGACGAGCCCGGCTTCATGATCGGCTCCGAAGCCGAGCGCACGGCCACCATCCGCCACGGTGCCGCCGCGATCTTCGCCGTGCAGCAGAGCCAGGTGCCGTGGGCGTCGGTGATGGTCCGCAAGGCGTACGGCGTCGCCGCCGCCGCCCACTTCGGGCCCGAGTCGCTCGTGCTCGCCTGGCCCTCGGCCGAGAGCGGCGCCCTGCCCATCGAGGGCGGCGTCGCCGTGGCCTTCCGGCGCGAGATCGAGCAGGCCGACGATCCGGACGCCCTGCGCGCGGAGCTCGAGGAGAAGCTCGCCGGGCGGCGCGACCCCTTCGCGCGTGCCGAGAGCTTCGGCGTCCACGACCTGATCGACCCGCGCGAGACGCGCCCGCGGCTGTGCGACTGGCTGCGCTGGAACCGCCCGCTGCTCGAGGCGCTGCGCGGCCCGCGCAGCTACTCGATCCGCCCGTAGCAGCTCTGCAGCTGTCGACTCCACGCGACCGTCGGGCTCCAACGGTCCGAATAGAGAACCCGATGCAGCGTCGCTACTCGGCGGGCGCGTCCTTCGCGGCGAGCTCTTCGGGCTCGCGGCCGGGCCAGGGCACCTCGGTGCCGTGGCTGGTGAGCACGCCGTCCTCGAGCACGAGCTTCACCCGGAAGCGGGGTCCGCGCAGGGCGACCCAGCCGTCCTCCTCGAGGGAGACGAGGCGCTCGCCCTCGGGGTCACCGATCAACGCGCTGGGGCCGTCGAGGGACAGCTCGCCGCTCAGCGCCCGGTCGAGCTCGCCGGCCCAGGCGTCGTCGGCGCGGGGCGCCTCGCGCAGGCGAAGCGTGCCCGAGCCGTTCAGGGTCCCGGCGGAGGAGCGCGCGGTGAGCGTGGGAAGCCGCAGCTCCGGCTTGCTCGGCGCCAGACGCGTGAGCCACTCGCGCGGCCCGGCCCCGACGGATTCGTCTCCGAGCCACAGCCCACCCAGGGTCTCGGCGTTCACGGAAGCCACGGAGAGGCTGCCGGCCACCTGGGAGAGCTCGCGGAACTCCGCCTCGCGGCCCGCGGTGGAGAGATGCATCGCCTCGAAGTCCAGAGTCGCCTCGAGGAAGGCGCCGCTCACGCGCGACTCGACCCGCAGCTCGACCTGCTCGGCGGAGAGCTGGATGTCGGCCGGCGCGAGTGCAGCCGGCATCGCGGGCCCCATGGGAGCGTCGGCCGGGGCCTTCCCGTCCTGGTCGCGCATCTGCCACGGATCGGGCGGGAGCTCGGAGAGGTCGCGGTGCACGTACGCGGCGAGGCCCACGCGTTGGGTGAGGCTGCCGACCCAGACGCCGCTCGGATGCCGTGCGCCGTCGAAGACCATCTCGATGCCCCCGATCTCGACGTCGAAGGCAGCGTCGTTGACGGCGAGCTCCGGGAGCGAGACGCTGCCGGCGGCCGACCCCTCGGCCGTGGACAGCACGGCCGAGCCGCGCAGCCCGCCGAAGCGGCCGGTCACCGTCGACGGGTCCTCGGGGTCCGGCTTGGGACGCAGCTCGGCGACGGGCATGTCGAAGTCGGCCTCGACCACTCCCGAAGCGCGCACCACCATCCGGGCATGCATCGCGGGCAGTCGGCCCAGGGCCTCGCGCAGCTCGACGCGGGTCTCCTGGTCGAGCTCGACCTGGCTGTCGACGTGAGCGACCACCGGCGTGCCCTCGCCGCCGGCCTCGATCCACTCGATCAGGGGCAGCAGCCCGTGATCGATGGTGTGCACCGAGTTGAGCCCGATGCGCGCCCGCGACTCCGGGTGGTCGAGGGCCTCGAGCCCGGACTGGAAGCCGGCGCCGGCGAAGCCCCGCAGCTCGAAGTGGATGGACGAGCGGGAGGTGAGCCATCCGGGCTGGTAGTCGCTCTCGAGCACGCGGATCTCGGGCTGGGCGTCCAGCATGGCGACGATCCGGCGGGCCTCCTGCTGCGCACGCAGGCTCGTCCACCACACGGCCGCACCGAGTGCGCCCGTGAGCACCATCACCAGGATCGCAAGCTTCTTCATGGATGCGCGACTCCCCGGTGGGTTCATCGGCAGGCGCCTGATGGGACTTGACCGGAGCAGGGCCGATCGAGCCGGTCCGGGCCGGTCCCGGGAGAGCCTCGGAGGGGGCGGCTAGAGCGCCCGGCCCTCCGGATCCACCACGGCCCCGGCGCGCAGGAACCAGAGCTCGAATCGGGGCCGCTCGGGGAGCGAGAGCGCCGCCTGGACCGCCGCCGTGTAGACGGCGCCCTGCCCCGCATAGGCACGCGCGCGCGCCGCGAGGGCCTCCCCCTCCACGGCGTCGGTCTTGTAGTCCGCGACCACGAAGCGGCCCTCGGGGTCCCGGTAGAGAAGATCCACGGCCCCGCGCCACAGCTCGGGAGGCGCCTCGTCGCCCCCCGGCGCCCCCTCCGGCGCCACCAGGTCGGGTGCCACCAGGACGGGGAGCTCCCGGGCCACCACCCGCGGCCAGAGGCCGGCGAGACGCTCGGGCAGCGGGCCGGCGAGGAAACGGGCCAAGGCATCGCGGGAGCGCTCGGCGACGGCCTGGGCGCTCGGGTGCCCGGCGAGCTCCCGGGCCGCGAGACGTCGCTCGAGCGCCTCCTCCGCTCCGCCGGCCAACCGATCCAGCTCCACGTCCTCGAGGACGCCGTGGAGCGCCGTGCCGGCGAGCATCGCCACCTCGCGCTCGGCCTCTCCGGTCGACGAAGCCCGCGCGGCCGCCGCCTCGAACGGATCCGTGCGCAGGCGCTCCTGCTCGTCGGCGAAGTCCTCGCGCTCGGAGGCCGCGCGGGCCAGGGTTCGCCCCGCCTCGATGCGGGCGGCCTCGGCCTGCGCGACGAGTCGGACGGCGTCGGCCTCGACGCGCTCGGGCGACGGGGCCTTCGCCTCCGCGTCGGACGGCGCGAGCGTCGGGGGCACCGAGTCGGGCGTCACGACCCGCCAGCGAACTCCGGCCTCGTCGTCGACCGGCAGGGCGTCGGGCGCGAGGGAGGCGCCCAGCCGCGCGCCGAAGTCGGCGGCCCTTGCGGGCGTGCGATCGGCCAGCAGGTCGGCCTGACTTCCCGACTTGGGTGCGGTCGGGCCGAAGCCGCGCGCCGGCCCCGAGATCACGAGCCGATCCCGGGCCCGCGTGAGCGCCACGTAGAGGAGCCGCACCCGCTCGGACTGCTCGGTCCGGGCGCGATGCTCGCCGTGCGCGAACTCGGACGGCGACTTCACGCCGAGCAGCACGCAGGCCCCGTCCGTGTCGAAGCAGCGGGTCTCGCGCTCCCGCTGGTTGGGCGGCCCCTTGTGGGTCTGCAGCAGGTAGACGTGATCGAAGTCGAGGCCCTTGGAGCCGTGGATCGTCATCACCTGGACGGCGTCCTCACGCAGGGCGCGAGGCCGGCCCTCGCGCTGCTCCCGATCGGACGAGCCCGACAGGCGCAGGTAGCGAGCCACCGAGGGAGCGGCCCCCCCGATCTCGAGCGCGTGGTGCAGGTCCTGGAAGAAGCGCTCGAGGTTCGCGACCCGATAGGCGCCGAGGTGCCGGGCGGACTCCATCGCCTCCTGGGCAAGGCGACGGCGCAGCGCCGCGACGAAGATCTCGGGAGGCGCCTCGCGGTGGAGCCGCCGCAACGCGTGCAGGTGCTCGAGGAAGCGCGAGAGCATCCGCGGCCAGCCAGCGAGCGCCGCGAGGCCCGGGATCTCGCCGGCGGCACCGGAGGCCTCGAGCCGGGTCGCGGCCCGCCCCACCGCAGCACGCGCGGACTCGAGCACGGCGTCGTCCTCCCCGCCGAGCCGGGCCGAGAGCGCCGGGAGGCCCGCTTCGAAGAGCGGCGCCAGCGCCGCATCGGGCACGCCGACCACCGGGCTCCGCAGGCTCGCGACCCACGCAATGGTGTCGTGCGGGTCGAGGATGCAGCGGACGAGGGCCGTGGCGTCGACGATCTCGCGGCGCTTTCCGTGGTGCGTCTCCCGCTCCACCACGAAGGGGATCCCCGCCTCGCGAAGGGCGGCCAGGTAGATCGGGAAGTCGGAGGTCGAGCGGAAGAGCAGGCCGACCTGGCCGAGCTCGCAGCCCGCCTCGCGCAGCGCGACCAGATCGGCCGCCACCGCGCGCGCCTCGAGCTCGCTGCGCTCCGTGGCCCGGAAGTCATCGGACAGGCCGTCGTCGCCCCCGCCGCTTGCCAACACCCAGTGCTCGATGCGGGCCCGGGAGTCGTCCGCGTAGCCTTCCCGGTCGCGCGTCTTCTCGCTGGCCCGAAGCGGCTCGAAGGCCGGCTGCACTCCGGGCTCGGCGCGCATGACGGGCTCGACGCAGCGTCGCACCTCGTCGAGGATGGCCGGCACCGAACGGAAGTTGACCTCGAGGGGAAGGACGCGCCCGCCTTCCGACTCGAGCCGCACGCGGAAGGCCTGATAGGCGCGCAGGTCGGCGCTACGCCAGCCGTAGATCGACTGCTTCGGGTCGCCCACGACGAAGAGCGAAGGCCGCGAGGCAGGATCGCCCTCGAGGGCGAGGAGCCGCAGGATCTCGCACTGCATGGGATCCGTGTCCTGGAACTCGTCGACGAGCAGCAGCCCCATCCGTTCGCGCTCGAAGCGCGCCACGCCGGGGCTCGTGGCCAGCATGTCGCGCGCGCGGCGCAGCAATCCACCGAAGCTCTCGACGCCGCGCGCGCGCAGGGCCGGCTCCGCATCCGACAGGAGCGAGTGGAGCACCCGGCGCGCCGCGTCGAGAAGCTCGGGCTGAAGCTCGAGCAGGTGGCCCAGCAGCGGACGCAGGGCCCGGGCGCGCTCGGCGAGCGCCTCTGCATCGTCGCCGATGGCCGTCGCCTCGCCGGCACCGAAGCCCCCACGGCTCCAGACGCCCAGCCGCTTGAAGTCGTTCGAGTCGACGCCTTCGCGAATCCGGCGGAAGAGACCGGCGAGCCCCCGGACGTCGACCTCCCGACGCCGGCACGCCTCGCACGCTGCGCGCAGCTCCTCTTCGACGCGAGCCAGCATCTTCGCCGTGGAGACGCTGCGGGCCCCCCGGACTCCCGCGAGGCGCCCCGCATCCAGCTCGAGGAACGCCTGCAGCCGGCCGTGGAGCCCTTCCAGATAGGGAGTGACCCGCTCGAGGGCCAGCGGGTCGGCCCCAAGATCCGAGGCGGTCACCCCTTCGGTGAGCAGGGAGAGCAGCGCGCCCTCCACGTCCACGGGGCCGAAGCCGCCGTCGAGCAATCGGGCCCAGTCGGGGTTAAGGGGCGAAGCCAGCACCGAAGGCAGCCGGGCCTCAAGCACCTCGCGCACGACCTCGGCGTGGGCCTGCCCGTCCACGTCCACCTCGAGCTCGGGGTGGACGCCGGCTTCGAACGGATGGGCCACCAGCAGCCGACGACAAAAGGCGTGGAAGGTCCGGGTCGTGAGCTGGTCGAGGGCCCCGAGCAGGGCGCGCGAACGCGCGGAGAGGTCGGGCTCCATGGGGAGCGCCGCGCGATCGACGCCGATGGGATCGCGATCCGAGAGCAGGTCGACCAGCGCCTCGCCGACGCGACGTCCCATCTCCGCAGCCGCGGCCTCGGTGAAGGTGATGGCCACGACACCGCGCAGGGTCTCGCGGGCCACCTCGTCGGGTGCCGCGCCCGAGGCGTCGATCGCGCCCTGCTTCGCGAGACGCTCGGCCGCCCGCTCCCAGCCCGGGCCCAGCGAGTAGGCGATCAGCCGCGAGACGAGCACGGCCGTCTTGCCCGTGCCGGCTCCCGCCTGCAGCAGCAGCGGGATCGCGAACTCGCGCTGGGCCTGGGCTCGGGCGTCTGCGTCGGCCGCCGCGTCGGCATCCCGCCTTCGCGCGTCCGTCACGAACGTTCCTCCAGCAGCGCGGCGGCGAACGCGTCGGGGCCGGATCGCGTCTCGATGCCTTCGGCATCGAGCCAGCGGCGCATGCGCTGGTGCTGCGAGGAGTCTCCGCGCGCGCAGGCGTCGGCGACCTGGCAGCGCTCGCAGCTCCGGTTGAGACGATCGGCTTCCGGGTCGAACAGCCTCGGCGGAAACACGCCGGCCGCCCAGGCGCCGAGACCGAGCTCGAGCGCTTGGCGGAGAGCCTCGCGAAGCTCGGCATCGTCCGGCGCGACGGAGACGTGGGCGAGCTGCGGCTCGAGATCGGGGCCTCCGAACACGTAGCGGCCGACGGCGTCCGGGGCGGAGAATGCGTAGACCGCCGCCTGCAGCTTCTTTCGCGCGCGTACCTGATCGAGGAGGTGCTCGCGCCGCGTGGACGGCTTCACCTTGTCCGATACCGGCTTCCCCGTCTTGTAGTCGACGAGGGAGAGGCCCGTTCGCTGGTCGACGCGGTCCGCCTTGAAACGGACGCGGCCCTCCCCGAGATCGTGTGCGGCGAGGTCGACCTCGCCGCGGAGCTCCGCACCGAGCACGCCTTCGAGCGGCCCGTCGGCCCACTCGAGCCTCTTGAATGCTTCGAGGAAGGGACGCACGCGACGCTCGAGCAGCTCGGCGAAGCCCGGCAGCACGACACCCTGGTCCTGCGCCGCCTTCGCCGCAGAGCGCTGCAGCAGCCGGCGAAGCTCCGACTCGTCGGGCCAGGGAACGCGCACGGGCTCGTGCTCGCGGACGGCGTCGAGGCCTCCGTTCACGGCCCCTCCCGCGGCCTTCACCAACGCCTCGAGGACGTCGTGCACCACCGTTCCCAGCAGGAGCGGCGTCGCAT
>JASJCN010000109.1 GCA_030065975.1 Myxococcota bacterium
TCCTCGACGCCATGGCCGAGCGCGGACTCTCCCGGGAGCTTCCCGCATCGACCCGGGTGATGGAGACGGGCGGCTTCAAGGGCCGGGCGCGGGAACGCTCGCGCGAGACGCTCTACGCCGAGATCGAGGCGGGGCTCGGCATCCCCGCGAGCCGCATCGTCAACCAGTACGGCATGACCGAGCTCGGCAGCCAGTTCTACGACAGCGTGCTCGTCGATCCCGCCGGGCCGCGGCGCAAGCTCGGGCCGCCGTGGACGCGCGTGCGCCTGGTGGATCCCGACGACGGGAGCCCGGTCGGGCCGGGCGAGGTCGGCGTGATCCGCATCCACGACCTCGCCAACACCGGAAGCCTGGCAGCGATCCAGACCGCCGATCTCGGTCGGGCCGTCGCCGACGGATTCGAGGTGCTCGGCCGGGCCGAGGGAGCCGAGGAGCGCGGCTGCTCCATCGCCCTCGACGAGATGCTCGGAGGCGCGGGTTGAGCTCGGGCGCAGAGCGCGTCGAGGCCGCCCTCGGCCGCGTGCGCCTGGCGGGCGCCCGCCTGCGGGAGCGGCCGCTTCGCGAGCGCGTCGAGTGGACGGGCGCCGTCCTCGAGCGGCTGCGCGATCCAGGATCGAAGGCGCGCCAGCGACTCGTGCGCGAGCTGCCCGAGGCGACGGGCTTCGCACCCCCGACGCTGGCCCGCGGGCTCGAGATCGCGCTCGAGCCGTTCACCGCGGACGCCTGGCGCGCCCTCGCCCGCGACGAGCTCGGGAGCGACGCGGCGCCTCGCCCCTTCGAGACGATCTCCGTCGTCCTCGCGGGCGCGCTTCCCACCCCGAGCCTCCTGCAGGTGCTGCCCCCGCTGTTGCTCGGCTCGGGCGTGGTCGTGAAGCCGGCGGCCCACGACCCCGTGACCCCGGCGGTGATCCGCGACGAGCTCGCGGATCTCGACCCGTCGCTGGGCGAGGCGCTCGAGCTCGTCGCGTTCGGAAGAGACGACGAGGCCAGTGCCACCGCACTGTGTCGGGCGGACTGCGTGGTGGTGACGGGGGGCGACGACGCGGTCGCGAGCTACGCCGCCCGCATCTCGCCGGGGCGGCGGCTGGTCGGAGCGGGCCATCGCTTCTCCGTCGGCATCCTCGGCGAGGACGCCGCGAGCGCGACTGCGCTCGAGGAGGCCGCGGCAGGCCTCGCGCTCGACACGGCGCTGTGGGACCAGCTCGGCTGCCTGTCTCCGGTGGCGGTCTTCGTGTTGGGCACGGAGCGCGTCCCCGACGCGGTGATGGAAGCGTTCGAGCGCGCCTTCGCCCGCCTGGAGCGCGAGCTTCCGCGCGGCCGGCTTCCGCTCGCCGCGCGCGCCGCGCTCTCCCAGGCCCGCGACGAGGCCGAGCTCCGCTCCGCCGCGGACGGGTCGACGCGAGTCCTGGCCGCCCCGGCCTTCACGCTCGTGGCGGAGTCGGAGACCCGCCTGCGCGGGAGTCCGCTGCACCGCTTCCTGCGGCTGCATCCTGCCCCGGACGCCGAGGCGGCCCTCGAGGCCCTGCGCCCGGCCGCGGGGCACCTGGCCGGTGTCGCCGTTGCTGGCCTCGGCGACCCGTCCCTCATGGGGCGCCTGCGCGCCCTCGGCGCGAGCCGGGTGGCTCCGGCCGGCCGGCTCCAGGCGCCGCCGCTCTCCTGGCCCCGGGAGAACCGGCCGGTCCTCCGCCCCCTGCTTCCGTAGGGCCAAATATCCGGAATTGAATCTCTTTTTCATTTCGGACCGGAGCGGTCCGGGTTTTACAGCACCGGAATGGTCCGATATGCTGGGGGACCTTCTCGAGGCCCCCAATGCTCCGGATCAGCAAGCTCACGGATTACGGCATCGTGCTCCTCGCGCATCTCGCGGCCGGCGAGCGCGGCGCGACCCACAACGCCCGCGAGATGGCGGAGGCCACCGGGCTCACGCTCCCGGTGGTGAGCAAGATGTTGAAGACGCTCTCCGCCGCGGACCTGCTGCACTCCCAGCGCGGGTCGAAGGGCGGCTACTCGCTCGCGCGCGACCCCGAAGACGTGACCGTCGCCGAGATCATCGAGGTGCTCGAGGGCCCGATCGCGCTGATGGAGTGCAGCATCCCGGGCCACTGCGAGCAGGAGCCCGGCTGCCCCGTGAGCGCACCCTGGCAACGCATCAACCGCGCGATCCAGGGGACGCTCTCGAGCGTCTCCCTCGCCGAGCTCGCGCGACCGAGCTCTCCCACCGTACCCATCCAGTCCGCGCAGCCCACCGCTGCAGGAGACCCGATCGATGTCCGAAGCTGAGCCCCGAACCAACCAGGAACTGCACGAGATCGCCGGACGCGAGTACGAGTACGGCTTCGTCACCGACATCGAGATGGACCTGGCGGAGAAGGGCCTCTCCGAGGACGTGGTCCGGCTCATCTCGAGCAAGAAGGACGAGCCCGAGTGGCTGCTCGAGTGGCGCCTCAAGGCGCTGCGCCGCTTCCAGCAGATGCTCGCCGAGGACACCGAGCCCACCTGGGCCCAGATCTCGTATCCGAAGATCGACTACCAGGACATGCGCTACTGGGCCGCACCGAAGCAGAAGCCCCAGCTCGAGAGTCTGGACGAGGTCGACCCCGAGCTGCTGCGCACCTACGAGAAGCTCGGCATCCCCCTCGAGGAGCAGAAGCGCCTCTCGGGCGTGGCCGTCGACGCCGTCTTCGACAGCGTGTCCGTCGCCACGACCTACAAGGCCGAGCTCGAGAAGAAGGGCATCATCTTCGGCTCCTTCTCCGACGCGGTGCGCGACCACCCGGAGCTGGTGCGCAAGTACCTGGGCTCGGTGGTGCCGTACTCGGACAACTTCTTCGCCGCGCTCAACTCGGCGGTCTTCTCGGACGGCTCCTTCGCCTACATCCCCAAGGGCGTTCGCTGCCCGATGGAGCTCTCCACCTACTTCCGCATCAACGCCCAGGAGACCGGGCAGTTCGAGCGCACGCTGATCGTGGCCGAGGAGGGCTCCTACGTGAGCTACCTCGAGGGCTGCACGGCGCCCATGCGCGACGAGAACCAGCTCCACGCCGCCGTGGTCGAGCTGGTCGCCCTCGACGACGCCGAGATCAAGTACTCGACGGTGCAGAACTGGTACCCCGGCGACGAGAACGGCGTCGGCGGGATCTACAACTTCGTGACCAAGCGCGGGGCCTGCCGCGGCAAGCGCTCGAAGATCTCCTGGACCCAGGTGGAGACGGGGTCGGCGATCACCTGGAAGTACCCGAGCTGCATCCTGCAGGGCGACGATTCGGTGGGCGAGTTCTACTCGGTGGCGCTCACCAACAAGCGCCAGCAGGCCGACACCGGCACCAAGATGATCCACATCGGAAAGAACACGAAGAGCACGATCATCTCGAAGGGCATCTCCGCGGGGCACGGCCAGCAGTCCTATCGCGGGCTGGTGCGGATGGGGCCGAAGGCTCACGGCGCACGCAACTACAGCCAGTGCGACTCGCTGCTGCTCGGCGACCAGTGCGGCGCCCACACCTTCCCCTACCTCGAGGTGAAGAACGCCTCGGCCACCGTCGAGCACGAGGCCACCACCTCGAAGATCGGCGAGGACCAGCTCTTCTACTGCCGCCAGCGCGGCCTCTCCGAAGAGGACGCGATCTCGATGATCGTGAACGGCTTCTGCCGCGAGGTGCTGCGCGAGCTTCCCATGGAATTCGCCGTCGAGGCCCAGAGCCTGCTCGGCATCAGTCTGGAAGGAGCCGTCGGATGAAGACGGATCCGCACAGAGAAGAAGGAGCCGTCGGATGACGTCCCCCCTGCTCGAAATCAAGGGTCTCACCGCCACGGCCGGCGAGAATCAGATCCTGAATGGCATCGACCTGGTGATCCAGCCGGGCGAGGTACACGCCGTGATGGGCCCCAACGGCTCGGGCAAGAGCACCCTGGCCGGCGCCCTGGCCGGGCGCCCGGGCATCGAGATCACCGGCGGCTCGGTCTTCTACCAGGGCAAGGACCTGCTGGGTCTCGAGCCCGAGGAGCGCGCGCGCGAAGGCGTCTTCCTCGCCTTCCAGTACCCCGTCGAGATCCCCGGCGTGACCAACAACTACTTCCTCAAGGCGGCGGTGAACGCGGGACGCGCCCACCGCGGCGAGGAAGAGCTCGACGCCATGGACTTCATGGCGCTGGTCAAGGAGAAGGCGGCCATCGTCGACATGCCGAAGGACCTGATGAGCCGGGCGATCAACGAGGGCTTCTCCGGAGGCGAGAAGAAGCGCAACGAGGTGCTGCAGATGCTCCTCCTCGAGCCGAAGCTCGCCGTCCTCGACGAGACCGACTCGGGCCTCGACATCGACGCCCTGCGCGTGGTGGCCAGCGGCGCGAACGCGCTCCGCGACGCGGATCGCGGCATGCTCGTCATCACCCACTACCAGCGGCTGCTCGAGTACATCCCGCCGGACTTCGTGCACGTGCTCTCGGGCGGACGCATCGTGCGCTCGGGCGGCAAGGAGCTGGCCCTCGAGCTCGAGGAGAAGGGCTACGGCTGGATCGAGGACGCGGCCGAAGGGAGCGCGTCGTGAGCCAGGCCCACGAAGCGGCCCGCGACGCGCTGCTGGCCCTCCAGGCCGAGGCGACGCCCGCCCAGGAGACGCCCTTCGTCGCGCGCCTGCGCGCCGAGGCCCGGGACGCATTCGCCGCCCAGGGTCTTCCGACCACCCGCTGGGAGGAGTGGCGCTACACCTCCCTGGCTCGCCTGGTCGAGAGCCGCTTCGCGTTGGAGGGCGAAGACACGGCGACGCCTTCTCGCGAGGAGGCCGAATCGGTCGCATTCCCCGTCTTCGCGTGCGGGCTCTTCGTGTTCGTGAACGGGCAGTTCGCGCCGTCCCTGTCGCGGCCGGCGACGGCGGGCGGACCGGTCCGCGTCGAGAGCCTGGCCCGGGTGCTGACCGAGTCGCCCGAGACCCTCGAGCCCTGGCTCGGCCAGCTCGCGAGCTCGAAGGAGCATCCCTTCGTCGCCCTGGCCACCTCCTTCCTGTCCGACGGGGCGGTCGTCACGGTACCCCGCTCGGCGGACTCCCAGACGCCGATCCACCTGGTCTTCCTCACGACCGGCGACGAGCCCCACCTCTGCCAGCCTCGGGTGCTGATCCGGGCCGAGCGGGGCAGCCGGGCCCTCGTGATCCAGGACTTCGTCTCGATCTCGAAGCAGGGCGGTCACCTCCGCAACGCCGTCTCCGAGGTCTTCCTGGAGGACGACGCCGACCTCGGGCTGGTGACGCTCCAGCGCGGGCACCCGCGCTCGTTCCTCACCACCGGGCTCTTCGCGCGCCAGGAGCGCAACTCGCGCTTCGCCTCCCACGTGGTGACCCTGGGTGGACAGCTGGTGCGCAACGAGCTGCAGGTGACCCTGGCCGGCGAAGGGGCCGAGTGCCGCCTCGATGGGCTCTTCGTGGCGGGCGACGGCGAGGTGATCGACAACCACACCCTCGTCGACCACGCGGTCCCGCACTGCACGAGCGCCGAGCTCTACAAGGGCATCCTCGACGGCGACGGCAAGGGCGTGTTCCGAGGTCGCGTCGTGGTGCGCCCGGACGCGCAGAAGACCGCCGCCGACCAGTCCAACCCGAACCTGCTGCTCTCGGACGGCGCCGAGATCGACACCAAGCCGCAGCTCGAGATCTACGCCGACGACGTGCGCTGCAGCCATGGCTCGGCGATCGGCCGGCTCGACGAAGACGCGCTCTTCTACCTGCGCGCGCGGGGCCTCGGAGAAGAGGAGGCACGCCGCCTGCTCGTCTCGGGCTTCGCCGCCGAGGTCCTGCGCGGCCTGCCCGACGAGGCGCTGAGCTCGACCCTCATGGAGGAGCTGCGCAAGCGGCTCGGACGTCGCGAGCCTGGGGCGCGGGCGTGAGCTTCGACGTCGAGCGCATCCGCAAGGAGTTCCCGGTCCTCGACCAGGAGATCCACGGCAAGCCGCTGGCCTTCCTCGACAGCGCGGCCAGCTCGCAGAAGCCCCGGGCGGTGATCGACGCGATCAGCGCGCTCTACTCGCGCGACTACGCCAACATCCACCGGGGCGTCTACGAGCTCTCCCAGCGAGCGACCCGGGCGTTCGAGGCGAGCCGCGAGAAGACCCGCCGCTTCATCGGCGCCGCCGAGGCCAAGGAGATCGTCTTCGTCCGGGGCACCACCGAGGCGATCAACCTCGTCGCCCAGAGCTTCGGGCGTGAGAACGTGGGCGAGGGCGACGAGATCCTGATCACCCACATGGAGCACCACTCCAACATCGTCCCCTGGCAGATGCTCTGCCGGGAGAAGGGCGCCGTGCTTCGCGTGGCCCCCATCGACGACCGCGGCGCCCTCGACATGGAGGCCTTCGCCTCCCTGCTCTCCGATCGCACCCGCATCGTGGCCGTGAGCCACGTCTCGAACGCCCTCGGCACCGTGAACCCGGTGGAGGAGATCGTCCGCCTGAGCCACGAGCGCGGCGTGCCGGTCCTGCTCGACGGCGCCCAGGCCGTGCCGCACCAGCGGGTCGACGTCGCCGCCCTCGACTGCGACTTCTACGCCTTCTCCAGCCACAAGCTCTTCGGGCCCTCGGGCATCGGCGTGCTGTACGGGAAGAAGGAGCTGCTCGAGGCGATGCCGCCCTGGCAGGGCGGCGGCGAGATGATCCTCTCGGTCACCTTCGAGGACACGGTCTACAACGAGATCCCCCACAAGTTCGAGGCGGGAACCCCGGACATCGGGGGCGTCGTCGGCTTCGGTGCCGCGCTCGACTGGGTCGAAGAGGTCGGATACGACGCCATCCACGCCCACGAGCAGGAGCTGCTCGAGTACGGCACCGAGGCGCTGCTCTCGGTCCCGGGCGTGCGCATCATCGGCACGGCTCCGGGCAAGGCTGCGGTGCTCTCGTTCGTGATGGACGACGCCCATCCCCACGACATCGGCACCATCCTCGACGGCGAGGGTGTGGCGGTGCGCACCGGCCACCACTGCGCGCAGCCCGTGATGGCCCGCTTCGGCGTTCCGGCGACCGCTCGCGCCTCACTCGCGGTCTACAACAATCAAAGGGACCTGGACGCCCTGGTCCGCGGGCTGCACAAGGTGCGAGAGGTGCTGACCTAGATGTCCGAGCTGCGGGAGCTGTACCAGACCACGATCCTCGACCACAACAAGCGGCCCCGGAACTTCCGGGTGCCCGAGGCCTGCACCCACGACGCGGACGGGTTCAACCCGCTCTGCGGCGACCAGATCAAGGTCTACGCGCAGGTCGAGGACGATGTCGTGACGGACGTCGCGTTCCAGGGGTCGGGCTGCGCCATCTCGACGGCCTCGGCGTCGATGATGACCGACCTCGTCAAGGGCAAGTCCCTCGCCGACGCGAAGGACCTCTTCGAGCGCTTCCACGAGCTGGTCACGAGCGACCCGGCCAGCGAGCCCGACGTCGACGAGCTGGGAAAGCTCGCGGTCTTCGCGGGCGTGCGCGAGTTTCCGATGCGCGTGAAGTGCGCCACGCTCGCGTGGCACACCCTGCGAAACGCCCTCGACGGAACGGGCGAAGTCGCCCGGACCGAGTAGCGGAGCCCCCATGAGCACGCCCCAGGAACTCAAGGATGCGATCATCGAGCAGATCAAGACGGTCTACGACCCCGAGATCCCGGTGAACATCTACGAGCTCGGCCTGATCTACGACGTCGCGGTGGACGAGGCCGGCGGCGTCGGGATCCAGATGACGCTCACCTCGCCCATGTGCCCGGCGGCCGAGATGCTGCCGCCCGAGGTCGAGGCCAAGGCCCGCAGCGTGGAAGGCACCACCGAGGTCAAGCTCGACCTGGTGTGGGAGCCGCCGTGGGATCCGAGCATGATGTCCGACGCCGCGAGGCTCGAGCTCGGCCTCGAGTGAGGACGGCGCTCCTCGCCACCGCCGCCGTCGGAGCCGCCCTGCTGCTCACCGCATTCTCCCCCTCCTTCCTGCTCGACCGGATGATCTTCCAGCCGAGCCGGTGGATCAGCGTCACCCCCGAAGCGCTGGCGCTCCCGGCGACGGAGCACTTCCTCGAGACCGAGGACGGCGTACGGGTCCACTCGTATTGGCTCCCGGCACAGGGCGAGAAGCTCGACCTCTCCCTGCTCTACCTGCACGGCAACGCCGGAAACGCCTCCCATCGTCTTCCCCTGGCCGGACAGCTGAGCCGGCTCGGGGTCGACGTGCTGCTCCTCGACTACCGGGGCTACGGCCGCAGCGAGGGACGACCGAGCGAGCCCGGCGTGGCCCGCGATGCGCGGGCCGCCCTCGCCTTCCTGACCGAAGAGCGGGGCCGCAAGCTCGAGGAGATCGTCGTGATGGGCGTGTCGCTGGGAGGCGCCGTCGCGGTGGAGCTCGCGATGGGTCGCCCGCTCGCGGGGCTGATCCTGCAGTCCACCTTCACGTCGGTCGCCGACATCTCCCGCGCGACCGTGGGCTTCGGCCTGGGCCCCCTGCTGGTGGACCGCTTCCCCAGCGACCGGCGCATCGGCCGTACCCAGTCGCCACTCCTCCAGCTGCACGGGGATCGCGACACGATCATTCCCTTCGATCTGGGGCAGCAGCTGTTCCGGCGGGCCCCCGAGCCCAAGCGTTTCCACCGGGTCCGCGGCGCCGGCCACAACGACGTCTCCATCGTGGGAGGCGCCGGCTATTACGAGGCCCTGCTCGACTTCCTGCGCTCGGTCTCGCCGCGTACGGGTCTCGGCGATGGCGGGTGACCCGGAGCGTCCGGGAGAGCGGCCGGGAGAGCGTCCGGGAGACCGGCAGGGAAGCAGGCAGGTCGAGCGCCTGCGCATCAGCGACGAGAGCCGCGAGGCCTCTTCCGACCGGGTGGCCGACGAGGAGCCGCTCGAGATCCAGCTGGCCGGCACGCCCATCGCCGTCGTGATGCGCACGCCGGGCCACGACCTCGAGCTCGTGACCGGCTTCCTGCTCACCGAGGGCATGGTGTCGGATCCGGACGAGATCGAGTCCGTGCGTCACTGCCGGGAGCTCGAGGACGAGGACGCCGAGGACAACACCGTCCGCGCCGTGCTGCGCCCTGGCGTCCCCATCGATCTCGAGCGCCTGCGCCGCAACCTCTTCGCCAGCTCGAGCTGCGGCGTTTGCGGCAAGGCCAGCATCGAGTCGGCGCTGCGGACGGCCGCGCCCCTCGAGGATCCGGCCCGTTTCCCCGCCGAGCTCCTCTACGCCCTGCCCGACCGGCTGCGCGAGGCCCAGCCCGTGTTCGACGACACGGGCGGACTGCACGCGGCGGCGCTGTTCGACGCCGAAGGCCGCCTCCTCGTGGCCCGCGAGGACGTCGGCCGACACAACGCCGTCGACAAGATCGTCGGCTGGGCGGCCCGGTGCGGACGCCGTCCGCTCGCAGGACACGTGCTGATGGTCTCGGGAAGGGTGTCCTTCGAGGTCGTGCAGAAGGCCCTGGCCGCCCGCATCCCCCTGGTGGCGGCCGTCTCGGCCCCGACCTCTCTCGCCGTATCCCTGGCCGAGGCGTCGGGCATCGCGATCGCTGCGTTCCTGCGCGGCCGCTCGCTCTCGGCCTACGGCCGACGGGACCGGATCGTCCCGGGAGCCTGAGCTCGGGCGGCCAGGCTACCCTTCACGCGTGCGTGTGCAGGGCTTCTCGGCAGCGACGCGAACCCGGGCGCTGGCCCTCGGGATCGCCCTGCTCGGCGTCGGCACCGCGGCTCCGATCGCGAGCACGGCCGGCGAGCGCACCCACTGCAGCAGCGGCTTCTGCATCACGTCGGTCCCGCTGGACGACGGCATCCGCGAGATCCGGGCCCACCACGGCTTCGCGGTATCGACCCAGGTGGAGCTCCGCCTCGAGCTCGACCGCATGCGGGCCGTCCCCGCAGAGGAACGGCTGGCGCTGGTGCAGCCGGGCGAGACCCTCACCCTGGCCCGGGTGATCCCGACCACCGCGGGCGGGAGCTACCGCTACCACTACAGCTTCCAGACCGGGGACCCGCAGGCCGTGCACGACGACTCGGCCCGCTACGTGATCCCCTTCGGCGGGCGGGCGCCCCGCATGCTCACCCAGCGCGGAAACGGCGGCTTCAGTCATCGCGGGCGGATCGCCTACGACTTTCGGATGCCCGTGGGCACGCCGATCCTCGCCGCGCGCGAAGGGGTCGTGGCGTTCGTGGTGGACGAGTACGAGAAGGGCGGGCGAAGGCGGAGCCTCGCGGGCAAGGCCAACCGCATCGGCATCGCCCACCCCGACGGTACGATCTCCCTCTACGTCCACCTGCGGAAGGGCGCCGTGGTCGAGACGGGCCAGCACGTCGTGGCCGGCCAGCACATCGGCTACTCGGGCAACACGGGCTACACCACGGGCCCGCACCTGCACTTCGAGGTGTATCGCGCCCTCCCGGCGACCGAGGCGGGGATCGAGTCGGAGACGATCGAGATCCTCTTCGAGGACACGACGGGCAAGGGCACGACGCCGGTGGCCCGCTCGTACTACGGGCCCGGCAAGGCGGTGGCCGTGGTCGCCGGCGAGGCGGAGAGCTCGAACTAGACCTCGTCGAGGAAGACGATGTCGGGCGGGCCGGCGAGGATCGAGGCGAACTTCGCGCCGACGGCCTTCAGGTTCTCGCTGTGCTCGGCGAGCGCCGCGTCGCTCTCGTACTTCTCGTAGAACACGAAGGTGGTCGGGTCGTCCTTACGCTGGTGGACCGTGTAGATCAGGGTGCCCGGCTCCTTCGCGAGCGTGTCCGCGGACAGCTGCTTCAGGAAGGAGCTCGCCTCCTCGACCTGGTCTGCCTTGACCTTCAGGGTGGCAACGACGCTCGGCATGAATCGGGTCCTTCCATCGCGTGGACGCGTGAGCAGGGTGAAGAGCCAGTTTGGGACGAGCCGGCCTCCCCTGCCACTGAGGGGCGCTCCCCTCTTTCGCGGAATGGGGCCGCCACGAGAACCCCGAGGGGCATCACCCATCCTGGTGATTCCGCTGCTCGTCGGGAGGCTGAGCGCTACCAGGCGTCCACCATCCGTCCGCTGGGCTCGACGGGCCCGGCGGCGTTCAGCGCGCGCAGGATCCAGTCGCGCGTCTCGGCGGGATCGATCACGGCGTCGAACTCGAGGACGCTCGCCGCGTGGAGGGCCTTGCCCTTCTCGTACATCACGCCGACGAGCTTCTCGAACAGGGCGTTCCGCTCCGCCTCGTCCTCCACCGCGGCCAGCTGCTTCTGGAAGCCCAGACGCACGGCGCCCTCGAGGCCCATCCCCCCGATCTCGCCCGTGGGCCACGAGATCACGAACATCGGCGCCACGAACGAGCCACCCGCCATGGCCTGGGCCCCGAGCCCGTAGCCCTTCCGCAGGATCACGGTGAAGAGCGGCACCGATAGCGTCGCGCCGACGAGGAAGAGCCGGGACACCTTGCGCACCTGCGCCTTCTGCTCGACCTCCGGCCCGACCATGAAGCCCGGCGTGTCGCAGAGCGAGACGACGGGGAGCCCGAAGGAGTCGCAGAGCTGCAGGAAGCGCGCGGCCTTCTCGGCCGCCTCGTCGTCGATCGCCCCGCCGAGGTGCATGGGATCGTTGGCGATCAGCCCGAGCGGGCGGCCTTCGATGCGGACGAGCGCGGTGATCATGCCGACGCCCCATCCCCGGCGCAGCTCCAGCACCGAGCCGGTGTCGCAGAGCGCGTCGATCACCCGGCGCACGTCGTACACGCGGCGCCGGTTCTCCGGGATCAGGTGGCGCAGCGTGCGCTGATCCTCGCACTCGAACTCCGGAAGCGCGCCCTGGAAGTAGGAGAGGTAGCGGCGCGCGGCGGCCGCGCCCTCGACCTCGTCCTCGACGACGAGGTCGATCACGCCGTTCGGCTCCTGCATGGAGACCGGGCCCACGTCCTCCGGGGCGACCACCCCGAGCCCGCCGCCCTCGATCATCGCCGGCCCGCCCATGCCGAGGCTCGTGTTCCGTGTCGCGATGATCACGTCGGCACAGCCCGCGAAGGCTGCGCTTCCCGCGAAGCAGTAGCCGGACACCACGCTCACGCGCGGCAGCTTCCCGCTGAGCCGGGCGAAGGCGTGGAAGCTCGTCACCGTGAGGCCGGCCGCCGAGATGTCGCCCCCGTCCGTGTCGTTGGGACGGCCGCCTCCGCCCTCGGGCAGGAAGACCACGGGGATCCCACGCTGCTCGGCCAGCTCGAGCAGGCGGTCGATCTTCCGGTGGTGGAAGAGGCCCTGGGTCCCCGCCAGCACCGTCGCGTCCACGACCAGGACCGCACAGCGGGCCGCCTCCTCGCCGAAGGAGTCGGCGTTGATCGTGGCAAGGCCCGTGATGATCCCGTCGCCGGGCGTGCGGCGCTCGAGCTCCTCGATGGGGCGCGCCTTGCGCTGCGCGGCCACCGCGAGCCCGCCGTACTCGATGAAGCTCCCCTCGTCGCACAGGGCTTCGAGGTTCTCCCGCGCCGTGCGTTGTCCGCGCGCGCGCCGGCGCTCGACGGCGTCGGGCCGGCTTTCGTCGAGGAGCAGGCCGTGCCGCTCGCGAACCTGCTCGAGATCGGGACGCGTCGCATCGAGGTCGATCTCGGCCGCCGCCGCGCTCACCGCGCCCGCGCTCTCGTCGACCCGCACCCAGGCGATGGTGCCGCCCTCCTCCAGCACGTCGCCCACGCTCACCGGCACGCGGTCGATCCGGCCGGCAGCCGGCGCCGCGACCACGTGCTCCATCTTCATCGCCTCGAGTACGCAGACCGTCTCACCGGCCCGGACCATCGCCCCGGGCTCGACGCGCAGCTCGATGACCGTCCCGATCAGCGGCGCCTCCACGCGCGTCACGCCGTCGGGCGGCGTCTCTTGGCGAGCGGCCGGAGCCTTCGTGGTGGTGGTGTCCTGCGCGAGCTCGCGCCGCCCGGCGATCCGCTTCGCCGCCTCCGCGAGCTCCGCGCCGTGCTCCGAGACGAATGCCGTGGTGATCGCGTTGCGAGTCACCTCGTCGCGCTCGAGCAGCGCCAGCAGGAAGCTCGTGTTCTCGGGCGGCCCCTCGATCGCGACCTCCGCGAGGGCTCGCCGGGCCCGGTGCAGCAGGGGCGCCGACTCGGGGCTCGGATGGTGGACGATCAGCTTCGCCATCAACGAGTCGAAGGCGGGGTGGGGCCCGAGACCCTTCGCGAGCGCCGTGTCGACCCGGATCCCCGGCCCGGTCGGCCACTCGAAGCGGGTGATCTCGCCCGCCCCCGGAAGCGCACGGCCCTTGGCGTCGATGCGCTCGGAGCAGATCCGCAGCTGGATCGCCGAGCCGCGCAGGGACGGCGGCTCGGCGAGGCCGAGATCTACCAGGCTCGCACCCTCGGCGACGCGTAGCTGCAGCTCGACCAGATCGAGGCCGGTGACCTCCTCGGTGACGGTGTGCTCGACCTGCAGGCGCGGGTTCGCCTCGAGGAAGGCGAAGCGCCCGTCCGGCTCGACCAGGAACTCGAAGGTCCCGAGCCCGGAGTAGCCCGCGGCCCGCGCCATCTCGAGCGCCGCCGAGAGCAGCGCCTCGCGCACGGCCGCATCGAGATGGGGGGCCGGCGCGCGCTCGATCAGCTTCTGGTGGTTGCGCTGCAGCGTGCACTCGCGCTCGTGGAGATGCACCACGGCGCCGCTGCCGTCGCCCAGGATCTGCACCTCGACGTGGCGAGCGGCGGGAAGAAAGCGCTCGGCGTAGAGCGCATCGGATCCGAAGGAGCGCAGCGCCTCGGAGCGGCAGCGCTCGAACGCCTTCGCGAGCTCGGCCGGCTTGCGCAACACCCGCATGCCGCGTCCGCCCCCGCCGGCCGCCGCCTTCAGCATCACGGCCTCGCCAGAGCCCAGCGACGCGAGCAGCTCGGCCACGTCCTCCTCGCGGCTCGGCGCCGCGGTGCCCGGTGCCACGGGAACGCCGAGCTTGCGCGCCAGATCGCGGGCGGCCGACTTGTCGCCGAAGAGACGCAGCGCCTCGGGCGAGGGCCCGACGAAGGTGATTCCCGCACTGCCGAGCGCCTCGGCGAAGCTCGCGTTCTCACTCAGGAAGCCGTAGCCCGGATGGACCGCATCGCAGCCAGAGCGCTTCGCGATCTCGACGAGCTGCTGAACGTCCAGGTAGGCCGCAGCCCCGCTGCCCTCGAGCGCGACGTGGCCGCCGGCCTCGATGCGCGCTGCCAGGGCCGCATCCTCGGGCGCGTGCACGACCCGGGTCTCGAGGCCCCGCTCGGAAGCGGTCCTCGCGATGCGCACGGCGATCTCGCCCCGGTTCGCGATCAGCAGTCGGCGCATCGGTCGTCTCGTCTCCTGGCAGCGGCGGGTCTGGCCCCTCCTCGGGTCCGGCCGGCGCAACAGGGTACCCCGCCCCGGGAGACTTTTGGCCCGCCCGCCGGAACCGACCAGGCCCGGCTCGACCCTGGCGAGGAGGCCCTATCCTCCGCCCCATGAGCGAGCCCAAGGGAGCGGCCGGCGGGCTGCGATCGATCGCGGTCACGGCCCGGCACGTGTTCCGGTCGGGCCTCTCACGCGCCGTGCCCGCCCTGCGGCGGGTGAACCAGCCCGACGGCTTCGACTGCCCCGGCTGCGCCTGGCCCGAGTCGGAGGAGCGTGGCCCCATCGAGTTCTGCGAGAACGGCGCCAAGGCCGTGGCCCACGAGGCGACCACCCGCCGTGTCGGGCGCGACTTCTTCTCGAGCTGGACGCTCCTCAAGCTCAGGGAGCAGCCCGGACGCTGGCTCGAGGCCCAGGGTCGCCTGGCCGAGCCGATGATCCGAAGGCCGGGCTCGGATCGCTTCGAGCCCATCACCTGGGACGCCGCCTTCGCCCGCGCGGGCGAGGTGCTGCGCGCCTTGCCCTCGCCGGATCGCGCGGTCTTCTACACCTCGGGGCGCACCAGCAACGAGGCGGCCTTCCTCTACCAGCTCTTCGCCCGCGAGTTCGGCACGAACAACCTGCCCGACTGCTCGAACCTGTGTCACGAGTCGAGCGGGACCGGGCTCACGGCGAGCATCGGCATCGGCAAGGGCACGGTGTCCCTCGAGGACTTCGAGCACGCCGACCTGATCCTCGTGATCGGGCAGAACCCCGGGAGCAACCACCCGCGGATGCTCTCGACGCTCCAGGCGGCGGTGCGCCGCGGCTGCCGCATCGTGAGCATCAACCCCCTGCAGGAGAAGGGGCTCGAGCGCTTCCGCCATCCCCAGGAGCTGCGCGGCTTCGTCACGCGGGGCACGAGCCTGGCCGAGCGGTTCGTCCGCGTTCGCGTCGGAGGCGACGTGGCGCTCCTCAAGGGCATCATGCGCGCGCTGCTCGAGATCGAGGAGCAGTGCGGCGGAGGCATCCTCGACCGCGCGTTCCTGCGCGAGCACACCCTCGGCTTCGACAGCCTGCGTGACACCCTGCTCGCCTGCGACCCGGACGAGCTGGCGCGCCTCTCCGGCGTCGACGCGGACGAGATCCAGGAGCTCGCCGAGCTCTACGCGAGCTCCGAACGCGTCATCGCTTGCTGGGCGATGGGTCTCACCCAGCACCGGCACGGGGTCGCCAACGTGCAGGAGGTGATGAACCTGCTGCTGCTGCGCGGCCAGATCGGCCGGGAGGGCGCCGGCCCGTGCCCGATTCGCGGCCACTCCAACGTGCAGGGCGACCGCACCATGGGCATCTGGGAGAAGCCGCGCCCGGCCTTCCTCGACGCACTGCGCCGCGAGTTCGACTTCGAGCCGCCGCGCAAGGAGGGCTTCTCCTCGGTGGACGCGATCGAGGCCCTCTCCGAGGGGCGTGTCGACGCCTTCGTCGCGATGGGCGGAAACTTCGCCGCCGCCACACCCGACACCCCCCGCGTCGAGGAGGCGCTCGGCCGCTGCGCCCTGGGCGTCCACGTCGCGACGACCTTGAACCGCACCCACCTCCTTACCGGCGAGGAGATCCTGCTGCTCCCCTGCCTGGCCCGCAGCGAAGCGGACGTGCAGCGCGAAGGCCCGCAACGCGTGAGCGTCGAGGACAGCATGTCGCGCGTGCACGCCTCCGTCGGCCGGCTGGCGCCGGCCTCTCCGGCGCTCAAGAGCGAGCCCGCCATCGTGGCCGGGCTGGCCCGGGCAACCCTGCGAGATCGCTCCCGCGTTCCCTGGGAGGAGCTCGCCGCCGACTACCGGCGCATCCGCGAGCGCATCGAGCGCGTCGTGCCGGGCTTCGAGCGCTTCGAGGAGCGACTCGACGAGGGCGGCTTCACCCTGCCGCGCCCGCCGCGGGAGCGCCGCTTCGAGACGCCGAGCGGCCGCGCCCAGTTCGTGCAGGTGGAGCTACCGGAGATCGACCAGCGCGAGGGCGAGCTGCTGCTCACCACGGTGCGAAGCCACGACCAGTACAACACCACGGTCTACAGCCTCGACGATCGCTACCGGGGCATCGAGGGCGATCGCCGGGTGATCCTCGCCCACGCCGAGGACCTCCGTGCGCGCGGCATCGAGCCGGGCTCCCTGGTCGACGTCCGGAGTCGCTTCGGCGAGACCGAGCGGAGCGTCAAGGGCTGGAAGGCCCTCGACTACGACGTCCCCCGAGGCTGTGCCGTCGCCTACTTCCCCGAGGCGAACCCGCTCGTCCCCTCGGAAGCCTTCGACGCCCGGAGCCGCACACCGGCCTACAAGTCGATCGCGATCCGTCTGCTCCCGCGCTAGCCCGCCTAGTCCGCCGCCGCCCCCGAGGCCACGGTGTGGACGGTTCGCTGGGGGAAGGGGATCTCGATCCCGGCCTCGTCGAAGGCCTTCTTCATCGCCTCGGTGAGGTCGAAGTAGACGGCCCAGTAGTCGGCGCTCCGCACCCAGGGCCGCACGTACAGGTTGACGCTGCTGTCGGCGAGCTCGGCGACGACGACCTGGGGAGCGGGGTCGTCGAGGACGCGGTCGTCGGCCTGGAGCAGGCCCTCCACGATGCGCTTGGCGTGGTCGATGTCGTCCGAGTAGCCGAAGCCCATCACGAGATCGACGCGGCGGGTCGCGTGAAAGGAGTAGTTGGTGATCGGGCTCGCCGCGACGTCGGAGTTGCCGACGATCACCCGGCGATTGTCCGGCGTGTTCAGCACGGTGGTGAAGAGCTGGATCTCGTCCACCGTGCCCGACACTCCGCCGGCCTCGATGTAGTCGCCGACCTTGAAGGGGCGGAACACGATCAGGAGCACGCCGGCCGAGAAGTTCGAGAGGGTGCCCTGGAAGGCGAGGCCGATGGCCAGGCCGGCGGCCGCGATCACCGCGGCGAACGACGCCGTGTTCACCCCGATGCGACCGAGCACCGAGATCACCACCAGGGCCATGCCCGCGAAGTACACGAGGTTCGCGACGAAGCTCACGAGGGTCGGGTCGACCTGGGCGCGACCGAGCGCCCGCCGGACGAGGCCCGTGATGATCCGCGTCGCGATCCAGCCGACGACGAGGATCGCGAGCGCCGCGATCACGTCGGGCGTGAGCGCGATGAGACGCTCCTGGAGGGTCTCGAGAAACTTCTGGGGATCCATGTCCATGGCGTGCTCCTCCTGCAGGACGAAGGCTCAATCCCGTGAGTGACTGCGACGGCGCATCAGGTCACGGTGGGCGGCGATTCTCTCCGGCCTGGTGAAGAGCGAGACGCCGAGGAAGCCCGCTCCGAAGCCACCGGCATGGGCCCAGAACGCAACGCCTCCTCCTTCGGAGGCCAGCGCGGGCAGGCCGCCCAGGATCTGTAGCACGAACCAGTAGCCGAGCATGAACACGGCCGGCACCACGATGCGATCGACGTAGAAGATGACGATGATCAGCAGGTGCACGGGAGCGCGGGGATACAGCCGCGCATAGGCGCCCATCACGCCTCCGATCGCGCCCGAGGCGCCCACCATGGGGATGGCGCTGTCGGGGTTGGAGAGCATCTGCGCCGCCACGGCCGCGAAGCCGCAGAGCAGGTAGAAGACGAGGAAGCGGATCGGCCCCATCGAGTCCTCGACGTTGTCGCCGAACACGTAGAGGAACCACAGGTTGCCGAGGATGTGGAACCAGCCTCCGTGCAGGAACATGTGGGTCACGAGGGTCAGGCTGAATCCGGGCGGCCCGATCTGGCAGGCGCGGTCCGGGCCGAGGGGGACGAGGGTGCCCTCCGGAACGCGCCCGAGGATCTCGCCGGGGATCGCGCCCAGCTCGCAGACCGATCGGGCCAGCGCCTCCTCGGTCCCCAGGCCCTGGATGAACAGCCAGGCCAGGGCGTTCAGCCCGATCACCAGGAAGGTGGCGGCGGAGGTGCCGAGGGTCGGATTGTCGTCGCGCAGGGGGAACACGAGCGATCCAAGGTAGCGGCTGGCACGAGGCGCGAGCGGAGCGCCGGCTCGGCGCCCGCGGCCCGCGTGGTATCCTGCGCGGATGGAAACGAGCCCGAGCCCCCTGCTCGTGACCGGCGCCAACGGCCATCTCGGGCTCTCCCTGGCGCGGTCGATCGCCCGCCCCGGAGCGATCCGAGCCGTCGTCCGGTCGGCACGGGCAGCCGCCACCCTCGAGGAGCTGCCGCCCGAGCAGCGGCCGGAGATCCACCAGGCGGACCCGACCGACCCCGATGCCCTGGTGCCGCTGGCGCAGGGCGCCTCGGCGTGGATCCACCTCGTCGGCATCCTCAAGGAGTCGAGCCAGGCGCGCTACGAGGACGCGCACGAGGGATCGGTACGCGTGGTCCGCGAGGCCGCCGAGCGGGCCGGCGTCTCCCGCATCGTCTACCTGAGCATCCTGGGCTCCCACCCCGAGGCGGAGAACGCCTGTCTACGCTCCAAGGGAAGGGCCGAGGCGATCCTCCGCGAGGGCAAGGTCCCCACCACGGTGCTGCGCGTGCCCATGGTGCTCGGCCCGGGCGAGCTGGCCGCCTTTGCGCTGCGCGGCCAGGCCAGCGCACCCTTGACCTTCCTGGTGCGCGGCGGCGCGACCCGCGAGCAGCCCATCGATCACGACGACGTGGTCGCGGCGGTACGCTCGGCGGCCGCCGATACCGGGCCGGACCACCACGGCCTCGACCTCTCCGGGCCGGAGAGCCTGAGCCATCGCGAGCTCGTGCTGCGCGTGGCCGAGCGTCTCGGAACGAAGCCGCGCATCGTGCCGCTGCCGCGGGGCCTCGTCTTCGGGCTCGCGGGTCTGCTCGAGCGCCTGCAGAATCCCCCCGTGACCCGCGCCATGCTCGGCGTGCTCGAGCACGACGACGACATCGACCCCGGGCCCGCCTGCAAGGCGCTCGGCATCGAGCTGACTCCACTCGACGACACCCTCGACCGGACCTTCGCCCGCCAAGGAGCCCCCGCGTGACCGACGCACCCGGCCTCCCCGTCGACGATACCGAGGCCTCCGCAGGCCCGCGCAAGCCCGGCCCGGCCGCGCGCATCATCCCCTGGCTCATCACCATCGCGTGCTTCGCCTATCTCTACGCGCGCCTCGCCGGGGCCGCGGGCGACCAGAGCGTCGTCGCCTATCTCGCCGGCGTCTTCGCGTCGGTGAACTGGGGGCGCTGGCTCTTGCTGATGATCCCCTACTCCGTGCTCTTCCTGATCGTCGACACGCTGGTGCTGTGGCGGGTGGTGAACTGGTTCAACGCCAAGATCCCCTACAACGAGCTGGTTCCCGTCCGCGCCAGCTCCTACATCATCTCGATCATCAACGAGCAGGTCGGCAAGGGAGCGATCGCCCTCTACCTGAATCGCCGCTTCGGCGTCCCGGGCTGGCAGGTGGGCTCGAGCATGCTCTTCATCATGTTCTGCGAGTTCTTCTACCTGCTGTCGTGGGCGAACATCGGGTACTGGCTCGAAGGAGACGCCCTGCCCGAGGTGTTCGGCCTGATCCCCTGGCTCGGCCTGGGCGCGATCGTGTTCCTCGGCATCTGGATCCTCTTCTTCAGCGGGCGCATCCTGCCCGGAGCCGAGGGCTTCCGCGAGCGGCACATCCTCCACGCCTTCAGTCGGGCCAACCTGGGGCACTACCTCGTGGTCCTGCTGATCCGCTCGCCGGCGCTGATCGGCGCCGTGTTCGTCTACAAGTGGGCCCTCGACCTGTTCGGCGTCGAGGCCTCCTTCACGCAGATGCTCGGCGTCCTGCCCGTGATCTTCTTCGGCGCCGCCGTTCCCACCCCGATGCGCGCAGCGGCCATCACGCTCTGGGTCACGCTCTTCCCGGGATACGAGGGGCAGATGACGGCCTTCGGCATCGTCCAGCACAACTTCTTCATCTTCTTCAACGCGGCGATCGGGCTGATCTTCCTGCGCAAGGCCAACCAGGAGCTCTTCGGGAGCGACGGCGCGGCGCCGGCGAAGGCGTAGGAGCGGGCGGACCCGTCGTCAGGCGCGCGAAGAGAGGAGCGCCTGGAGGCGCA
>JASJCN010000110.1 GCA_030065975.1 Myxococcota bacterium
GCGCTCGCGGATCGGCCACGCCCTGACGCGACTCGTCTGGGGCAAGGCCATTCCCTGGCTCACCAAGGTGAGCACCGGCAGCGACGAGGCGCGCCTCTTGATGGACTACTACTGGGACACGGTCGACCGCTGCGTCCCGCCGGAGCAGATCGTGGGCGCGCTGGCCGACGCCGGCTTCGAGCACGCCCGCATGCGGGTGACCCTGCCCGGCGCGTTCTGCGAGTACAAGGGGCAGAAGGGGGAGGGGAGCCGATGAGCGCGATGAGCGGGTCTTGCACGCGACGGACGCGGCTCGCACGCGCGGCGACTGCCCTTGCGGCGTGTGCCGCGTTCCTGTCGGCCTGTGCCGAGGAGCCCGCGCCCGAGCCCGAGGTGGCGCGCCCCGTGCAGGTCGTCGTCTTCGGGAGCGAGGCCGCGGAGGAGGTCCTCGAGTTCCCCGGCACGATCCGGGCCGCCGAACGGGCGGAGACCAGCTTCGAGGTCTCGGGGCGCGTCATCGAGTTCCCCGTCAACGAGGGGGACCAGGTGGAGGCCGGGCAGCTGCTCGCGCGGCTCGACCCCCAGGACTACAAGGCCGAGGCCGACCGCAAGGAGGCCGTGCTGGCCGCGGCGAAGGCCGAGTTCGCCCGCCAGGAGAAGCTGTTCGCCGAGGGCGTGGCACCCGAGGCGGAGTACGACCTCGCCAGGCGAAACTACGACGTCGCGGTCGCCGGAGCCCGCATCGCCAACAAGGCCCTCGCCGATACGGAGCTTCGCGCCCCCTTCGCCGGTCGCGTCGCCCGCAAGCTGGTCGACAACTTCCAGAACGTGCAGGCGAAGGAAGCGGTGATCTCGTTCCAGAGCGACTCCGGCGTGGAGATCCAGGTCGCCATCCCGGAGCGCGACGCCGCCCGCATGCCGAAGGACCTGAGCCTGGCCGAGCGCTCCCTGCGGACGAAGCCCGAGGTGCTCGTCAGCGCCTTCCCCGACCAGACCTTTCCCGCCCGACTCACCGAGTTCGCGACGCGTGCGGACCCCACGACCCGCACCTTCGCCGCCACCCTGGCCTTCGAGACCCCGGAGGAGGTGAACGTGCTGCCAGGGATGACCGCGAGCGTCCGCGTCTACGTGAAGGACGAGAGCCAGGTGGCCGGCGCCACGCTCCCGGCCTCGGCCGTCTTCGCCGACGCCGACGGCGACTCGAGCGTCTGGATCGTCGATCCCGGGAGTCTCCGGGTGGGCGCCCGGAAGGTCCAGTCGGGCGAGCTCTCGGGCACCTCGCTCCGGATCCTCGCCGGGGTGGAAGACGGAGAGTGGGTCGCGACGACGGGCGTCCACCAGCTGCGAGACGGAATGCTGGTCCGAAGGCCCGAGCTCTAGCCGTGAACATCGCCCAGTTCTGGATCGAGAACCGAGTCACCACGCTCGTGCTCACCTTCGTCCTGTTGGGCGGAGGCATGATCACCTTCGGCAACATGGGCCGGCTCGAGGATCCGGAGTTCACGATCAAGGACGCCCTGGTGATCACCCCCTACCCGGGCGCGAACGCCCGGGAGGTCGAGGAGGAGGTCACCGACGAGATCGAGGCGGCGGCCCAGCAGCTCGGGCAGCTGAAGGAGCTCGAGTCGCGCTCCGAGCGGGGACTCTCGACGGTCACCGTGACCATCCAGGACCGCTTCGACAAGACCTCCCTGCCCCAGGTCTGGGACGAGCTGCGACGCAAGGTGGGCGACGCCCAGTCGTCGCTGCCGCCGGGTGCCGGCCCCTCGATCGTGGTCGACGACTACGGCGACGTGTTCGGCGTCTTCGTCGCCGTCACGGGCCCGGAGTACAGCTACGCGCAGCTGAAGGAAACCGTCGACCTGCTGCGCAAGGAGCTGCTCCTGGTCCAGGACGTGGCCAAGATCGACACCTTCGGCGAGCGCACCGAGGTCATCTACGTCGAGCTCGACCGCGACCGGGCATCCCAGCTCGGGATCTCGGTCCCGCGCATCGCGAGCGAGCTCCAGAGCCGCAACACCGTGAGTGACGCGGGGCGTGTCCGCGTCACGCCCGAGTACATCGCCATCGAGCCCACGGGCATCGTGACGGACGTGACGCAGTTCGAGGACATCCCGATCAGCGGCATCGAGAGCAACGAGCAGATCTTCCTGCGCGACATCGCGACGATCCGCCGCGACTACCTCGATCCCCCCTCCTCGCTGATCCGCTACGACGGGACGGCCGCCATCGGCCTCGGCATCTCCACGGTGAGCGGCGGAAACGTCGTCGTGATGGGGAACGCCCTCGAGGCGCGCATGCAGGAGCTTCGATCGGTCCTCCCCCTCGGAATCGAGTTCGGGATCGTGTCGCTGCAGTCCCAGGCGGTCACGGTGGCGATCTCGGGCTTCACCAACAGCCTGCTGCAGGCCGTCGGCATCGTCATCGTGGTGCTGCTCTTCTTCATGGGCCTGCGCAGCGGCCTGCTGATCGGCTTCGTGCTCTTCCTCACCATCGCCGGGAGCTTCATCTTCCTCGACCCGATGGGCGTTGCCCTCGAACGCATCTCGCTGGGCGCCTTGATCATCGCGCTGGGCATGCTGGTCGACAACGCCATCGTGGTCGTCGACGGCGTCCTGGTCAGACAAGCCAGAGGGATGGACACGAAGCAGGCCGCCATCGAAGTGGTCCGGCAGTCGGCGATCCCCCTGCTCGGCGCCACCGCCGTGGCGATCCTCGCTTTCGCGGCGATCGGCACGTCGGAGGACAAGACCGGCGAGTTCTGCCGCTCGCTATTCCAGGTGGTGCTCGTCTCGCTGAGCTTCAGCTGGGTCACGGCCGTGACGGTCACCCCGCTGCTCTGCGTGATGTTCCTGAAGCCGCCCGAGGAGGCCGAGGGAGAGCCGGAAGACGCCTACGCCGGGCGCTTCTACCAGGGCTACATGGGCTTCGTCCGGACCTGCATTCGCGGTCGATTCGTCGTCGTCGGCCTGGTGGTGGCGATCTTCGCGGGCTCCCTCGTGGGATTCGGCAACGTCGAACAGAGCTTCTTCCCGCCCTCCACCCGCGCCCAGTTCCTCGTCGACGTGTGGATGCCGCGGGGCAGCCACGTCGACGAGACGATCGAGAGCGTGACCATCGCCGAGGACTACATCGCGGGCCTCGAGGGCGTGACCCACGTGACCGCGTTGGTCGGGAAGGGCGGGCTGCGCTTCCTCCTGACCTACACGCCCGAGAAGAGCGACACGGGCTACGCGCAGCTCCTCGTCGACGTGGACGACGCGGCGAAGATCGACGCACTCATTCCGGCCATCGAGGAAGGACTCGCCGAGAAGCTTCCATCCGCGCTGAGCTATGCCTTCAAGTTCGAGCTCGGCCCGGGCTCCAACGGGAAGATCCGCGCGCAGTGGAAGGGGGACGACCCGAACGTCCTGCGGCGTCTCGCCGACGAGACCACCGCGATCTTCGCCTCCGACCCCGTCTCCAAGGCGATCCGCAACGACTGGCGCGACCGTGTGAAGCTGGTGCAGCCCGTCATCGCGGAGCGGGAGGCCAATCTGAACGGGCTCCAGCGAAGCGACGTGGCGACGGTCCTGCGTTACTCGTTCGACGGCGTCGCGGTGGGCGTCTTCCGAGACGGCGACCTGCTCCTGCCCATCGTGATGCGCGCCCCCGAGGCGGAGCGCTCCCGCTTCGACAGCCTTCGCAGCGCCCAGATCTTCAGCCGGACGGCGGGCACGGCGATCCCACTGCGCCAGATCGTGTCCTCACTGGACACGGGCTTCGAGGACGACGTCATCATCCGTGAGGATCGCAAGCGGACCATCACGATCTTCGCGGATCCGAAGCACGGCGCGGCCTCAGAGCTCTTCGGACGCCTGCGGCCGCAGGTGGAGGCGATCGAGGCGCCCGACGGCTACGAGCTCGAGTGGGCGGGCGAGTACGAGGACTCGGCCAACGCCCAAGGCCCCCTGCTGGCCGCGGTCCCGATCTTCGTCGGCATCATGTTCGTGGTGACCATCTCGCTCTTCAACTCGATCCGGCAGGCGACGGTCATCTGGCTGAACGTGCCGCTCGCCCTGGTGGGCGTGACGGTCGGGCTCCTCGTCACGGGACAGCCCTTCGGCTTCATGGCCCTGCTCGGGTTCCTCAGCCTGATCGGCATGCTGATCAAGAACGGCGTGGTGCTGGTGGACGAGATCAACCTCAACCTCGGGAACGGGATGGAGGCCATGGAGGCGATCGTGCTGTCCGGCGCCAGCCGCCTGCGGCCGGTCGCGATGGCCGCCTCGACGACGGCGCTGGGCATGCTTCCGCTGCTGACCGACGCCTTCTTCGTGGCCATGGCCGTGACCATCATCTTCGGCCTGCTCTTCGCGACCGTGCTCACGATGGTGTTGATTCCCGTCTTCTACGCCATCCTCTTCGACGTCGAACCGAGCGTCGAGCCCAGCGTCGAACCGATAGGGGGCGGCACGACGCCCTGATGGGTTGTAGGATGGTGCCGGGCGACGTATTGCGAGGGATCTGCAGATGCGAACCCGAAGCCTCCACCCGCTCCCCAGCGCACGCCGGGTCACGGCTCTCCGCCTGAGCCAGGTGCTCCTGGGAGCGTTCGCCATGCTCTGGATCGGACCGCAAGCGGCAGCGGCGGGGGACTACGAGGGCGAGGGCGACTACGTGAGGTACTGCGCCTCCTGCCACGGAATGGATGGCTCGGGGGATGGCCCCGCGGCCCCCGCTCTGAAGGCGCCGCCGCCGGACCTCCGCAAGATCGCCGCCCGGCGCGACGGAGTCTTCCCCCATGCATCGATCATCCGCATGATCGATGGTCGCGACCCGGTGATCGGCCATGGTTCCCGGGAGATGCCCGTCTGGGGCACCCGCTTGACCGAGCACATGGCGCCCGGTCTACCGACCGATGCGAAGGCTCGCGGTACGGCGTTCCTGCTCTCACTCTACCTCGCGGGGATCCAGCTGGAGGCGTCCGGCGACTAACGTGGCGCTGCAGCCTCCAGCCGATCGAGGGTGGCGAGGCAGGCTTCGCCCCCGTCGCGGGGGAGGTTGCGCCGGAGCACGCGCTGGATCGGTACGGTGAGCGGGCTCGCGGCCATGCGGAAGAGGCTCGCAGCGACGTCCCTCGGCTTCACGCCGAGGGAGAAGTCCTCGACCTTCCCCGTGACACGAACCGGTGTCGCCGCGCTGAAGAGCCGGGGCTTCTTCGAGACGGGCGCGAGCACCACGTCCACGGTTCCCGTCGTGAGGTCGACCTCGACGCGGCCCCCGACCCGCATGGACGAGGTGTCGAGGATCAGGTCCTCTTGGACCAGCACCCCCTCGTTCACCGCGAGCCAGGTCGCGAAGCAGTTCACCTCCGAGGGCGGGCCGAGCCGGGGCAGCGCGGCGAGTAGCAGGTTCGCCGCCCACAGGTCGAAGACGCCCGCCTCGAGGTTCTCCGGGAAGACGGCGAAGGCCAGGTGCCCGGTCGCGCCTGCGAGGAACTCGCCTCCGATGGGCCCGCGGGAGCGCAGGTCGACGGCGGCGTGCAGGGTCCCCGAGGCCTCCGACTCGGGATCGAGGCGCCGCGCCAGGACCCCGTAGTCGAACCCGGACATGTCGAGACCGACGTAGGCGTCGATCTCCTCCCCCGAAACGCCCAGGCCGCCGCGCAGCTCGACCCCTCCGCCGGGCACGTCGAGGCGGAGCGGGTCGAGGCGCAGCCGGCCTCCCTCGAGCGAGAGCCGAAGCGAGCCGGCACCGAGCCGCTCCTCTCCGCTCATCACCTGCTCGACGTCGACCTCCACCCGGGCATCGAGACGCGCGAGGGCCCTTGCCGAGATCAGCGCGTCCTGCGGGTCGACGAGGGTCGGCTCCCCCGACTCGTCGACGTCCGTGGCCGTGGGCACCGGTTCCACTCCAGCATCCTCGGCGGCGCCCGCGTCCGCAGAGTCCGTCCCGGTCCCGAAGGCCGACCAGCCCTCGGCCTGGAAGTCGTCGAGCTGGATGCGGGGGCTCGTGAGTCGCACCTCGAGACGCGGGGGCTCGCCCCGCCGGAAGCGGATGTCGGGCGCGAGCTCACTGCTCCCCACCCTCAAGCTGGCCGCGTCGACGCGCAGGCCCTCCTCCACCAGGGTGAGCCGCCCCGCGATTCTCCATGGGCCGAGCGGAGGAAGCGACACCCGGACCAGGGGATCCAGGGAGTCGAGGCGCTCTCCACCGAGTTCGAGCTCGAGTGCCGCGGCGCCACTTCCATCGGGCAGCACGACTCCGCTGGGTGACTGCTCGGATCCCTCCTTCCGGAAGCTGCCGCTCAGCGCGAGCTTCGCTCCCGCGATCTCCACCGTGAGGTCGGCACGGGCCGCCTGGGTCTCTCGTGTGAGAGGATCCGAACGCAGGCCGAGCTCGAAGGGCAAGGCGTCCAGGAAGCCGTGCGCGCTCAAGGTCATCTCGTGATCACGGGGAATGGCTCCGCGCAGCTCGTCCAGGCGGAGCTCGACGGGCTGACCGTCCACCGGGACGAAGCGGACCCCCAGGCGGTCGATCGAGAGGGCGTCGATGCCGTCGAAGACGAAGGGTGGCGAGTCCTGGGCCGGTGCCTCCGCGGCCTCGGGAGCGGGCTCCTCCGTCGGCAGGGCAATCACCCAGTTCGGGTCCCCCGAGTCGCGATCGAGCAGGGAGAGCTTTGCGTCGGCCGCTCGCAGCTCGACGACGCGGATCTTGCGGGAGAGCAGCGACGCCAGGGAGATCCGGATGCGGGCGTGCCCGAGGCGCAGGAACTCGGGCTCGGAGAAGCCCGCGGGATTGCCGATCGAGAGCGAGAGCGCGTCGAGACCGCCGTTGGGCGCGAGCTCGACGGAGAGGCTCTCGATGCGGACCGTCCGGCCCAGGGCGGCAGACGCGGCCTGCTCGATCTGCGGCCGAAGCCGGTCGAGCGGAACGATCACGCCCAGCAGGAACGCAGCGATCAGCCCGAGGAGCAGCACCGCGACCGCAGTGACGAGCACCCGAGCCATGTCGGCGTCTCCGGGCTAGGGGAGCTGGGTCAACCAGTCGTTGCGCTCGAGCCAGCGGGCGCGAAGCGCGCTCAGCAGGCCGCTCCCCTCGAGCGCACCGATCAGGTTCTCGAGGTGGTTCACGAGCAGCGGATCCCCGGGCGGCACCGCGATGCCGATGGGCTCGATGGTGAGCGGCTCGCGCAGGCTCGCGAGGCCGGCCTCCGGATTGCGGAAGGCCGTGAGCGCGACGATCTCGCGGTCGGCCACGAGGGCGTCGACCTTGTCCTCGAGCAGCAGCTTCACGGCGGTGTCGTAGTCGGGCGTGGTCACCAGCTTGGCCTTGGGGAGGGCGGCCTCGACGAACTCCTCGCTGGTCGAGCCGGCGAGCGCGACGAACTCGAGATCGGCCTTGTCGAGAGCACCGGCCCCCTCGACGGCGGCCAGCGCCGAGGAGCGGGTCAGGATCGACTTGCCCGAGATGAAGTAGGGCCCGACGAAGGCGGCCTTGGTGTTGCGTCGCGGCGTCACGGTCATGCCCGAGATCACCATGTCGATCTCGCCGGCGGAGAGGGCACCGAGCAGCTCGCCGAAGGGCTTCTGCACCACCTCGAGGTCGAGACGCATCGCCGTCGCGAGGGCCGCGGCGAGGTCGACCTCCATCCCCATCAGGTCGCCGTTCTTGCCCTTGAAGTTCAGCGGCGGCTGGTTGCCCGACATCCCGACGCGCAGGGTGCCGCTGTCGAGGATGCGCGAGAGCACCTTGGATCCGCTGTCTGCCGCGGCCGGGATGGCGAGCGACAGGGCGACGACGGAGATGGCGATCGAGCGAAGCATCGGGACCCTCCTGACCGAGTGCCTCGCTTTATAGCAGGCCCTTGGGCTCGCGCCTTGAGCGATCCGGCAGCGAGCAGCTAGTATGGGCCGCCTGATGAAGCCGCGCGGTCGGAACGCTCGTACGCCTCGTACTCCTCGTCTGGCCGTCGTGCTCTCGGTGGCGTCGGTGCTTTCGCTGACTCTCGTCGTCGGCTGCGCCTGGGGCCCGTGGATCCCGGGATCCCGCAGCTGGAATCCCGACATCGAGATGGATCCGGCGAAGCTCTCGATCCGCCTCGCCCTCGACTCGCCCTATGTCGACGAGCTCTCCTGCCTGTCGCGCATCTGCGACCAGCGCTTCCGGGTGGTGGTCGAGGAGCCCGGTCAGCTGACCCTGCGCACCGTCGCGGATCGCGTGAGCCTCGACGACCAGGTGCGCATGGTGCTCGAGTCGACGCAGGGCGTACTGGGACAGGCGAGCACGCTGCGCGGCTCGCGCGAAGACGTGCCGCCGCCCCTGACCATCCGACGCCCCGTTCGTCCGGGTACCTACTTCGTCCTGCTCCAGTCGATCGGCGGCGGACGCGTTCCCTACGAGATCACCGCGTCGCTCACGCCCGGTGACGTGCCGGCCCCGCCCGAAGCCCCGAGCCAGACGGAGGCGGTCGAGGTCGCCACGCTCAAGGCTCTGGATCCGCCGCCGCGGCTGATCGAGGTCTCGCCGAGGGTGGGCTCACCGGGACGCTACGACCCCGCCGTCGTCTACACGCCCTTCCAGACCTTCGCCTTCGCTCCCCTGGCGCGGGCCGACGAGAACGCACCCACCAGCAGCCGCCTCGAGACGCCGGTCGACCGCCAGATCCGACGCTTCCTGAACGACGGCCTCGTCCAGAAGGGCTTCCAGCCCGCGACGGGGACGCGCCAGGCCGACTTCACCGTCGCGTTCCGCCGCTCGCAGAGTACGGGAATCTACCGAGACCTCGACGCGGTCTACGGTCGCTACGAGCTCGGCCAGTCGATCCGCGGCGAATCGGTGACGAGGGCCACGATCACCCTCGACATCGTCGAGTCGCGCAGCGGACGGATCGCCTGGCAGGCCTCGAGCACCCAGAAGCTCGGCGTCGCGGATCCGACGGGCGCGGAGCAGACGGCCAAGGTGCAGCGCGCGGTGTCCGAGCTGCTCCAGCCCTTCCCACCGGGCCGGTAGTCGGCCCGCGAGGGCGCCGGCCGACCGGATCGCCGGCCCCCGAAGGCGACGCTACGTTGGCCGGCCAGTTGCCTGCCCCGACCGGACTCTCGGCGAGCTTGGAGCCCTGGCGCTTCCGCCTGCTCGGTCTCTCGATCGTGGCGCTGCTCTTCGGCTTCGCCACCTTCGCGGGCACGGAGCTGCAGGATGCCGTGATGGGCGGGCTGGGCCTCGTCTTCGTCGTGGCGCTGGTCTTCGCGCTCGGCGGGAGGCGCGTCCCCTGGCCCGTCGCAGTGGTCCTGGCCGCACCCATCCTGGGCGCGACCATCCTCGACGAGGGCTGGACCAAGATCGCGGGGTCCTGGTACCACATCCCGCTCCTGGTGGTGGCCACCTTCAGTGTCGCGGGGCGCGTGCTGTACGCCGAGCGAGCGGACGAAGACGTGGTCGTCGGCTCGATCTGCGCCTACCTGCTCGCCGCGCTCTCCTTCGCGTCGATCTACGCGGGCATCGAGACCCTGTCTCCGGGGGCCTTCGGCCTCGACCCGTCCGAGGGCGAAGCCCGCACCTACGGGCGCCTGCTCTACTTCAGCCTCGTCACCATCACGACGCTCGGCTTCGGCGACGTGTCGCCCGTACACGAGGGAGCCCAGGCCCTGGTGTGCCTCCAGTCGGTGGTCGGCATCCTCTTCCCGGCCGTGGTCGTCGCGCGTGTCGTCGCGCTCGCAACCGTCGGCGGCAGCCGGCCCTTCGCGCCCCCGCCCCCTCGCGGCGAGCGCTTCGGCGGGCGCTACCGCCTGCTCGCGATCCTCCTGGTGGTGAGCCTGCTCCCGCTTCCCTGGCTGGAGGAGAACCGTTTCACCTGGCTGATCTTCGCTGGCGTCCTCCTCGCTCAGCTGCTGACGGCGCTCTACGCGACGGGCCAGGGCGGAATCCGCGCCATCGCCGCGTGGGGGCTCGCGATCGTGGCGCTCGGCTCGGCCGTGTGGCCCGGCCCGCCGGACGGCCGGGTCTCGTCCATCGGTCTCGTGGCGCAGCTCCTGTTCTTCTGCCTCGTGACCTTCGAGCTGCTGAATTGGCTGGTCCGGGAGCGACACGTGACGCGGGAGGTGCTCTTCGCCTCGATCGCCACCTATCTCGTCCTCGGCTTCGCGTTGGCCGCCGCCTTCCAGCTGGTCGAGACGCTCTCGCCCGGGTCGATCCACTTCCCGGACGGAATGCAGTCCAACCGGTCGACCCTGGTCTACTTCAGCTTCATGACGCTCACGACCACGGGCTACGGCGACATCACGCCGGCTGCGCCCATCATCGAGCAGGTGGCGGCGGTGGGCGCCCTGCTCGGCGTCTTCTACCCCGCCGTGCTGCTTGCGCGGCTGCTCTCGCTCTACAGCGCCGACGAGGACGCCTAGGGAAGCTCTGCAGATGTTGACTACACGCGACCGACGGGTCCCGACGTTCCGTGTAGAGAACCCTGTGCAGAGCTTCCCTAGCGGGGAGCCGACCCGCCGGGCAGGCCCTCCCGGATCCACGCCGAGAAGCCCCCGTCGATGGGACGCTCCCGCGCCTTCTCGGAGATGGCGCTCCGCCGCCGCAGCTCTTCGAAGGGGAGGCTCGTGTCGACGTTGCCGCGCTCGTAGCCGAGCTCGTCGATGCGTCCGTTCACGAGGATGCGCCAGTCGAAGGGGTTCCCGGCCGCCACGTGCTGGACGTGGCGCCGGATCGTCGTGGTGCAGTTGTGGGTCGCTGCGTTGTACCACCGGGGCTCGTCGGCCAACGCCTCGATGGTCTCGAGGTAGTCGACGAGCAGCGCCCGCGCGCGATCGGCCGTGACGCGCAGGCGATACAGGTAGACGTCCTCCTGACGGTGGTGCGTCCGCAGCCCGATCAGATCGGTCTCTTCGGCCACCACGTAGTAGAGCTCGAACTGGCGAAAGAAGCCGAGCACCGCCGAATAGCTCTCGGTGCGCTCCTTGCGGGTCTCGATCGAGATCGAGAGCGGCGGGGCGTCCTCGAAGTTCCAGCTCACGATGGTGTGGGCGATCCACGGCGAGCTCCAGTACGAGAGGGCGAAGTCCATGCCCCGCACCTTCGAGAGGTCGATCCGGCGCTGCTTCCAGACGGCGTCGTACTCGGTCTCGCTCGCGTACTCGAAGGCGCGCACGTTCTCGATCAAGACCGTGTCGCCCTCGAACTGGACGCGCGGGAGCCTCGCTACTTCATCGGCCCAGTCCCGATCGTTGCTGGGCTCGAGGGACAGCCACCAGGACACGACGAGGCCGAGGGCGGCGACCGTCGCCACCACCCGCTGGACGAGTGGCCAGCGACGCGCGAATAGCACGACCCCGCAGAGCCCGCCGAAGCCGAGCGCGAGAGCGGCGGCGAGCGGCCGGGCGCTCGGACCATCGAACCAGATCGCGGCGCAGGCCCAGGCGATCGCAGGCAGCAGGACGATGAGCGAGACGAGAGCCATCTCCGGATTCAAGCACAGGCCCGCGAGGGAGACGCGCGACTTCTTGCCCCATGCGGAGCCGGCGACTCGGGCCCACCGTGGGCGGCTAGACGGGCTCGATCGTCACGGCCGTCGCCTTGTACTGGGGGCAGTGGGACGCGGGATCGAGATGCGGGCCCACCACCCGGTTGGTGTGCGAGCCCGGCTGGTGGAAGCTCAGGAAGAGCACGCCGTGGGGAACGCGGTGGGAGACGTCGGCGGGAACCTCCGTCGTCCCCCAGCGGCTGGTCACGCGGACACGATCGCCTTCCTCGATGCCGAGCCGCCGCGCGTCGCCCGGATGGATCTCCAGCCGATCCTCGGGCTCGAGCTCCTGCTGAGGCGTACGGCGGGTCATGGTCCCGACGTTGTACTGGTGCAGGACCCGGCCGGTGACGAGCAGCCAAGGATGCTCCTCGACGCCGTGCTCCGGGCTCGGCTCATGGTCGACGCAGACGAGCGCGCCCTTCCCCCGGATGAACCCGTCGGCGTGGACCGTCGACGTTCCCGGATGATCGGGCTCGGGACAGGGCCACTGGATGCCGTCGCCCTCGAGGCGCGCGTAGGAGACGCCTCCGAAGAGCCGGGGCGCGACCTCGGCGATCTCGTCCCAGACCTCCGCCGGATCCTCGAAGCGTCGGTTCGCGCCCAGGCGCTGGGCGACCTCCTGCGCCACCTCCCAGTCGGGCCGCGCCTCGCCCGGAGGGGCTACGGCGCGCCGTACCCGCTGGATGCGTCGCTCGCCGTTGATGAAGGTGCCGTCCTGCTCGAGGTAGCCCGCGGCCGGGAGTACGACGTGGGCTCGGGCCGCGGTCTCGGTCGGGAACATCTCCTGGACGACGAGAAGGTCGAGCGCATCGAGGGCCTCGAGCACGTGGGTCTCGTCGGGATCGCTCTGGGCCACGTCCTCGCCCTGGATCCAGAGGGCGCGCATGGATCCCTCGCGAGCCGCGTCGAGCATCTCGGGGATCGTCTTGCCGGCCTCGAGCGGCGGCGCGCTTCCCCACAGGCGCTCGGCGCGCGCGCGGGCGTCCTCGTCGGCGAGGGCCTGATGGCCGGTGATCTGGTCGGGCATGCCGCCCATGTCCGCGTTGCCCTGGACGTTGTTCTGCCCGCGCAGAGGCAGCATGCCCGCGCCGGGAACGCCGATGCTCCCGGTGAGCATGCCCAGGTTGGTGAGCGCCATGACCGAGGCCGTGCCCTGGACGAGCTCCGAGAGACCGAGCCCGTGGACGAAGAGCACCGGATCGCCGGCGCCGATCCGCCGCGCCGCCGCCTGGATCGCGGCGACCCGCACGTGGGTGATCTCCGCGGCCTCTTCGAGGGAGGAGCGGGCGAGGAACTCGTACAACGCGTCGAACCCCTCGCAGCGCTGATCGACGAAGTCCTTCTGGCAGAGCCCCTCCTCCACGAGCACTCGCGCGATGGCGTTGAGGAGCGCGACGTTGGTGCCCGGCCGCAGCGCCAGGTGATGCTCGGCCCAGCCGGCCAGCTCGATCTCGCGCGGATCGATCACGATCAGATCGGCCCCGCGGCGCACGGCCTGCTTGATGCGCGCACCGATCACGGGATGGGCCTCGGTGGCGTTGGAGCCGGCGAGGACGATGCAGCTCGCCCGATCCACGTCGACGTACGAAGCCGAAGCGGCTCCCGTTCCCGTGGTCTGCTGCAGCGCCAGCGCCGTCGAGGAGTGGCACACCCGCGCGCAGCAGTCGACGTGGTTGCTGCCGAGCTGGGCGCGGAACATCCGCTGGAGCAGGTAGGCCGCCTCGTTGGTCGAGCGAGACGACGTGAAGACGCCGAGCGCATCGGCTCCGTGCTCGTCGCGGATCCGTGAGAGGCGCGTCGCGACGAAGTCGAGCGCCTCCTCCCAGGAGGCGGGCTCGAGCCGGCCGTCCCGGCGCAGCAAGGGGCGGTCCAGACGATCGGGCGAGTGCTGCCAGGCGTGGGCGTAGCGGCCCTTCGCACACAGATGCCCGCGGTTGACCTCGGCGTCCTCGACCCCACCGATGCGCAGCACCCGATCCTCGTGGCTCTCGACCGCCACGCGACAGCCGACGCCGCAGTACCCGCATACGCTCTCGGTGCGCGACGTCGCGGGCTCGAACGCCAGGGGATCCCGGTCGCGGTCGAAGAGCGCTCCCGTGGGGCAGCGGCTCACGCAGGCGCCGCACGACGTGCAGTCGCTGTGGGCGAGGAGGTCGTCCTCTCCACAGATCAGCCGCACCGAGGCACCCCGCTCGGCGACGTCGAAGACGTCCTGCCCCTCGACCTCGCTGCAGGCGTGAACGCAGCGACGACACACGATGCAGAGGTCGGGGTCGAAGCGCAGATAGGGCGCCGACTCGTCGAGGCGGTCGCGCAGCAGCGGGCGCTCGGGCGCATCGAGCCCGTGCTCCGCGAGCAGCCGGCCCAGCAGCGTCTCCGGGGCCACGTGGAGTCGTGGATAGCTCGACAGATGGAGCCGCAGGATCTCGCGGCGGACGGACTGGATCCGCTCGCTCCGGGTACGGACCTCCGAGCCCGGAGCGAGAGCCGTATGGCAAGCGGCCATGGGTCGCTCGACGCCGGTGACCTCGACGGTGCAGAGCCGACAGCCGCCCTCCGGTCGCCACTCGGGCGCCGGCCTCTGCTCCGGGCCGGCGCACAGGCTCGGGATCTCGATGCCGAGCCGCCGGGCCGCGGCGAGGATCGTCTCGCCGGGCTCGGGGACGATGGAGCGTCCGTCGATCGTGGCCGCTTCGGTCGGGGGCTCGATCATGGGCCGAAGATCCGGGTCTCGTGTCTCTGGATGACGCTCTCCAGGGGGCCGGGGATGAGCTGGCCGAAGGCGCACAGGCTCGTGTGCCGCATGGCCTCGAAGATCGCCTCGAGCTCCTCTCGCGGGTCGCCGGGCTCCTGCATCGCCTGGAACGCCCGCTCGGTCCCGAGGCGGCACGGGGCGCAACGGCCACACGACTCGCGCCGCGCGAAGTCGAGGGCGCGAATCACGAACTCGCGCCAGTCCGTGTCGGCAGGGAGAGCCACCAGCCCGCCGTGGCCGAGGTGGATGCCGCGCTCGGCGAGCTCCGCGTAGCAGAGGGGCAGGTCCCAGTCCTCCTCGAAGACCACGCTGCCCAAGGGGCCTCCCATCAGCACGGCCTCGATGCCTTCCGCACCGGCATCCTCGAGGACGTCGCGCAGCCGGGTTCCGAAGCCGACCTCGAGGATGCCGGGACGCGCGAAGCCGGCGTTCAGACACAGCGCCTTCGTCCCCGGAGAGGCCCGCGTGCCGAGCGCCCGCCAGGCCCCCGCGCCGCGCGAGAGGATCGCCGGCACGTTGACGAGGGTCTCCACGTTGTTGACCACGGTGGGGCGGCCGTGGAGGCCGCGGGTCACCGGGTAGGGCGGCCGCAGCCGGACCTCGCCCCGACGCCCTTCCACGCAGTTGAGCAGTGCCGTCTCCTCGCCGCACACGTAGCTGCCGCGCCCACGCACGACGCGCACGTCGAACCCGAAGTCGGTCCCGCAGACCGCGGGACCCAGGAGCTCATGGTCGCGGGCCTCCTCGATGGCGCGCTCCAGCGCGGCGGCCGCCGCCGGGTATTCGCCGCGCACGTAGACGATTCCGCTGCGGGCTCCGACGGCGAACGCGCACAGCGCCAGCCCTTCGAGCACCGCGTGGGGATCGTGCTGCATCAAGACACGGTCGACGAAGGAGCCGGGGTCGCCCTCGTCGCCGTTGGCGACGACGAACTTCTCCTCGCCTTCGGCCGCAGCGCAGGCCCGCCACTTCACGGCCGTCGCGAATCCCGCCCCGCCGCGACCCCGCTCACCCGAGCGCACGAGCTCGGCGAGGATCGCCTCCGGCCCGCGCGCGAGGAATTGCGGCAGGGTGGACCAGACGCCGGCGTCGAGCGCCCGCGTGATCGGAGAGTGGCATCCCATGGCGACCCGCGCGGTGACCACGGGCTCCTTCGTCAGCCAGCGGACGTCGGGCAGTGCGGCATCGGCGAGCTCGGGCTCGGCCCGCGCGGCGCGATCTCCGGTGGCCACGCGCCCGTCGGCGAGCAGCGCGACCGGCGAACGATCGCAGTAGCCGAGGCAATGGACGGGCCGGCAGTCCCCCAGCGTCGCGCGCGCCTCGATGACCCCCTCGGCTCCGGCGAGCTGACACGAGGTGCCGCGACAGACCCGCGTCACGCCCTCCCAGTGGGCGTCCTCGAAGAAGCTGTCGGCGGCTCGTTCGGCCGCTCCACCGCGCACGGGTTCGGTCACACGCTTTCCCTCCCCCTGCACGGGAGACTGTGCAAGGCGCGTACCTCCCGCCCGGAGCCCAGCGTCCCCCTCACCGGGATGCAGTGAGGCCGAGCGACCCAAGCTGGGGCGCAGGGCGGCATCCCGGGGAAGATCTCCCCGGGGGAGCCTGCGCGCGAAGCGTTTGCCGGCTGCTGACACCATCTTTTCAGTTCTTTACGAGCCGGAAACACCGCCTGCGCCCGGGCCGGGTAGGCTGCGAAGGGTGCATCGGAGAGACCCCATGGAAGACCGAAAGATCACGCGGCGTCGTTTCCTGCAGGCCAGCGGCGCCGTCGGTGCGGGGGCCCTGGCCTCGGGCGCGTGGCCCGGGCTCGCGCGAGCGGCGACCGCCGCGACCCCCGAGTCCCTGGTCGCCGAGCTACACGGCACCTTGTCCGAGGAGCAGCGCGCCGTGATCTGCTTCCCGTGGAACCACGTGGATCCGCGCCGCGGCCTGCTGCGCACCCACGTCTCGAACAACTGGCAGATCACCGAGCCCGCCCTCACGAGCGCCTTCTACACGCCGGACCAACGCGCGCTGGTGCGCGCCATCTTCGAGGGGATGATCGCTCCGGAGTGGCACGAACGCTTCGACAAGCAGCAGCGCGACGACTCCCGGGGGCCCTTCGGAGACCATCTCACCATCGCCCTCTTCGGCGACCCGGGAGACGGCCCCTTCGAGCTCGTGTTCGCCGGCCGCCACATGACACTCCGGTGCGACGGCGACTCCGCAGAGCACGTGGCCTTCGGAGGACCCATCTTCTACGGCCACGCCTGCAACACCCGTTGGTGGTCGGGCGGCCTGATCGAGCAGGCCGACCACGAGGGCAACGTGTTCTGGCCCCAGGCCCTGGCAGCGAACGGGCTGTACGCCATGATGGACGGCCGCCAGCGCGCGCTCGCCCTCGAGCGCGATCGGCCCGACGAGGACACGCTCTCGTTCCGCGATCCCCGCGCCTTCGACGGAATCCCGATCTCCGAGCTGTCGCGGGATCAGCGCGAGGAGGCCCAGCGGATCCTGCGGGTGCTCCTCGAGCCCTTCCGGACGAGCGATCGGGAGGAGGTCGTGCGGGCCCTCGACGCACAGGGCGGCCTCGACGCCTGCTCCATCTCCTTCTACGAGGAGTGGGATCTCGGACGCGACCAGATCTGGGATCACTTCCGCGTCGAAGGGCCCGGGCTCGTGTGGAACTTCCGGGCCTTCCCGCACGTCCACGTGTGGGTGCACGCCTCCGCCGACTCCTCGGTCCCGGCGAACGTCGGCCTCTTCTGAGAGGCGCCCGCACGAGGCGAGCGGGCCCGTTATGGTTCGGCCATGACGAAGTCCGCCTCCGCCCTCGTACCCTGGCTCGCTCTCGCTCTCGTCGCCGCGGGCTGCGGCCCGACCACGCGACTGGGCGCCGTGTGGTCGGCCAGCGAGCCTGCACCCACGCCCTTCACCAACGTGCTGGTCGTGGGCATCGGGACCGAGAGCGCCTCGCGACGCCTGTTCGAGGATCGCTTCTCGGCGGCGCTCCTCGCGCGCGGGACTCGGGCCGAGTCGAGCTGGCGGCACCTGCCCTCCGAGTCGATTCTGTCCGAGGCCGAGCTCGGCGGACAGGTCCGAGCCGGGGGCTACGACGCCGTCGTCGTGACGAGGCTCCTGGCGGTCGACAACGAGCAACGGGTGGTTCCGCCGCGCACCGGCGTCTCCGTCGGCGTCGGGAGCGGAGGCTACTACGGACACTACGGCACGTCGTGGGGCATCAACTACTCGCCGGGCTACGTGAGCAACACCACCACCGTGCGCCTCGAGACCAAGATCTTCGAGACCCGCGGCAACGGTCTCGTGTGGACGGCCGAGTCCGACACCTTCCAGCCGGCCGACACCGAGAGCGCGGTCCAGTCGGTCACCCAGACCCTGGTGAAGCGCCTGGCCCAGGACGGCTGGATCCGGTGACCGGGGCCTGCGCCGCTCAGTCCCGCAGCAGTCGCTTCGGATCCCGGCCGTCCACGAAGCCGATGAAGGGGAACAGCATGCTGTATCCGAGCATGGACTGGACCCGATCGCTGCACTGCCGGGCGCGCTCGCGCGAGATCGACAGGCTGTAGTTCTCCTGCTGCCGGGCCCAGGGCTCGCAGTACTGGGTCGTCGCCGCGAGACGCGGGGCCTCGCTGTGGTTGGCGCCGGCGCAGTGCCAGAGCGTTCCGATGAAGAAGAGGGCGGAGCCGGCGGGCATCACGGCGGGGATCAGCTGGCCCGTGTCGAGGTCGGTCGCCGGGACGTCGCCGAAGCGGTGGCTGCCCGGGTACACGAGCGTGGCGCCGTTCTCGGCCGTGAAGTCGTCGAGGGCCCAGATCACGGCGGCACCCACGGGCTTTCGCGGTCGGGCCAGGGGATAGAAGGCGTCGTCGTGATGCAGCGGCTGACGCACCTCTCCGGGCAGGACGTCGATCACCTGGAGCTGGGAGAGCAGGTAGTTCGGCATCAGGATCTGGTCGAGGAGGGCCAGCACCAGCGGATGCTCGACCAGCGGGTTGCAGGCGAAGGTCTTCTCGATCACCGAGTAGATCCGCCGGGTCCGGTGGCCCTCGAACTCGTTGCGCCCCTCGAAGCGGAGATGCGGCCGCGACTCCTCGCGGATCCGCTCGATCCGATCGGCGTCGATCAGATCGTGGAGGATCACGTAGCCGTGCTCGTCGACCTCGCGCAGGATCGAAGCCACGCGATCGGGGTCCACACCATGGATCCGGGCCGACTCGACCCGCGCAGCGCGCAGCCCCGCCGCGGCTCGAGGCAGCACGCTCCCGTCCTCGTCGACGTATCGCCTCGCCATCCGCTCATGCTATCACGCGCGAGCGCCCCCCCGGACGCGGCGTGCTCCTAGGGGTAGCTGAGCCCGGAGAGCCCGAACTTCGCAGCGGGGTCGGTGGTGCAGGCTTTGGGGCGCTGCAGATGGTGCGGGCTGGCCTGGGTGGTGCGCGCGAAGGGGATGCACTTGTACTGGGCGCCCGTGTAGCGTTGGCGCTCCACGCACAGCGTCACGTTCTCGCTGTCGAAGTCGGCCGGATAGCTCTGGGTGGTCGGCCCCTGCAGATCCGGCCCCACCGCGGCGTAGAGATCGTTGTGCTTGACGACGTGGTCGGCCCCGCGACGGGCGCCTTCGCCCCGAAGCCCCTCGTCTCCGATCACGGCGTTGCAGATGGTTTCGACACCGCTGCCCGTGTCGCTGTAGGCGTTGTCGACCCCGACGATGGTGTTGTACTGCACCCGGGTATCCGTCGAGATGGGGAACAGGGCCAGCCCTCCGATGCCCCCGGAATAGCCGATGTCGTAGATCAGGTTGCCGACGACGGTCCAATCCGAACCCTGGGTCACGACGGCACTGTTGGCGTCGGAGATGACGTTGTTGGCCACGAAGACGTGGGCGGCGCAGTCGTTGCCCGCGTTGATGGCCGTCCCCCTCGCTCCGCTGCCGCCGCAGCTCACCACCTTCCGCAGCGTCGGCCGGAAGCCCCACAGCCGGTTGTTGGTGATGCGGGTCCACTCGGTGGTCTTGGAGCCGCCGGGCGTCTTGATGTCGATCCCGTTCTCGGCGCACGAGCAGCCGCCCCTCGGATCGGGTGCGCCCGTATCGCAATCCACGTACTTCGCCTTGCGCACGTAGATGTCGTTGCCATCGATCAGCGTTCCCTTGGCGACGGAGCCCGAGGCGTTGCAGTCGCTGGAGTGGGCGCTGACCTGGACGCCGTCTCCCCAGTCGTAGATCTCGTTGTCGAGGATCTTGTTGAAGCTGTTGGAGCCTCCGGGGAAGTCCTCGTACACGACCGAGACACCCGTGTAGTCCACGGCCAGGCGGCTCTTGTTGCCCCCGCGAATCACGTTGCGCTGGATGAAGTTGTGGGTCGACGGAGCCTCGTTCCGGTTCGCGCCGATCTTCACACCGCGCTGGATCGTGTGGTTGGGCTGGTGCCGAGCGTCGAGGTAGTTGCCTTCCAGCACGTTGTGGCTGCTGCTGTTGAGCCCCACGAGGTAGGCCAGGTTCTGCCGATCCACGGGCTGGATCGTGAGACCCTCGATCACCCACCACGACGCGCGGTTCAGCTCGATCCCGTGGAGGACGGCTCGCCTCTTCTGGTCCCAGGCGACGGGGGCCGGGAAGGGCTCGTTGACGCGGAGGTAGCGCCGGGCGTTGCGCGTCCCGGAGCTCGAGATCCGGACGTGGAGCTGTCGTCGGTAGTTGCCGGGATCGACACAGAAGACCCGCTTGTCCGGGTCGTTCAGCATCGCGAAGGTCTCGTCCTGGTTCTTCGGCGTGATCACCACGTCGCAGTCGCCGGGCGGAGGCACCACCGTCAGGTGGGGGGAGTCCGTCAGTCGTCGCCGCGCCGCCTCGCCGGCGGCCGGCAGCAGCAGGCTCCCGACCAGGCACCCGACCAGGCCCATGCACGCGAGCACCCGCCAGAGCTGTTGGCTCATGATCCCCCCCCCCGATTCGGGCCACGACTCGACCACGCACCGTGGCTTTTCGACCCCATTCACGCGCCGTGTGTGATGGGGCTCACCTTCTCGCCGATCGTCCGCTTCGGGGCTTTGATACCGATCCCGAGGGCCGGGTTCCGAACCCCACGAGGGCACGCCAACCCGACTCCGAGATGTGTCGGGCCCAGACGCCCGCACCAGATTAGTTGTGGACCGAAGAATGGGCCTCGGTGGGCCGAACCCCGCGTCCCGCCAGATGAACCCACGCTAGAACGCATACGCGAGCTCGTGAGTCCGGCATCGGGCCAGCCT
>JASJCN010000111.1 GCA_030065975.1 Myxococcota bacterium
TCGGGCGCCACCCACATCTGGTAGAGGTTCGCCCGCTCGGGGCTCTCGGGCTCGATGCGTCCCCAGGCGAGGCCGACCTCCGCGCCGTCGTGCACCGCCACGAGCGGCAGGTCGGTCGACGAAGCGCAGCCGGCCGCGAGCCGCGACTCCCAGGCGCTCGCCTCGAACGCCTCCTCGCGCTCGAGGGTGCTCCCGAACGCGTCGGGCGAGTCTCCGAGCGCGCGCAGCCGGAGCGCCCGGTAGAGCTCCCACTCTCCGGGCTCGAACGGACGCACCCCGCTCACGAGCCGGGCTCGTCCGACGGAGCGTCGGACGGCGGGTCGGACGGCGCGTCGGAGCGAGCGCCGGACGGCGCGGCAGACAGATCGAAGGTGTACATGACGAAGCTCTCGGCCTTGCCCTTCGCGTCCGCGTAGAGCCCGCGCGCCGCCTCGTTGTCGTCTTCGGTCCCGACCCAGGCCGACTTGCAGCCGAGGCTTCGCCCGTGGGCGAGGAGCACCTGCATCAGCCGCCGACCGATCCCGCGGCGCTGATGCGTCGGCGCCACGCCGACCTCGTTCACGAAGTACTCCGCCCGCTTGTCCGGATGGACGTAGGAGAGGGCCGAGGCCATGCCCACCACCTCTCCCCCTTCGAGGGCCACGGCGATGTGATGGCGCGGATCGGCCAGGAACTCGCGCGCGAGATCGGGCTGCACGTCTTCGTCGAAGACGTCCTCGGCGACCCGTTCGAGCACGGCGGCCTCCTCGGCGCCGAGCATGCGCACCTCGACCTCCCCGCTCATCGCGCCTCCTCCGAGGGTCGCCCGAAGAAGAGCACGTAGCCGTCCGCGTCGGCGACCTCGAAGCCACGCAGGCCGTCGTCGCGCACCTCGACCCGTGCGCCCAGCTCGCGCGCCAGCGCCTCCGGATCGTCCACGTACACATAGGCGTCGAAGGGCGCCCACTCGTGACGGGAGACGTTGGGCAGCGGCGGCACGTCCGGCGAGACCTCCTTCAGGTGGATCTGCACGTCGCCGCGCCCGACGATGCCGAAGAAGGGCGCGTCCTCCGGCGTCTGGAAGCGCAGCTCGAAGCCCAGGCGATCCCGGTAGAACGCCACCGCCCGGGCGAAGTCGGCCACGATGAAGAAGGGAGAGATGGGCCCCATGGCCACGGCATCGGGCACGTCGTCCTCCAGATACAGCGAGCCCTAGCAGGATGCTGAAGAACGTCGGACGGGAGACTTCTTCAGCATCCTGCTAGCCCGCAAGTGTCGACCAGGCCGCCCGCGCGGCCATGAGCCAGACGGCGAGGGTCGCGACCAGGTAGGCGTAGAAGCGCATCATCACGTGGTTGAAGCTGCAGTGGATCGCGCTGTGGACGGCGCGGAACGCGACGAACACCCAGCCGCACACGAGATGCAGCCCGTCCACCTGCTCGGTCGCGAAGAGCATCAGCACGATCGCGTAGAAGAGCACCGGGATCTCGAACAGGTTCTTCAGGTTGTCCGAGGGATTCGAGATCTCGGCCGGCGACTTCTCGGCCAGGGCCCCGGGCACGCGAAGCTCCTCGGGCGTGATGTCGTTGGCCGTCAGGAAGTGGATCCGACGAGCGAACATGTAGACCCAGACCGCGAAGGTCAGGCCGACCATGGCGAAGAAGGGCCCGAAGATCGCGGTCTGCTGCATGGAGTCCTCGCGTTGGGAGCCGGGGCCCCGCTAGGCCCGGGGAGCGCGCAGGGTCTCACGGGCCCCGAGCAGGTAGAGGCCACCGCAGAGGGAAGCCAGCGCGATGAAGCCGTAGGAGAGGAGACCCTCGAAGCCGTTCTCGGGAGCGCCGGCGAGCCGCCAGTGCAGGGCGCCGTGGATCACCAGGAAGGCGGCGACCCCGGCCCGGAAGAGGCTCCTCACCCGCTCGCGCGGGTGGTGGCCGAGCCAGAGCATGACGGCGAAGAGCGGCAGGTGGAGCACCAGGAAGATCGGGTACGCCGTCGCGTCGGGGAGCGAGCGCAGCCCGAAGAGCAGGCGCCACTCCGCGGCCATCACCGCATCCATCTCGTGGGTGAACAGCGATGCCAGGCCGATCGTGTAGAGCGCGGTCGGCACCGGCGGGTGGCTAGGCGCCCGGCGAGGCGGCGAGCGCCTGCTGGATCGCCTTGATGCACGCCTGGATCGCGGCGTTGGCCGTCGTCTCCTCCGCCTGGACCTTGCAGATGATCTGGGTACCCGTGTTGGGCGGCTCTCCGTGGTAGGCCTGCTCGAGCACCACGGACTCGATCTCCTCGTCCGTGAGCTCGGGAACGGCCGCGCGCAGCGCCGCCGCGAGCTCGCCGGCCTCGAGCCGTTCGATGATCCGGGTGGCCAGCGGCGAAGGCGCATCCGCCGTGCCGGAGGGGTCGACCAACACGCCCGCGCTGGCCTCGGTGGCGAGCCGGCAGGCGAAGAGCAGGGGGAGGAGGACGAGAAGGACGATCGGCAGGATCCATCGGCTACGCATCGAGGGCTTCACTCCGTTGTTCCTTGGCCGAGCCCAGCACGAAGACCAGGACTCCGGCGATGATGCACACGTCGGCCACGTTGAAGATGCCCGTCCGCAGCGGACCGAGGCCGAGGCTCACGAAATCGGTGACGGCGCCCGCATGCAGCAGGCGATCGAGCCAGTTGGCCCCGCCGCCACCCACGATCAACGCCAGGCCGACGAAGGCGGCGCCCGGGGCGACTCCCGAGCGGAACGCCATCACGCAGACCCCGAGCAGCCCGATCGGCACGAGGACGAGGAAGAGAAGGCTGCGGATCCACGGCGGGAGCTCGGCCCCGGTGCTGAGCAGCGCCCCGTGGTTGTGGGCCAGCTCGAAACGGATCAGGTCGCCCGCGATCGAGACCGGGGCGGCCGTCAGCGACTCCTGGGCAAGCTGCTTGACGGTGTGATCGCAGCCGACACACAGCGCCAGCACCACGACGAAGAGGGTCGCCCGACCACCCGGGAGTTTCATGGCGGGAAGCTAGCACCGCCGCGCCCGGCTGTGGCGCTGCCGACGTGGCACCGAGCGCTCTAGGGCGTGGCCACGTCGGGAGGGAAGGACGCCCACACCAGGCTCAACCCGAACGCGATCACCACCACGCACCAGGCGCGGATCGCCAGGGGGCCGAGATCCTGCCACCAGTCGACCATCCGGCCCGCGCGGCGGACGCCGATGACCGGCGTGACCACTCCCGAGACGATGGAGATGGCACCCACCACCGTCACGAAGACGGGCGCGCGCGAGGCCTCGGCAGAGAGCAGCAGCACCCCCCCGATCGCGAGGCGGATCCCGGCGATCACCCACAGGCCGAGGCGCGTGCGCACACGACCGGCCAGCCAGAGCAGGCCATCGGGCGAGACGATGCCGCTCATTCCCAGCATGCAGACGATGCCGCCGACGAGGAAGATCGGAAGGCTCATGGCACCTGCGCTCCCCGCGCGCGCTCGGCGACCACGACCTCCGAGGGGACACCGAAGGGGGTCACCACCTCGTGATGAAGCACGCGCCACCGCGCCTCGGAGAGCCTGGGAACGATCTCCTGGGGGCGACAGCCGCCGACGATCCGAGGCGAGAGCCGATGCAGCCACGACCAGCCCGCCGCCACCGCGCGCGACAGCCCGCCGTTCCCCGGGCAAAGGCCCGCCAGGCACAGCCGGCCTCCGGGGGCGAGGATGCGATGGGCCTCGTTCAGCACCGCCTCCACGTCCTCTTCGGAGAGCAGGTCGAGCACGTAGGTCGAGACGAAGCGGTCGGCCGAGCTGGCCAGCGCGTCGACGACGGGCGTGCCGTCGGTGAGGACCACGCGCGCCCGCGAAGCGAAGGGCTCGAGTCGCGCCTGGGCCAGGCCCACCATCGTCGGGCTCACGTCGACGGCCTGGTAGCGGGCATCGGCGGGCAGCTCCTCGGCGAGCAGACGGGACGCGAGGCGCCCCGTCCCACAGCCGAACTCGAACACGCGATGCGCGGATCCGAAGTCGGAATGCCGGATCAGGAGGTCGATGGCGCGGTCTTCGTAGAAGGCCTGTCGATCCTGGAAGGAGCCCACCCGGTCGTAGACCGCGCGGGCCTCCTCGTGGCTCAGCGTGCGCCCGCCGTGTCGCCGCCCCTCCGCTGGCTCGGCGAGCTGCTCCGCCGCGCGGATGCGGGTCGGGTGGTGGCGGATCTGGGAGCGGCTCTCGCCACACAGGCCACAACGATCGTCGGCGCCGGCTCCCTCGGGCTCGACGAACTCGTGGGCATCGAATCGCGAAGCCTCGCTCATGCGCGCCCCCCGCCCGGTGCCACCAGCGTCTCGGGCGTCACCTGGTAGAGCAGGCTCTCCCGGTCGAGCCCGTTCGGGCGGCTCCCCACCCGGACGCCGCCGATCTTCTCGACGGCCCGCTGCGAGCGCAGGTTGTCGGGGCCGACGAGCAGGACGACTCGCGGAACGAAGCGGAAGGCGTGCTCGAGCATCAGCCGCTTCATCTCGCCGTTGAAGCGCCCGCCCCAGTATGCCCGGGCGAGGAAGCTCCAGCCGATCTCCACCTCGCCACGCTCGGGATCGTGACCGTGGAAGCGCGACGAGCCGATCACCGTCCCCGACCCGGCCTCGAGGGCGACGAGCGCCCCGCCGGACTCGAGCGACTCCTCGAAGAAGGGGCGGAAGCCCTCCTCCAGATGGCGGTCGCGTGTCGGGTGCTGCTCCCAGATCAACGGGTCGGAGGCGACCGCGAACAGGGCGTCGAAGTCCTCGGCCCGCAGCGGCCGAAGCTCGAGCAGCCCTCCCTTCAGCACAGGCTGGGCGTCGAAACCGGCGCCTGGCGGGCCGCTCAGCCGCGCGCTCGGCTGACCACTCAGCTGATCACAGGACCGGTCGTCGAGTGCCGCCATTGCGGTCTCTCCCGCTTGGTCGCCCACACGGAGGGTAGCAGTCGGGCCGCGGGCCCGGGGGCGCCTAGCGCGCCCGCTCAGAGTCGCGCCAGCTCGGCCGGCCGCGCCCACGTATAGCGGCAGCTGCGCACGATGGCGCTTCCGTGGGTCTCCATCACGGTGACGCCCTGATCCGTCGCCCCGAGGCGCTCGTAGAAGCGGCGGCCCGGTGCGTTGGCTTCGAGCACCCAGAGATACACCCCCTCTTCGGGTCGCTGGCTCACGAGCCACTCGCCCGCGCGCCGCATCAGCGAGCGGCCCACGCCCTTGCGCTTCGCCTCCGCCACGACGTGCAGATTGTCGATGAGGGCCCCCCACTCGGGATCGTCGCCTGCGTAGGCGCAGACGAAGCCCGCGAGCTCCTCGCCGTCGAGGGCAAGACCCACGAACTGCTCGGCCGAAGGCGACGTGAGGCGCTCGCGCCAGACGCCCTGGCGCTCGGCCAGCAGATCGCCGTCGAGGTAGGCGTCCGTGAACGAGCCGCGGTAGCTCTCCCTCCAGCTTCGCGTGTGGAGGGACGCGATCGGGTCGGCGTCCTCGCTCGTGGCGAGCCGGATCTCCACGCCTAGCTCCGCGCGCCGGGGAACGAGGGCAGCACGCTGCCCGCTTCGATCCAACCGAGACGCGAGCTCGTCTCGATCTCGTCCTCGGGCGGCAGCGCCTCGGGATCGTCGAGGGAGCAGGTCGTGACGTCGATCGCGCCCGGAGCAGCGGACGTCTCGAAGGTGAGCGGCGTACCGCACTGACCGCAGAAGGATCGGGTCCCGTGGGACGAGGACTGGAGTCGGACCGGCGTGCCGTCGACGAAGCGGAAGTCCGCCGTCGGCACCGTGAACCAGGTGACGAAGGGCGCGGCGCTCAGCCGTCGACAGATGCTGCAGTGGCAGTTGGTCCGGTCCGTCGGCGTGCCGCTCGTCTCGTAGCGCACCGACCGGCAGTAGCATCCACCGCGAAGCACGGCAGCCTCCTTCCTCGCTCCCCGCGGGCCAGGGTAGCGAGGGTCGCGTCAGCCGGGTCTCAACCGGGTCAGCCGGGGCTGGCGGCGCGCACGAAGTCGAGCTCGAGATGGATGTCCTCGGGCTCGAGCGCAAGCAGATCCGGGTCCGGCTCGACGCTCGGCCGACAGCCCCGCCGCAGATAGAAGTCGACGGTGTTCTGCGAGGAGGTCGCCGAGACGTAGAGACCGCGCGCGCCGAGCTCAAGGGCGCGTTCGACCGCTCGATCGAACAGGGTGACCCCGAGGCCGCTCTTCCGGTAGCGCCGCCCGACGTGCAGGAACTTCAGCTGCAGGCGGTCGCCGCCTCGTCCGATGAAGCGGCTCTCGAGCACCATGGCGCCGGCCAAGGCGTCGCCGTCGAAGGCCCCCTCGAAGTGGCCTCCGTGGTCGAAGCAGTCGGCGAGGATGGGCGCGTAGTGCTCCGGCTCGCCTTCGGGCCAGCCGGACATGTCGTGGTGCTCGGCCACGAGCACGAGCTCGCCGCCCTCGTTGCGGTAGACGTGATCGATGACTTCCGCACGCTCGATGGACCAGAGGTCGCCGAGCTCGTGGCGCTCGAGCTTGCGGAACGCGACGATCTCAGCGCTTCCGCGCGACCGCGCGCTGACGGCGCACGAGCGAGCCGAGGACCACCGCGGCCAGGGCGCACACGCCGTAGGTCGCGACGTGGAAGGGATCGCTCAGGTGGTGGGCCAGTCCGTGCACGGCGCTTCCGGTGTGATCCGGATGGGCGGTGGCGGCGGCGGGGATCAGCGTGGCAAGGACGGTCGGGGTCAGGGCTCGCATGGGTCCTCCTGGCGTCGAGTCTACACTTCGTCGGCGCCGCTGGCCGACCCCCGGGGTTCGCTGAACACCGGTCGGAAGAAGCTGCGCTCGAATCGGACCACGCAGCCGGCCTCCCGGCCGAAGCGGATCGCCGCCTGGCAGTCCGGGTCCTCCCGCGCACGCTCGCGGTACTCCTCGTAGCGGGCCAGGCTCGGGAAGCTGAAGAGGGCGAGCGCGACGTCGCTCGCCCCTTCCGACGGCAGGAAGTAGCCGTGGTGCGTCCCGCCGAAGCGCTCGACGAGGGGCATCCAGAGGCGCGCGTACTGCTCGAACTCCTCCGTCTTCGACGGGTCGATCACGTAGCGCAGGGTGCAGGTCACCATCGCTCTCTCCTCCTCCTTGCGGGGGCTAGTGCCCGATCCAGCCGCGCGCCTCGAGCTCCGCACCGAGCCGTTCGGGCGTCGAGAACGGGATCGCCGCCCAGCCTCGTTCCCGGGCGGCCGACACGTTCGCGAGCGAGTCGTCGACGAGGGCGAGCCCTTCGGCGGCGATGCCGACGCCACGCTCGACCCGCGCGAAGATCTCGGGGTCGGGCTTGCGCACTCCGAGGGAGCACGAGAAGAGCCGCGGCTCGAAGCCGTCCGCGATCTCGGGCAGATGCCGCGAGAGGCCCCGCTCGATCGCGGGCGGATTGTTGGTGAGCAGACCGACACGGGTGCTTCGTGCCACGCGCCGCGCGAGGGCGAGCACCGAGGCGTCCGGCTCGAAGGCCAGGCACCAGACCCGCACCAGCTCGTCGACGCCGACCGGTACGCCGAACGCCGCGCTGAGCTCCTCCGCCATCCCCGGGAGCTCGAACTCCCCCTCGTCGAAGCGGCGGCTTCGCCCCGACGACCAGATGCGCGACTCCACCTCCGCCCCATCGCTCCCGAGCAGGCGCGCGAGCTCGGGCAGCCGACGTTCGGGCACGAAGCGCGCCGCGACGCCCCCGAGGTCGAAGAGGCAGAGCTCGGGCGTCGTCACGAGGCGCCCGCCGATTCCTTGTAGACCGCCTCGAGCCGGTGGCCATCGGGATCGATCACGAAGGCCGCGTAGTAGTGGGGCCCGTAGTGCGCCCGCAGGCCGGGCGCTCCATTGTCGGTGCCGCCAAACCGAAGCGCCGCCGCGTGGAACGCATCCACGGCGCCCTCGCTCGGCGCCGAGAGGGCCAGGTGGAAGCCCGTCCCGGCGGCGCGGGCGGAGCCCACGCACATGAGGGCGAGCTTGTCGCGGCCGTCCTCCACCCCGTAGCCCGCGAAGCGATCGCCCCGGGCGACGCACCGGAACCCGAGCGGGGCCAGCGCCGCGTCGTAGAAGGCCCGTGCGGCGTCGAGATCGCGAACCGGAAGCGACACGTGGTGCAGCACGGCCGGGGCTACGCCGGCTCGGGCTGGGGATCCGAACCCTCGGGGTCGAGGTAGAAGGTCACGATCTCCTCGTAGACGCCGGAGCCCGCATTCACGCCGCGATGCACCCGATCGTCCGGCGCATCCCAGTCGGCGAGCCCCGGGTGGACGGGCACCTCCACGGACTCGTCGGAGTGGCGGTACTCGATGCGCAGACGCTCGCCGCGAACCACGACGGAGAAGCGATGACACGTGTCGGTGTGCCACGGCATCGCTTCGCCGGGGTCGAGCACCATCCTGCGGATCAACAGGTCGCTGCGCTCGGTGATCGTCTCGCGCCTCATGCTCCGCCCTTCCTCGGTGCGGCCCCGGGGCTCACGGTAGCATGGGGCCTCCTCCCGACTCGTCGAGCGCGAGCAGGATGCCGTCGCCGTCGCGGACCACGGCGCGCGCCTCGAAGGGCCGCGTGAGCGGCACGAACGCCACCTTCCAACGCCGGCCGATCGCGCTCCGCGACAGCCCGAGCTCGGCGGAGAGCAGCCGATCCCAGCGCACGCGACACGGATGGGGCTGCGAGACGTGGACCGCGACGCGCTCGGACTCGCAGAGGGCATCGCGCACCACGCGGTGGGCGAGAGGCTGCCCGCGGCCGAGGTGCAGCGCCCAGAGAGCGGCCGCCGCGGAGTCGTTGCCCCGATAGGGGTCGAGCTCGCCGGGCCACGCCTCGCGCACACGGCGGCGGAGCGAGCGCTTGTGCGGCGCGCCGCAGTGCGGGCACTCGTAGATCAGCCACACGTCGTGAGCCGGGCCGTTTGCGTTGATGCGAAAACGATCGGTGGGCTCGAGGGCCGGGCTCGCGCAACGCGAGCAGGCTCGGATCCAGGAGGGAAGGGAGGCCGGAAGGACCTGCCAGACGAGAGAAACCACGAGAAGAACTCCCGCGGAGGGAGCGCGGGAGGTCGGACTGGTGGTGTGCGGCCCGGTGGACGACCGGAAGGGTGGATGGCTGGCGCACCGCCAGACCCCGACCGCACGACGCACCACTCCGCCGATGAGGCGCCGGACGCCGCTGGATGGGTGGCACCGGGCACCGTCGAAGTAGCCGACTTGCCGAGTCGAGATCTGGCTACTGCGCGGGCGTCACGCGGATCGGGTCCTTCCGGGTCGGGTTCCGGGTCTTGGTTCCGGTCTGGGTTTCCGGGTTGGGTTCCGGGTTGGAGACGGCGCCGGGGATCCGAGACGCCTGCGACGGGGGAGGGTACGCGCCTAGCCCTTCTTCGGCCACTGGTTCGCCCGCTCGTTCCGCGCCGCGAGCCGGGCCGTCTCCTCGACCCGGCGTGCGCGGGTCTCGGGCCGCTTCGCCTGGACGATCCATTCGAGGATCCCACGCTTCGCCGAGCGCGGGAACGCCTCGAAGTTCGTCTCAGACCCCGCGTGGCGCCCGAAGGCGACCACGAGATCATCGGGGATCGCCAGCGCCTCCACCGCGTCGAGCTTCGACCAGGAGCCGTCCTGTCTGGCGGCCTCGATCTTCGCGAGCCCCGGCGGCGCCATCCGCCCGCTCGCGATCAGCGCCTCCACCCGCTCCTTGTTCAGTCGCGACCAGCCCGAGCCCGCCTTGCGGGGCGCGAACCAGAGCATCGTCCGTTCATCGTCGAGCCGGGCCGGCTTGCTGTCGATCCAGCCGAAGCACAGCGCCTCTTCGATGGCGTCGTCGTTCGAGTAGCGCTGCTTCCCGGACGAGCGCTTCCAGGTGACGAGCCAGATGCCCGCGGCCCGGCCGTGGTTCTCCGCGAGCCAGGCCCGCCAGTCGCGAAGCGTCTCGGGCTGTACGCGATCCTGGGCAGGCTGCATCGGCGACTCGTCCTCGTGCCCTGGGAGCCCGGCCGAAGACCCGCCGGATCACGGCTCGAAGTTCAGGATGAAGGGCTGATAGAAGGGCGCGAAGGGCGGGGCGGGAAACGCGCTCGACGCCACCGCCGCCCGCAGGCACAGGGAGACGTTGGTGTCGGCATCGAGATACGCCCGCTCGACGTCGCCCTCGGCGTCGAGCGCCACCACCAGCATGAAGGGAGACACGTCGGGCTCGGCGAGCGACTCGAAGCAGAGCTGGATCGAGCGCGAGTGCGTCTCCTGGAACCAGGGGCCGACCTTCGCCTCGTCGTAGGAGGCGCCGGCCTCCGTCGCGATGTGGCGTCGCGCGAGGACCAGCGCCTCGTCGAAGTCGGGGGCCAGCTCGTCCTTCGCCGCCGCGGGCGCGGCCAGCGCCAGCGCGAGGAAGCCAGGCGCGATGGCCCTTCGCAGCGTCATGCGAGCTCCTTCTTGAGGATGTACAGCACCGCGTCGTCGGGCAGCCCGCCGAGCTCGCAGGCGACCTCGTAGCCGTGGCTCGCGTAGAACTCCGGCGCGTGGAAGCTGAAGGTGTCGAGGTAGATCAGCTCGCACCCTCGGGCGCGGGCCTCGGCCTCGTAGCGACGGATCAGCCGCGAGCCGAGGCCCTGGCGTCGGCTGGCTTCGGCGACCCACAGCTGGCCGAGCTCGCAGCTCTGGCCCCAGGTGTGCCCGATGGCGGCGCCGATCAAGCTCCGCTTCTCGTCCCGCGCGAAGCAGCGCAGCAGGCGGATCCGGTCGAAGGGCCCGGCCGCGCGGTTGAAGCGATCGAGCTCGGCGCGGACGAACGACTCCTCGTCCGGATGAGCCTCGGCGTGTACCTGGATGGGGATGTCGATGGCCGAGGCCGCCTGCTTCGGGGGAGCGCCAAAGTAGCACCCTCGGGCTAGCAGGGTGCTGAAGAACGTCGGACAGCATCCTGCTAGGGCGAGCCGAACGGCGATGGACCCGCGAAGCTCGTGATGCAGTGGACGCCCAGGCTGTAGACCGTGGTGCCGACGCTGCTCGCCAGGAAGACGCCGAGGATCGCCATGGCGGCGAGGCGAAGCCTGGCCCCGTGGCGGCCGGGCCGCCTCCGATAGCCGGCCGGAACCTCGACCACGCCGACGGGATTGACGCGAGGAAGCTCCACGCGGCTTGGATGCCGCTCGATGCCCGACCGTTGCAGGGCTTGACCTGGAGTCACCCGGGTCTCTGCTAGTTTGGGCCGCGCGCCTGGCAGAGGGGTTCATGAACGACACTCTCTCCTACACCCTCGACGGCGGCATCGCGACCCTCGCCATGGACGACGGCAAGGTCAACGCGATGTCGATCCCGATGCTCACGAACCTCCATGCGGCCTTCGACCGCGCCGAGAAGGATCGCGCCGTCGTGGTGTTGACCGGCAAGGAGGGGCTCTTCTCGGCGGGCTTCGACCTCAAGGTCTTCAGCCAGGGGCGCGGGCCCACCATCGAGATGCTGCGCCTGGGCGCGACGCTCGCGGAGAAGATCCTCTCCTTCCCCTTCCCGGTGGTGACGGGCTGCACCGGCCACGCCTATCCGGCAGGCGCCTTCCTGATGCTCTCGGCGGATCGACGCATCGGCTGCGAGGGCGCGTTCCGCATCGGCATGAACGAGACGGCCATCGGGCTCACGCTCCCGGCCTTCGCGGTCGAGCTCGCCCGCCATCGGCTCACGCCCGCCTACTTCCACCGCACGGTGACGGGCGACATGTACGGGCCCGAAGAGGCGGTGACGGCCGGCTTCCTGGACGAGCTGGTCGCCCCCGGCGATCTCGAGGCGCGCTCTCGCGAGGTGGCCGAGGGGCTCCTCGCCATCGACTTCGACGCCCACCGCGGCACCAAGGAGAAGGTACGCGCCGCGTGCCTCGAGGCGCTCCGAGGGGCGATCGAGGCCGAGCTCACGGACTAGGCCTGCGGGCTCGGCTCTCCCCGCGGATCCGCACCGCAGTGCGGGCAGGTGGAGGAGCGCCCCTGCAGGCGAGCGCCCGAGCGCCCGAAGGGCTGCCCGCAGCGCGGGCAGGGGAGCGAGGCCGAGAGCACGAGACACGCGGCCCAGGTGACGAGCCAGGCCACGCCGAACCAGATCGACAGGGCGTGGGGCGTCGCCACGTACCAGACCAGCGCCACCGGAAGGCAGAGGACGGGCAGCACGAAGAGCCCGAAGCGCGAGACCAGCACCGGGGCGAAGGGCCGGCCGCCGGGCGTGAGCATCCACCGCACGCCGACGACGAGCCAGGCCATTCCGAGGATCACGAGCGCCGACCCGCCGAGAGTGCTCGAAGGCCCGGGAAGCAGCATCGCCAGCCCGTCGGCCACGGCGATGAAGGCGATGGCCATGCTGCCGAGACCGAGGAGCTTGCGGAGCGGCGTGTCCATGGGGCTCCTCCGGACTACGCGCTCGTCCGCGCCGAGAGGGTGATCGAAGCGATGACGCGGAGGAACATCCCGCCGACGGTGACGAGCTCCAGCAGGAGCGCGAGGCCGTAGGCGGCGGCGAGCGGCACGAGGCCGAAGAATCCCGCGGCCAGCACCCCGAGCTCGAAGGCGAGGTTGATCTGGGACGAGAGGAAGTACGACCGGCCGGGAGCGTAGTTCGGGAGCTGGCGCAGCCGGTGGATCAGCGTCCAGTTCAGCGTCGGCATCAAGACGAAGGCGAGCGCGCCACAGAACCGCCAGAGCCAGATCTCGGAGATCGGGAACTGGGCGAGGGCAAGGGGCAGGAGCGCGAGCAGCACGATGCAGAGCGCCCGCTCGAGCATCCCGCGAAGCCGGCCCGCATCGACCTCGGGCGACTCCGAGCTCCTGCCGCGCCCGATGAGCCCGGCGAGACCACCGAAGCCGGCCAGCGCGGCACCGATCTCGGCGATCAGGGGAAGGTAGTCGGGGTTCAGCGTCGCCTCCGTCGAACCGGCATCCGCGAGTTCAGCGGCTCGGACGGAACTCGAGCCAGAAGAGGCCGCGAAGATCGCCCACCGCGAATCCCGTGGCCCGGTCGTCGGGGTAGAGCGCGGTGATCCGTTCGGCGACCGCGGGCGCGAGCGTCTCTCCGTGGCAGGTGAGGCAGAGCGGCTTCACGCCGATCGGCTCGACGTACCCGGCGCGCTCGCCCGGAAGCGGGACGAGCCGGGGGGCGCGATCGGCCGGGTTCCCCACGTAGGCCTCGAGCAGCGGCGCGACCCAGTCGGGCGCCGCGTTCTCGGGGTTGCGCAAGCGGTGGCTGGTGCGCCCGACGCGGACTCCGTCTCGCGAGCGCTCGTCCGCGATCTCCGGCGCGCGCAGCTGGCAGGCGCCGATCGCCTCCACCGGCCCCTGCGCGAGCCCGTCCTGCAAGGCCTGCATGAGGTCGCGCTTGAACGGAGCCAGCACGCCCGCCGCTTCCTCGAGATCCGACGGCTCGGCCGATGCGCCGCCCGATGCGCCGCCCGGGAGGAGCAGGAGCGCCACGACGACGGCCCGTATGAGTCCTCGAGTCACGTGCGGAGGCTAGCGCGGCGACTCGAACGACGAGTAGTCCGCCTGGACTGCACGGCCGCCTCAGCCACGATCGGCTCGGATCTCGATCCAGTAGCGATTGAGGAGCTGGCCGCTCTCGAGCGACACGCTGTTGCCGCCGAAGGTGCCCCCGTTGTTGCGGATCACCCCGATCGATGCGGCGTTCGTCGGGTCGGTCGTGAGCAGCGCCCGCCGCACCCCGATCGCCGCGGCCTCCTTCAGGGTGAGCCGCAGGATCTCGGTGCCGTATCCCTTGCGACGCTCGCTCGGGCGGATCTCGTAGGCGATGTGGCCGCCGTCGCGCTGGAGGAAGCGGATCAAGCGATGACGCAGGCGGCTGGCGCCGATCATGCGCTCCCCCCGGTAGAGCCAGAACCACGTCTGGCGCACCCGGTTGCGGGGGAGATCGACGCCGGCCTCGAAGCGCTCCAGGTGATCGAAGAAGGCGTCGGGGTCCTCGCAAGCGAGCCGTAGCCGCGGGTCGCCGGCCTCGAGGAACTCGCGCGCCATGTCGGCGAGCCCCTCGGATTGGCCTCGGGCCGCGTGAACCAGCCTGCAGACGTCGTCTGCCACGGCGGAAGGGTAGCGACGTCGCCGTGCCTCGGGCCCGGGGTTGACGTAGAATAGGTCACTGACCTAGGATTCCCGGGCGCGCCTCGAAAGGAGTCCCGACATGGCGACCCCCCTCGACGATCCGGCCCAGCGAGACGCCTTCCTGGCCGAGCCCCGGCTCGCGATCCTGATGTCCAGCCGCAAGAGTGGAACGCCGCTCGGCGTGCCCGTCTGGTTCGAGTGGAGCGACGGCGAGGTGCGGATGTTCGCACTCGGCACCTCCCTCAAGGTCAAGCGCCTCCGGCGAGACCCTCGCGCATCGGTGCTCGTCACCAACCGGGTCGGCGAGCCCGAAGGCTGGGTGGCGTTCGACGGCGAGATGACGGTGGGAGATCACGAGGGCGCCATCGAGCTCGCGGAGCGCATGGCCGAGCGCTACTGGGACCTCGACGACCCGGAGCGGCAGCAGACCCTCGAGCTATGGCGGGCCGCTGCCCAGGCGCTCTGCACGCTCACCCTCGTTCCCGATCGCATCCGGACGGGGCAGTAGCCGTGGAGCTGTGCACACCCGACGCCGCCCTCGCCGAGAAGGCGGCCCCCCTCGTGCCGGATTTCATCCACGCGACGGGACCCTCCTCCTACGACTACCAGTTCGGCCCCGGGCGCGACCTCTTCGATCCGTTCATCGAGCGCGCCTGGCGGATGCCCCGCACGCTCTTCTCCCACACCGAGGCCACGCTGGCCCTCGACGGGGAGGCCGTCGCGGGCGTCGAGATCGGCTACGGCGGGCGCGACTGGTACGGCCTGAAACCTCCTCTCCGACAGGTCACCATCGAGCTCCTCCAGGCGGGCACCGTGGCGCCGGAGCGCGTGAAGCAGATGGCCCAGCGCACGCACCTCGCGAGCTATCTCAACCCGTACGTGCCCGAGAACGCCTACTACGTGCTGGCCCTCTCCGTCGCGGAGTCGCACCGCGGCAGCGGGCTCGGGGCGAAGCTGCTGACGAACGCGATCGACGAGGCGCGCAAGGCGGGCTATCGCGAGCTGCACCTCGACGTGCTCTCGGACAACGCCGCCGTCGGGTTCTACCGCCGCATGGGGCTCGTCCCGGTCGCGGAGACGGTCGCACCGGAGCCGTGTCGCGAGCACTCCGTGCCGATGGAGATCCGCATGGTGTACGACCTGGGACGCGCCGGTTGAGCGCCGCGCCTGCACGCGAGCCGGCCGCCGGAGTCGCGGGAGCCGCGGGAGGGAAGGGCGAGGCGACGCGCCGACGCATCGTCGCCGAGGCTCGGCGCACGCTCATCGCCGACGGCTACGACGCGCTCTCGCTGCGGGGCGTCGCCACGCGGCTCCACATTCGCGTGGGCAACCTGCAGTACTACTTCGCGAGCCGGGACGAGCTGCTCCTCGAGGTGATCCGCCAGGAGGCGCGCGAGGACGCCCTGGCCCTGCGCGCCGCCCTCGATCGCGCCGAGGATCCCGAGGCCGGCCTCGGTGCCCTGGTGCGTACGCTGGTGCGCCGCTGGCGAAGCGACGGCGGCCTCGTCTTCATCCCGATGCAGCTGCTGGCGCGTCACAAGCCCGCCTTCCGGGAGGCCTATCGCCAGATCTACGACGCCTTCTACGCCGAGATGGAGCGCGCCATCGAGGCCGTGGACCCGAAGATCGAGCCCGCCGAGCGCGCCACACGCGCGCGCCTGCTGACGGCGCTGATCGACGGGGCGTCCATGCAGATCCGCGTGGGCCCGAAGCGGGGCTTCCTGGCCGCACTCACCGCGAGCGCCCTCGCCATCGCGCAGCCCCGACACTGATTCGCGTCTCCCGCGTCTGCGATACTGAGGGCGTGGCGGAACGGCGACTCCAGGGAGGCATCGCCAACGCCGGCCAGGTGGTCCGCGACGGCGAACACGTGCTTCGGCCCGCATCCGAGCACAGCGCCTCGGTCCACGCCTACCTGCGCGCGGTGCGGCGCGCGGGGTTCGAGGGTGCGCCCTGGCCCGTCGGCATCGAAGAGGACGGACGCGAGCGCCTCGAGTTCATCGACGGCGACGTCCCCCTGTCGCCCTATCCCGCGTGGAGCCAGTCCGACAACGCGCTGGCGTCCATCGCCACGCTGCTGCGCGATCTCCACGAGGCCGCGCGCGATTTCGACCCCCGCCGCCATGGGTGGAACGAGGCTCTGGCCGACCCCGCGGGCGGAACCCTCGTCTGCCACAACGACGTGGAGCCCTCCAACGTCGTCTTCCGCGACGGCCTCGCCGTCGCGCTGATCGACTTCGAGTTCGCCGCTCCCGGGCGCCCGATCTACGACCTCGCGCAGCTCGCTCGTCTCTGCGTGCCGATCGAGGACGACTTCGATCAGGCCCGCATCGGCTGGCGGCCCGCCGATCGCCCCGCACGGCTGCGACTCGTGGCCGACGCCTACGGGCTCGACGAGGCCGGCCGGAAGATCCTCCTCGCCGCCATGGTCGACGCCCTCGACCGCGTGGAGGCCGCCGCCCGAGGCCGGGGCGTCCCCGTCTCGAAGGCGCTCGGCGGCATCGAGAAGTACGACCGCCGCCGCCGCTGGTGGCGCGAGCACGAGGCCGCATTCGCGTCGGCCCTGCGCTGATCCGAGCGCTCGTCGATCCGCGACGCCTAGCCGACCGGATCGAGCCGCAGGATGTCCCGCTCGGGCGGGAAGCCCATCAGGAAGCGGATCAGGAACGGCAGCGGGAACTCGTTGGCCACCCGCGCGAACTCCGCACCGTCGACCGGCACCGCGAGGTAGTCCCCCTCCACGCCGTCCATCTCGACGCGCACGTCCGGGTTCGCGACGGCGCGGTGGTACCAACCGCGCGGCCAATGATGGGCCGAGACGTAGACCTTCCCGTCCGTGTCGAAGCGCGCCAGCCGCCGGTCCCGCGACTCGCCCGATTCGTCCGTCGTCGTGATGACGAGCATGGGGACCGGCGCGTCGTCGAGCTTGGGCTGGAGCCAGCCGAGGAAGACGGCCTCGAAGAGAAAGACGAAGACGACGTACCCGGCGAAGACGTACCCGGCCCACTTCAGCACCTTCATGGCACTCTCCTCTGGGCGCTTCGAGTCAATGTAGCACCGCGCTGGAGCGGATGGCCCGTCGCAGCGGCGGCTACGGGAGCGCTCGAATCCTCGAGATGCAGCTCCCTCGTTGCCGGAAGCCCCACCCTCCACGGGGCGATTCGTATCGAGTACTCCTAGCTGACGATGGACTCGAGCAGGAACTCGAGGACGGGCGCGACCAGGTCCGAGACGAGCCAGGGAAGGTCGGGCGAGTCCGGCGCCGCGGCCTGCGTGGCGGACCGCACCGTCGTACGGCCACCGATCGCCCGGCTCGTCTCGTGGGAGACGAAGGCACCCCCACAGTGCGAACACACCTGGAAGGAGTGCGCGCCCGCCTCTCCCGCGCGGAGCTCGGTGCGCGCGCAGCGGGGGCACGTGTCGGGCGCGATGGACCCGGTCGCGACGAAGGGCGGGGCGGCGTCACGCGCTTCGCCGGCGTGAGCGCGGCGGAACGCGTCGAGCTCCCCGGCGTCGAACCAGAACCCACGGCACGTCGGACAGACGTCGACCTGGACGCCCGCCACCGGGACCTCGTGGAACGGGGACTGGCACCGCGGGCACTGCATGCAGGGCTCACGAAACCCGAACGCTCGCCTGCTCACCCGACATCAGGACCCAGACGCCGACGGCGATGAAGCCGAGCCCGGCGATCCAGCGAACGACCTTCGGGCTCACGTACTCGGCGACGGCGGCCCCCGCGAGAACTCCCAGCGCGGACGAGAGGACGAGCGCCGCTGCGGAGGCGGCAAAGACGGTGAGCTTCGGATGGGAGGCGTTCGAGGCGTAGAGAAGCGTGGCGAGCTGCGTTTTGTCGCCCAGCTCGGCGACGAAGATCGTCCCGAAGACGGTGGCGAAGAGCTTCGGATCCATCGTGTACCTCGAGGTGCCTCGTCGCGTGTGGCGAGAGCGAGAGGGGCTTGGCGGAAGACTACCAGGCACCGGTCGGATGGAGCGGCGGCTCACTCCTCGTCATCGAATCCGGGTCGCGGCACCAACGTCCGTCCGAGCCGCCGCACGGGCGCCCTCGACTCGGAGAGGAAGCTCTCGTAGGTCCGGCCCGTGCGCCCGAGCCAGGTGTGGTTCGCCAGGACGTAGGCGAGCTCGGGGCTGCGACGACGCAGCGGAAGCAGATAGGCCGCGTAGCCAAACCACGGGACCGCAGCGATCAGCAGGACGCCGAGCGAATGGATCCGAGCGCGAGCCCAGTTGCCGCGCGCACCCTCGACGACTCGGCTCCCGGCGACCCAGGAGACACGAGCGATCGTCCCCAGCGGAAGCGGTACGACGTCGAACGCGAAGATGACACCGATGCCCAGATGCGCTCCGAGATGTCGGAGGACGTAGCGGGCATCGTGGAGCTGCTCGGGAAGCCGTTCCCGCAGCGATTCGGCACTCTCGCGCGAGATCTCACCGTCCGCGACCAGCCGCTCGAGCGTGGCCCGCAGCGCCGCCTCGTCGGCGATCGCCGACTGCATCTCCGCGATCCGCTCGCGGAGCGACGTCGCCGGCCGCCTAGCCACGGAGGGAACGAGGCCCCCCGGGCAGCCAACGGCTCACGGCCGCCTTGTACGCCAGGTAGTCCTGTCCGAACTCGCGCTGCAGGTGAGGCTCTTCGTAGAGGACGGTGAAGAGGTGGAAGCACGTCGCCACGACCGCCGCGTACGCCACCAGTTGGAGCGACTGGATCCAGACGACCCAGCCGAGGATGACGCTGAGCACGCCGACGTACATGGGGTTTCGCGTGAAGCGGTAGAGCCCTCGCACCACGAGCTTCTTGGGGGCGTCGATCGGCGCCGGCGTGCCCCGGCCGAACGTGGCGAAGTCCCAGACGCACCAGACGTAGATGGCGCCTCCGAGCGCGAAGAACAGCGCGGCAAGGGGCAGCGTGCCGGAGGCACCTCGCGATGGGCCGCCGGAGATGAGCCACGGCAGCGCGACGGCGACCGTCCCGGGAACCAGGAGGGTGAAGACGAGATTCTTGAGCAGCAGTGCCACGAGAGAGCCCCCACCGCCTGGTGCCGCCGGTCTCGAGACTAGCAACAACCGACTCGGAGCCACTCGAGCCGGTCAAGGCTCGTGCGCGTCGCGCAGCGTCCACCAGGCCAGGGCACCGCAGAACAGACCCACGAGCTCCCCCGCATGGAGCGCGATTCCGAACGCAGAGGGCAGCCCGACGATCGCCATGCTCAGGAAGCGTGCGGCGGCGAGCCCCCCATAGAGGGCCAGTTGGGCATGAACGCCCGCTCGGACCCAGTCGCGGTTGGCCGCGGCGCCGAACAGCAAGGCGGCACAACCGAGCTGCAGTCCGCCGTACACCGCTCGGACGTCGGCATCCGCCGTCGCGGAGCCGAGCGAAACGCCCACCCACGAAGCCATGTCCTCCGGACGGATGAGGAAGGCCACGCCGACGACCGCGAACGGAACGGCGGAGAGCCGCAGGACGATGCGTGCGAGCTTCATGCCCGGGCTCGATCCCGCAAGGCGAACCCGAGCCAGACGAACCAGACGGGGGCCAGCACGAGGCCTCCGAGCCCGACGCCGAGGGTGACGAGCGGGAGCAGCAGGAACGAGAAGCCCACGACCGCTGCGAGGAAGGCCGTGGCGAGCGCGAATCCGAGGTAGACGAGCCCTCGGGAGAGGCTCTCGGCGCGGAGCCCGAGCCAGGAGACCGCGAACACCCAGAAGCCGATGCCGCCCATGGTGAGCCAGCCATGGGGGACGTCGAGAGCGAGGCCGGCAATCAGCGGCACGGTGGCCTGCGTCTCCGGTGCGAGCGTCGCGTAGAGCGGGGCGACGCGGAGATCGAACTCGACCTCCATCAGATGGCTTCGCGCGGTGACGGCGAAGCCCACGTACGCGAGCGCGGACGCCCACAGCGCGAGCCCCTCGGCTTCGTCGCGAACCAGGCGGAGGACCGCCGGCACGACGGCCAGCCCGAGGATGCCGCTCAGGGCCGAGAACCAGTGGAGGGCCAGGTGCGGTGTCGACCCTTCGGCCAGCGCGAGCCAGAACTCGTGGGGCGAGCCGGCTCCGCGCAGCACCGGGGGCTGCGCCAGGAACGCAGCCGCAGACAGCAAGTAGGCCGCGCCGACGCACATCGAGGCCAAACCGCCGAGACGGAGAACGCTTGCCATGGGGCACCTCTGTCGACGAAGGGTGCCAGCCCGGGGGATCGCCGTCGATCCGCAACCGCTTGTTCCGCGGCGGTCCAAGGTGGAGAATGGCGCCGTGGCAGAGTTCCGGCGTGCAAGACCCGAGGACCTGGAGGCGGCCGTCGCCGTGTGGGAGCGCGCCCGTTGGGATGCACGCCAGCCCCACATGGTCGAGCGCATGCAGTACACCCACGAGGGCAACCTGCAGCACTTCCGCGACGTGGTGATGCGCGACTGCGAGGTGTGGCTGGCGGTCGCAGGCGAGGCCGTCGCCGGCTTCCTCGCGCTCGGGCCGATGAAGGTCGACCTGCTGCACGTGGATCCCGGCTGGCAGGGACGCGGAGTCGGAACCCTGCTGATGGATCGGGCGGAGCGCCTTCGCCCGATCCAT
>JASJCN010000112.1 GCA_030065975.1 Myxococcota bacterium
TCGTCGCGGTCGAGGGCTCCGTCGAGGTCGCGGTCGAGCGCCATCCGCACGCCCGAGCCCGGCGGTGCGCAGGTGTAGGTCACGACCTGGCCCGGCACGTCGGCCAGGGCGTCGAGCTGGGCCTGGGTGAGGGTGGGGTCCGCCTGGCGGTCCGGCACCCAGACGTCCGCGATGGGGTCGTAGAGCGCGCCGCGGGTCTCGCCCGAGACGACGCCCTTGGCGATCAGGTCGCACTCGGTGACCACGCCGCCCAGCAGCTTCGAGGTGAACGATGCCGCGGCCCGCGCGCGCAGGAGCGTGATTCGGGCCGCCACGTCCGCGTTCACCGACCCGTCGTCCGTCACCTGCTGGCCGACGATCGGCGCGATGTCGGAGTCGAAGGCCAGCATCAGCTCCTCCATGTCCCGCCGCTCGCCGTCGTTGGCGAAGCCGATCCCCGGAAGCGCGAAGACGACGGCCCGGAAGAAGCGGAAGAGCGTGTCCACGCTCCCGTCGTGGAGGAAGCCGAAGCCGCGAATCTGGTCGCCCTGGTGGCTGCCGTCTCCGTTCAGGAAGCCGCCGAGGTTCGGCATCCCGAACATCCCCACCTTCTGGTACATGTTGCGCAGGTGGGGGACCTTCACGTTCTGGGTCTCGTTCTCGAAGCTCGCGAGGCCCCCGGTCCCGAAGAAGCCGTTGGCCGGCTCGAGATCGTGGCAGCCGTTGCAGGTGGCCACGCCGTCGGAGAGCTGGGTGTCGTAGAAGGTGAGCGCCGAGGACTCGGACGGGCTCAGGGCGTTCGAGAGCGCGCGCACCGGGTTCGGCGGCAGCACGATCTCGAGGGCGAAGTCCGTGAAGTCCATCATGTCGGCCTGCAGGCCCGGGTCCGTAGCGGGCGTCGCTCCGCCGACGAGCCCCGGGAAGGCCACGATGAAGTTGTCGAAGTTGAGCGCCTCGTTGCCGGCGTCGTTCCCGCCCATCGTCAGATAGGGCACGTCCTGGCCGAAGAAGCCGTCCACGCGGTCGCCGCGCCAGTGCATGCCCCCGCCGTTCTGCATCCCGCGCAGGGTCTGGGTGGTCATCGGCCCCTTCATGGGGTGGAACTCGTTGGGTGCCGCGCCGCCCTGGCCGCCGAGGCCGGCCGGCGTGGCGGGCATCACGTTGCTGGTGATGTCTCCATCCGGATCGCCGAGGTCCCAGGCCAGGGAGTCGAGGTCACCGAAGATGTGGCAGCTCGAGCAGCTGGCCTCGCCGTTCGAGCTGGTCTTGTTGGCGTCGTAGAGCATCGGGCGGCCCACCACGACCTCCGAGGGCTCCGGATCCGAGAGCGGGAGACTCCCGATCTGGGTGTCGGTCGTGGTGTCGACGATCGCGATGCTGTTGTCGAAGCGGGTATAGACGTAGAGCCGCTCTTCGGACTCGTGGAGCGCCAGGCCCGCCGGCCCGCCGCCGGTGAGATCGATGTGCCCCGCGCTCACGACCGTGGGATCGAAGCTGTCGTCCTCGAGGTCGGAGGTGTCGTAGACGCCGACCTTCCCCGAGCCGAAGGCCGCCACGTAGAGCTTGCTTCCGTCGGCGGTGAACGCCATGTCGAGCGGCGTGGCGATGCTGTGGTCCGAGGTGCCGGCCGGAGCGGGCCGGATGCCGTAGTCGATGTGCTTGTTCAGGTGGCGCGCCTCGACGGTCGAGGCTCCCGACAGGATGCTCACACGGTACTGCGAGAGGTTGCCCTGGACGGTGCTGCCGCCGAAGGTCCCGTCTCCCTCGAAGCGGGTCAGGTTCTGGGAGTCGCCGTTGGTGACGTAGACCTTCCCGTTCGCCGGGTTGGTGGCCATGTTGAAGAGGATCGTCCCGACGTGGTCGTACACCGAGGTCTGGCTCAGGGTGGTGGCATCGATCGCGAACACGTCGTGATCGGGCAGGTCGAAGCGCACGATCGGCGACCAGTCGCGGGCGAGCTCGTCGCGCCACTCGCCGCTCGCCTCGTCGTACTGCACGATCAGGCCGACTTCGGGGGCCGTCACGAACTGATGGTTCGTGCTCGGCCCGGGGTTGCCGCCGGGCGCCGTCCCGCCGTCCACCGTGCAGGAGGAGGCGCCGGCGAAGCCGTTGCAGACGGCGGGCTCGCCGACGGCCGTGGTCTGGTTGCCGGAGTGGAAGACGGCGGCGTAGACGGTGCTGCCGTCGTTGCTGACGGTCAGCGCCCGGGGCGTGTCGCCGAAGAGCGAAACGATCTCGAGGGGCGTGCCGCCGATGGTGCTCCCCAGGTTGGTGGCGTCGAACACCCAGACGTCCGCGCGGGGCACGCCCGGGGTCGTGAGCTGCGGATCGCCTGCGCCGGGCACCGCCGCGATGGAGGCGTCCGTACGGTGCTGGCCGCGGTGCGCGGTCGTGATGAAGGCGCGGTTCCCGCCGGGCCCGCCGAAGACGATGTCGCGCGGCTCGTCGCCCACCAGCAGCGTGCGCCGGACCACGAAGGGCGACACGGAGAGGTCGACGATGCTCACGCTGTCGGAGAGGTGGTTCACCACCCAGGCGTCCGTTCCGTGGATCGCCACGGCCACCGGCTCCATCCCCACGGGCACGCTCGTGACGTGCTGGATCGTCCCGCCGCCGGTGCTGAACACCTCCAGCCGATTGTCCGAGGTGTTCGTGACGTAGAGGTTCTCGCCGCTCGGCAGCAGGGCCATCGGGCGGACCGGCCCCGACTCGAAGTGCAGGTAGCTCGGCGACTGGGCTGCCGCGGCGCCGGCGAGCAGGAAGCCGAGGAGGAGGAGAGCAGGGATCGGGCGCAGGGACATCGTGGGCGACTCCTGTGGCGTGGGCGCCCCGATTGTACGCCGGCTGGACTAGGCTCTGCATCCGTCCGGATCCGCCGATCCGGCTCGCGCGCCCTGCCCCGGAGGACCTCGTGGATCTGAGAATGTCGAAGGACCAGCGACAGGCTTTCCTGGCCGACCTGCACGTCGGAGTCATCAGCATTGCCGACCCCGATCCGGCCCGCGCGCCCCTCGCAGCACCCATCTGGTACGACTACTCGCCGGAGGCCGGCCTGTGGATCGTCACCGGCCGCCAGTCACGCAAGGGCCGCGCGCTCGAGAAGGCGGGCCGCTTCTCCCTCGTCGCCCAGAACGAGGGCATGCCCTACCAGTACGTGAGCGTCGAGGGCCCGATCGTCGAGGCCCGGCCCGCCGACGTCGAGCAGGACACCCGCCCCATGGCCCATCGCTACTTCGGGGCCGAGATGGGCGACGCGTACATCGACTCCGGAGGCAGCGGCGAGGAGGAGAGCTTCCTCTACGTGATGCGGCCGGAGCGCTGGCTGACCGTGGACTACGCGCGCCTCGCCGGAAGCACCGATCTGACCGGAAGCACCGAGCAGGGGGGCAGCTGAGCGCCATGGGGTTCAACGAGAAGGGCCGACCCGTCGACGACGTGCTGGCGGAGCTCGAGGCGAAGCGGGCCGACGACGTGCGCTGGGAGGACGGCCGCACCTTCGGGATGATCTACGACGGCGGGCCCTCGGTGCACGAGGCCGCCGAGCGGGCGGCCCGGCTCTACCTCCACGAGAACGCGCTCAACACGAAGGCCTTCCCCTCGCTGGGCCAGATCCAGTCCGAGGTGGTCGGCTGGACCGCGGAGCTGCTCCACGGGCCGGAGTCGGCGGCGGGCTTCCTCACCAGCGGCGGCACCGAGTCGATCCTGTGCTCGGTGCTGGCCGCCCGGGAGCGCGCGCGCAAGGAGCGAGGCATCGAGGCTCCGGAGATGATCGTCGCCGAGAGCGCCCACGCGGCCTTCCACAAGGCGGCGCACCTCTTCGGCATCACCGTCCACAAGACGCCGGTCAAGCCCGACTTCAAAGCCGACGTGGACGCCATGTCCGCACACCTCGGGCCGAACACCATCCTGGTGGTCGGCTCGGCGCCCCAGTATCCCCAGGGCGTCGTCGACCCGATCCCACAGATCGCCGAGCTCGCGGCCAGCGTCGACGCCAACTGCCACGTCGACGCCTGCATGGGCGGATTCGTGCTGCCCTTCGTGGAGCGCCTGGGCCGCGAGGTGCCGCCCTGGGACTTCCGCGTCGAGGGCGTGCACTCGATCTCCGCCGACATCCACAAGCTCGGCTACGCGCCCAAGGGCGTCTCGGTCGTGCTGCACCGCACGAAGGCCCTGCGGCGCCATCAGACCTTCGTCTTCGACGGCTGGCTCGGCGGCTTCTACGCGTCGCCCAACCTGCAGGGCACGCGTTCGGGTCTGCCCATGGCGACCGCCTGGGCCGTGATGCAGCACCTGGGCGTCGAGGGCTACTGCGATCTGACCCGCACCACCCTCGCCAACGCCGACCGCATGCGCGAGGGCATCGCGGCGACGCCGGGCGTCCAGGTGCTCGGCGACGGGCGCTACCACCTGATCGCGATGAGCCACGACCCCGACGTCCTGGACGGCGACGGGAACCCCCTGGACGTGTTCGCCCTGGGCGACGCCCTCATGGCCCGGGGCTGGTTCCACGATCGGCAGGGGCCGCCCGACACCCTCCACTCGACGGTCAGCAACACCAACACCGGCGTGATCGAGGACTACCTGAAGGCCCTCGCCGAGTGCGTGGCCGAGGTCCGCGGCGTGCGCACCGAGGATCGCAGCACGAACTACGCGACCCTCGAGTAGCCCGCGCCCCGTCGTGCCGGGAGCCTAGAGCGGAGTCGAGGGGCCGAAGCTCCCGCGCATGTGCTCGCACCAGTTGCTGAGCACGGGATCCTTGGGAAGCCCGAGCTTGCGCAGCGATTCCGCGAGCGGGTGATCGCCGAGCTCGAGGGAGACGCCCTCGGCCCCGGGCGTCGTCTTCTCGCCTCGGCTTCCGCGGGTGAACTCGTTGCGGTGCGGCACTCCCCCGATCAGCGTGTAGCCGATGCTCGGCGCCTCGGGCGTCTCGTCCTCGCCGCCTCGCGGAACGGTGAGGGTGAACACGTGGCGACCGTCCATGACGAGCCTGCAGGTGGCGCTCGTCGCGGTCGTGTCGATGTCGATCTCCTGGACCGACTTCGGGAAGCCCCAGATCTTGCAGCCGGCCTCGCTGGTGAAGCTCTGATCGACGGGCAGCTGGTGGATGTAGGTGCCGGCCTGCTCGTCGCCGGCGCCGCGCGGCTTCACGAAGAAGACGACGCCGACCTCGTTGTAGTCGCCGAGATCGTTGTCGCGGTAGTCGACCATCAAGAGCGTCATCTGGGTGAGGCCCGGTGCGGGCTCCAGCACCTCGAAGGCGTCGGGCACGAGCGCCTGGGCCTCGCTGGCCGAGACCATGTAGAGGGCGCTGCCGGACGCGGCGTCGCGGACCACGCACGGAAGCGTCACGGTGCGACCCTGGATTTCGTAGCTCTCCGTCTCGCTCATCCCCGTCTCCTGCTCCTGCGGCCCCGGCTCCGGGCGCCGACGAGGCATGCTAGCGCCGTCCTCACTCGCCCTTCCACACGAAGCCCTCCGTCCGGCCCTCGACGAACGCGCGCATGGCGCATGCCGCGTCCCGGCTGCGCATGCTGCGCTCGAACTCCTCCTGTTCGAGGGCCAGGGCCGCAGGCAGCGGGAGGCCGGCCCCCTGGTGGATCGCACGCTTCGCGGCCGCGAGGGCGATCGGGGCCCGGCTCGCAAGGTCGTCGGCGAACGCCTGGACCTCCGCGTGGAAGACCTCGCTCGGGAACACGCGGTGGACGAGGCCGAGCTCGAGGGCCTCGGCTGGCGTCAGCAGCCGGGCGTGGAGGATCAGGTCGAGGGCGCGCGCCGAGCCGAGGAGCCGGGGCAGTCGCTGAGTCCCGCCCGCGCCGGGAATGATGCCGACGGAGGTCTCCGGGAGTCCGATCCGATGCGGCCCGTCCATCATCAGCCGGAAGTCGCAGGCGAGCGAGAGCTCGCAGCCGCCTCCGGCGGCGTTTCCGTTGATCGCCGCCACGCTGATCGCGTCGAGCGCCTCGAGGCGCAGACACAGCCGATGCATCGCGTGCAGCTCGGCGGGAGGCGATTCCGGGGTCTCCGGATCGGCGTTCGTGGCACCCGAGGCGCGCTCGGAGGCGACGGCCAGCTCCCCCACCTCGTAGTGGGCGATGAAGACCCCGTCCTGCGCTCCGCGGAAGACGACGACACGGATCTCCCGGTCGGCCTCCACCTCGTCGAGAAAGCGTTGCAGCTCCGCCACTTCGGGCGACACCAGCGTGTGGCGCGGTGGATTCGACAACGTGCACAGAGCAACGTGACTCCGCTTCTCGACCTGCAGGAACTCGAAGGACATGGAACCTCCCGCGTGGAGAACCGTGGAGAATACTGAGATTCCGTGCGGACCGGGTCTCGGGCTCTCGGCCTGCGATACCTTCGCAGGATGGACGGCAGATTCTCCTGGATGCTGCATCCGTCCGTGCAGCTGCAGGGCGTGGACGAGATCCGGCGGGCTCGGATCATCGCCGCCGCGGCGGCGGTGATGGTCGTGATCGCCGCCTACGTGAGCTGGGTGCAGCTCTCGGTGGGCTCGGCTCCGGTCGGCATCGCCTGCGGCGTCCTGGCCGGGATTGCCCTGTCGACCCTCGTCCTGCTGCGCCTCACCCCGGCCTGGCGACCCCTCGGCGTCGCACTCTTCCTCTGCCTCTTCGCCGCGGCGGGCTTCACCTACGCGATGACCGGCGGCACCCTCGTCGCCTCCGGGTTCTACCTCTGCCTCACGCCCCTGTTGGCGACCCTCGCCCTGGGCCGCCGGACCGGCATGGCCGCGGTCCTGGCCTGCATGGCCTACCTGACCACGGTGGAGATGCTGCGCCGCGACGGATTCGCGTTCCCGACGACGGTGGAGAGCGAGGTCGTCGTCCAGTCGGGTTATCGGGGCGCCATGCTCTTCGGCGGCATCCTCTTCTTCGTCGCCTTCGTCTACGACTGGCTGCGAGTGGCGGGCCTCGAGGACCTGGCCGAGAGCCAGTCGCGGTATCGCGCCCTCGTAGAGCAGGCCCGCGACCTCGTATACGACGTCGGTGAGGACGATCGGATCCGCTTCGCGAGCCCGAACCACACCTCGGTGCTCGGCGTCGAGCCCGCCGAGATGCTCGGGAACTGCATCACCGCGGGGGTGCACTCGGAGGACGCCGGCCGACTGCTGGCCTGCATCGACGACGCGCGCCACGGCGGCACCAGCCGGACCGCGCCGATCCGGCTGGCGGGGGACTCCGGGGAGTGGCGCTGGTTCGAGCCCTCGGCCACGGCCTACGACACCCCCTCCGGCGAGCGCAACGTGATCGTCGTCGACCGCGACCTCACCAAGCGCCTGGAGCTCGAGGAGAGCCTGCGCCAGTCGCAGAAGATGGACGCAATCGGCCAGCTGGCGGGCGGGGTCGCCCACGACTTCAACAACCTGCTGCTGGTCGTCGCCGGCTATGCGGACCAGCTGGCGACGGGCGACAAGGACGCGCGCGAGGTCCGCGCCGCCGCCGAGGAGATCCTGCGCGCGGCCGAGCAGGGCGAGGCGCTCACCCGCCAGCTGCTGGCGGTGGTCCGGCCGACCTACCGGAGCCCCCGCGCGCTCGTGCTCAACGGCGTGATCGAAGGCATGAAGGACATGCTCGGCCGGCTGATCGGCGAGGACGTGATGCTCGAGATCGATCTCGAGCCCGAGCTGCCGGCCACCCTGGCCGACCCGGGCCACATCGAGCAGGTGCTGGTGAACCTCTCGGTCAACGCACGGGACGCGATGCCGGAGGGAGGCACGCTGCACGTCTCGACCGGCCGCGAGGGCAACGAGGTCTTCCTGCGCGTGACCGACGACGGGATCGGGATGGACGACCACACCCGCGCCCGCGCCTTCGACGCCTTCTTCACCACCAAGGCCCGGGGCACCGGCACCGGCCTCGGCCTGGCCGTCGTCTACTCGGTGATCTCGAATCTCGGCGGGCGCATCGGGATCGAGAGCGAGCCCGGCAACGGCACCTGCGTCGACATCCACCTGCCGGCCGTCGAGACCGTCCACGAGGTGGAGGTCGGCCCGAGCGGCGACTTCGCCCCCCTGCCCGGCCGCGGCGAGACGATCCTCGTGGTCGAGGACCGCGATTCCGTACGCGGTGTGGTGAGCAAGATCCTCGCGGACGCGGGCTATCGGGTCATGGAGGCGACCGACGGCGTGGAGGCGCTCGAGCGGGTGCGCAGCGATCCGGCCCCGATCGACCTCGTCGTCTGCGACGTGGTCATGCCGCGTCTCGGCGGCCCCGAGTTCGCCCGGGTGATGCGGCTCGAGCGGCCCGGCTGCCGGTTCCTCTTCATGTCCGGTCATCCCGAGCGACGCGAGCAGCTCGCCGAGGAGCTCGAAGGGCGCGACCTGTTGCGCAAGCCCTTCGTCGCGGCCGACATCTGCCGGCGGGTGCGCGAGGAGCTGGACCGGACGCCGTGACCCATTTGGCCGTCGGGCCGTCGGCGAGGACGTCAGTTGACGCCGCGATCCTTGCCTTCCCAGTAGGGCGCGCGCAGCTCGCGCTTCAACACCTTGCCCGGGCCCGACTTGGGCAGCGCCTCGGTGCGCAGGTCGACGCCCTTGGGAACCTTGTAGCCGGCGATGTGCTCGCGGCAGAAGTCGATCAGCTCCGCCTCGCCCACGTCGTCGGCGCCCTCGCGGAGCACGACGGCGGCCTGGACCGCCTCGCCCCACTTCTCGTCGGGCACGCCGAAGACGGCGGCCTCGAGCACGCCCGGGTGCTTGTAGAGGATCTCCTCGACCTCGGTCGAGTAGATGTTCTCGCCTCCCGACACGATCATGTCCTTGCTGCGATCCACGAGGTAGAGGGCGCCCTCCCCGTCCATGTAGCCGAGGTCGCCGGTCCGGTAGGCGCCATCGCGCAGCACGGCCGCCGTCTGCTCGGCCTTGTTCCAGTAGCCCTGCATGACGTTCGGCCCGCGGACCACGACTTCGCCGACACGGCCCTCGGCCACCTCGGCCCCGGACTCGTCGCACACGCGCACGTCGACACCGGGGATCGCCTCGCCGCAGGAGCGCGCGCGCGGCTCGTCGATGATGCGCTCCTCGTGGCGCAGGATCGTGGCGATGGGGGAGAGCTCGGTGGCTCCGTACACCTCGAGCAGCTCCGCGGTGGGAAACGCCTGCGAGCAGCGCCTGAGCACCTCGGTGGCGATGGGCGACCCGCCGTGCGCGAGGCCCCGAAGGCTGCCGGTCTCCCGCGGCCGCGCGTGCTGCTCCTCGGCCAGCGCAGCCAACATGGTCGGGACGCCGAGGCTGAGCGTCACGCCGTGCTCCTCGACCAGCGAGAGCGCGGCGGCGGGATCGAAGGCGGGCAGCATCACCTGCCGCCCCCCGGTCCAGATCGTTCCGAGCACGGAGTTCGAGCCGGCGGCGTGGAACAGCGGGGCCATCACCAGGTACACGTCCTCGCGGAGCTGCGGGACGGTGGCCATCCAATGGAAGGTGTTGGCGATCAGGTTGCGGTGGCTGAGCATCACGCCCTTGGAGGCGCCGGTCGTGCCGCCGGTGTAGAAGAGCCCGGCCAGATCCGTCTCGGAAACGCCGACGCCGAGATCCCGGGGCGTCGCGGCCGCGAGGCGCTCGTCGTAGGCGTCGGGCAGCTGGACCACTTGCTCGACGATCTCTCCCAGCGCGCCCGCGGGCCGGTCGGTGAGCAGCACCTTGGCGCCCGAGTCGCGCAGCGCGTAGGCCAGCTCGGGCTCGGCGTGGCGGGTGTTGAGCGGAACCACCACGAAGCCGGCTGCGGGCACCGCCACGTAGGTCTCGATGTAGCGGTGGCTGTTCGCGGACCAGATCGCGACGCGGTCGCCGCGCTCGACGCCGAGCTCGCCCAGTGCACCGGCCAGCCGGCGGCAACGCTCGAAGAGCTCCGCGTAGGTGAAGGAATCGCTCCCGCAGCATACGGCGACGTCGGCGCTCGCGATGCGCAGGGCGCGACGGAGGGGATCGGCGAACGTGTGCATCTGGATCCTCCGCGGAGGATGCTATCTCGGGGCCCGGGATCGCGGCACCGCCCCTCGCGCGGCGACGGCCTATTCCTCGCCGCCCTCGCCCTCGGAGGCCTCGGCTTCCGCGGCCTCGGGCTCGGGCTCCTTCGGCGGCGGCGGCGCGGTCTTCGTGACGACCCGGACCTTCTCCCGGTGAGGCTCGAAGAAGTCCTCCACCGACAGCGCGTTGGCGTTCATCCCCGCCGACTTCTCGAGCGCCGCCAGCAGCTTCTGGGCCGTCGAGCGCTGGACCGAACGGCCTGCGAGGACGCCTTCGATGACGGAGGCCGGGCGGTTCATCGAGGCCGCGAGGGTGGCGACGTCGATCTCCGAGCGACGCATCTGCCGGCGAAGCACGGACTTGGTTCGGGACATGGGATCCTCCAGAGGAAACGGGCGCGGGACCCGCCGGGTTCGAAGGCGGGCATCCTAGCCCACCCACCCGGCGGCGCCCGAGCCCACCATCCGAGCGGGGCCAGGCCCTGGGCTAGCATGAGCGCCATGCGCCGCATCCTGCTGATCGCCCTCGCGGTCCTCGTCCTCGGCGGGGTCGCCGCGAGCCGCTGGGCGTTCTCTCGCCTGTCCAGCGTCGCCTCGGAGCCCGTCGCAGGCGACGTCCACATGCTGACCGGTCTCGGCGGCAACGTCGGCGTGCTGGTGACCGGCGAAGGTGCCGTGGTGGTCGACTCGATGACCTTCGGGGCCCAGGGCGAAGCCATCATCGACGCGGCGAGCGCGCTGGCGGGCCAGCCGGTGGCCGCACTGGTGAACACGCACTACCACGGGGATCACGCGGGAGGAAACCCGGCGTTCGCCGCCGACCTCCCCATCGTGTCCACCGGGCGGACCCTCTCGCACCTGCGCTACTTCGAGGGGGAGCGCTTCAGTGGCGAGGCCGCCGAGCGGCTGCCCGACGTCACCTTCGAGAAGGAGCACGTCCTCGAGGTCGGTGGCAAGACGATCCGGCTGCTCCACCTCGGACGCGGCCATACCGACGGAGACCTCGTCGTCCTCTTCGAAGACGATCGCGTGCTCCACACCGGCGATCTCTTCTTCAACAAGCACTATCCCAACATCGACCTCGAGGGCGGCGGATCCATCCCGGAGTGGATCGCGACCCTCGATCGCGTGGTCGCCCTCGACTTCGATCGCGTGATCCCGGGGCACGGGGAGATCTCCGATCGCGCCGGGCTCCTCGGCTTCCGCGCCTTCCTCCGCGAGCTGTGGTCGATCGGCCAGGAGGCGGCGCGCGAGGGGCTCAGCCTCGAGGAGACGCTCGAGGTCGCGGACCTGGGCTCGGCGTGGGACTACGTGCCGATCCGGGTCCCCTTCATCCTGAACCTCGACCGGGACTTCGTGATCACGCGCTCGTGGGAGCAGGCCACCGGGTCGGTCTCGCCGCTGAACCCCCCGAAGCCGTAGCCAGCCGTCGCCGGAGGGGCGACCTTGCGCCGGGTCCGCTCCGGAGAGACCCCTCTGGAGTACCCGGGTGGGGTATCCGGGTGGGGTATCCGGGTGGGGTATCCGGGTGGAGCATTCGGGCGGGGTATCCAGGCGACCGGGCGTCCGGCCGAAGAAGAGGGCATCGGGCCCGGCTTGGCCCCGAGGGAGTTCGATGAGCCTGCGCGCGCTCCAGATCGTGTCGCTCGCCGCCCTTCTCGGGCTGACGGCACCGCTCTGCCTGGCGGCGTGCGCCGAGGCCGCGCCGAAAGCCCACGCCAGCGCTCCCCCCTGCCACGGAGACGTTCCGGCGAGCCCGGTCGAGGACGCACCCGACTCCCATCGCTGCGACTGCGACAGCCTGCGCTTCGTCCTGGGCAAGATCGACACGAGCGAGTCCGGCGTCGCCTTCGAGGTGGCCGCAGGGGTCTGGACGCCCCTGCCGATGCCGGGCCACGGGATCCGCTTCGGGACACCGCGCAGCTTCGGCACGGAAGACCTGCCACCTCCGGACATCCTCCTCCTCAAGCAGACCCTGCTGCTCTGAGACCACGACTCCTCTCACCGCCATCGACGCGGTCGAGAGTCGAGCGCCCGGGCGTGGTGACGCCCGGAAGGACTGACCGCCGGAGGATCTCCGGGGGTCCGGTCGTGTTCAGCCCAAGAGGAGAGCCGCCGTGCGACGCACGCGTCCTGGCCTGTCCCGATCTCGTCACGAATCCGTCGACCGCCCCCGCATGCCCGCGGTCTGCGGCGCCCTCGCCACCATCCTGCTCGCGGGTCTTCCGGTGATCGCGGAGCCCCGAACGCAGCCGCTCGAGATTCCCGTTCCCCTCGACCTCGAGTGGTGCGTGGAGCGGGCGCGCGAGGCGAACCCCGATCTCGAGCGCGCCGCAGCCAGCTCCGCGGCCGCCTCCCACCGCGTGGCCAGCGCCGGGACGCTGGACGACCCCCGCTTCACGTACACCGCGAGCAACGTGCCCGTGGGCGACCTGGACTTCGACTCCACGCCGCTCTCCGGGCATCAGCTGGGCCTGCTCCAGAAGCTCCCCTTCCCGGGCCTTCTCACGAGTCGGCGCCGGGCCGCCGAAGGCATGGCCGAGTCGGCCGAGCTGCTTCTCGAAGACCAACGCCAGGTGACCCGAGGCGCGGTCGAGAGCGCCTGGGCCGAGCTCGGATTCAGCCAGCAAGCCCTGGGCATCACCCGGCAGAATCTGGCGCTGCTGCGAAAGCTCTCCGCGACGGCGGAGTCGCGCTATCGGGTCGGCAGCGGCCTGCAGCAGGACGTGCTGCGAGCGCAGGTCGAGCTCACGGCCCTGCTCCAGGACGAGCTTCGGCGTACCGAAGGTGTGCGCGCGGCGGAGTCGGTGTTGGCGGAGATCCTCGATCTGCCGGCCGGAACGCCCCTGCCGGATACCGCCGACATCCGACTCGATGCAGCCACTCCGCCGCTCGAGCAGCTGATCGCCTCCGTCGAGTCCGGCAACGCCCGGATCGCCGCGGACCGGAAGGCGGTCGATGCGGCCGAGGCCCGGGTCCGCGCCGCCGAGCTCGAGGGCCTGCCGGACCTGGATCTGGGCATCGGCTACCGGGTGCGTCAGAGCGTTCCGGGTGATG
>JASJCN010000113.1 GCA_030065975.1 Myxococcota bacterium
CAGCGCGAGGCCGATCCACGTCGACCCGGATCTCCGGCTTGCCCGGGTCGTAGTCCGACCGGATGCCGACGGTGCCGGCGATCGCGCCGAGGCGCTCCCGGACGTCGCGGCTCAGCTCGGCCAGGACGCCCAGGTCCTCGCCCTTGATGCGAATGGCGAGCGCCGCGCCCGTGGGCGGCCCGCCCTCGGGCTGGTCGAGGGAGATGTCGACTCCCGCGTAGCGGCTCGTGGTTCGCTGGAGCTCCTCCACGACCTCGGACTGCGAGCGAGAGCGATCCGCCACGGGTACCAGCTCGACGGTGAGGCGCCCGTACTCGGGTCCGATGCGCCCGCCGTCGTCGCCCCCCGAGGCGAGGGCGCCCGTCTGTCCCGTGGTGAGGGTGTAGTGCTCGAGCTCGGGGAGCGCCTCCACCTGGCGCGCGATCAGCCGACCCACGCGGCTCGTCTCCTCGAGGCTCGAGCCGAGCGGCAGCTCGTAGTTCAGGGTGAAGCGGCCGCGGTCGACCGAGGGCAGGAAGATCGACTCGATGACCCCCGTCGCGAACAGGGCGAGCGCGGCCACGAAGGCGCCCCCGGCACCGACGAGCAGGGTCTTGCGGCGGGACAGCGCGCGATCCAGGACCCGCACGTAGACCCCGCGTGCCTCATCTACGGCGCGGGCCACGCGGGACGTCCGTCGTCGCCCGGCCAGTCGCTTCAGCCGGGCCGACGCGGGCGGGAGCACCAGGTGGTCCACGAAGACCGATCCGAGCAAGGCGAACATCACCACCTTGGGCAGCACCGACATGAACTGGCCCATCACTCCCACCATCAAGAGCATGGGGGCGAAGGCCGCGACGGTGGTGAAGTCCGCCGTGATCACGGGCATCCCCACGCGTCCGATGCCGATCTTGGCGGCCTCCTTGGGTGACGCTCCGGCCTCCTGCTCGGCGAAGATCGCTTCGCCGACGATGATCGCGCCGTCGACCACGAGCCCGAGAACGAGGATCAGGGCGAAGAGCGCGATGTTGCTGACGCCCATCCCCGAGACGTAGAGCCCGAGGGCGGTGAAGAGCAGGGCGAAGGGGAGGACACTCGAGACCAGCAGCGCCTGGCGCCAGCCGAATACCGCGAGCAGGAGGGCGACGACGAGGAGCAACCCGAACAGGGCGCTCCGCCCGAGCTGCGAGAGCATCTGCCCGATGTCTTCGCTCTGGTCGGCGCTCGCCGAGATCTCGATGCCCGCCGGCAGGCTGGCCCGGAGCTCGTCGACCCGTGTGCGCAGGCGCTCGACGGTCTCGAGGGTGTTCACGCGCGGCTGACGCCGCACGATCAACGTGACGCTGGGATCTCCGTTCCACCAGGCGCCGGAGGTGAGCCGCTCGTGGCCGAGCCCGACGGTGGCGACGTCGCGCAGGGCGATGGCGCCGGCCGCCTCCGTCGCCACCGTGATCGCGCGGATCTCCTGGAGACTCGCGAACTCGCCGGTCGAGCGGATCAGGCGCTGACTCTCGCGCGTTCGGAGCTCGCCGGCGGGGATGTTGCGGCTCTGGCGACGCACGGCCGTGGCCAGATCCTCGAGCGTCAGCCCGTGGTGCGAGAGCGCGACGGGATCCGCCTCGATGCGGACCTCACGTTCGTGGCCGCCGAAGATCTCGACCGCCGATACGCCCGCCACGCTCTCGAGTGCGGGCCGGAGGTCCTCGGCGAGGTCGCGCAGGAGGAAGAGATCCGGGCTTCCCGAGAGCGTGAAGAACACGATGGGCTCGTCGTCGAAGGAAAGCTCCTGGACGACGGCGGGATCCGCGTCGTCGGGGAAGTCCACCTCGGCCAGGTCCGCCTCGTCGCGCGCGTCGCGCAGGCTCTCGGTCATGTCGGTCCGGTCGACGAACTCGAGATAGTGGACCGAGAGCCCCTCGCGCGACATCGACGTCATGTGGCGCAGACCGTCGAGCGTGTTGAGCTGCTCTTCGAGCGGCTCGGTGAGCTCGATCTCGACGTCGGCCGGGGAGGCCCCTTCCCAGGTCGCGAACACGAGCGTGTAGGGGATCTCGATCTGGGGCGCCCGATTCACGGGCAGGCGCCAGAGGCTGTAGAGACCGAGCAGGGCGATGACGCCGGCCGCCAGGAAGACGGGGAGCGGGCGATCGATGGCGCGGTCGAAGAGCTTCAAGGAGCCTCCGCGAGCGCGTCCTCCGCCCTCTTCGGTACCGCCTCGAGAACGGACGGGTCGACGCGGACCGAGGCGCCGTCCCGGAGGTGGTGCTGGCCGCGCAGGACCACCTGGCGGTAGGGCAGGGCACCCGACAGCACCAGTCGGTCGCCGACCATCGGGGCTCCGTCCACGGCGACGGCGTGCGCACGGCCCTCGTGCACGAAGAACACCACGCGCTCGCCGGAGCGCTCGACGGCTGCCGTGAGCGGAACCACGATCGACGCATCCATCCGTCGGGTCACGATCCGCGCGTGAGCGCTCATGCCCGGTCGCAGATGCGCCTCGGTGCCGGTCTCGAGGCGCGCCTCCGTGCCCGTTTCGAGGCGCGCCTCCGTGCCCGTTCGAGGCGGGTTGTTCACGTGGATCTCGACCTCGAAGAGGTGCTGGCCCGAGCTGGCCGCCGCCGCGACCCGATGGACGGTGCCGCGCAGCCTCTGGCCCGCGAGGGCGGGCACGGTGACGTGGACCGGCGCTCCCTCGACCACCCGGGCGATCTGGTAGCCGGGCACGCCGACCTCGAGGCGAAGCAGCGAGGAATCGATCAGCTCGAGGACCGGGGTGCCCGCCGCCACGACCTCGCCCAGCTCGGGATGGGTCTTGGCGACGACACCGGCGAAAGGCGCCTCGATGAGCCGACGGCGCACGCGCTCCCGAGCGGCATCGCGCTCGGCCTGCCGCAGGGAGACGGCGATCTCTGCGGACTCGGCGGCCTTCTCGCTGGCGGCATTCTGCTGGCGCAGGCCCGAGGCGCGGGTCAGCTCGGAGCGCGCCTCGCGCAGGCGCGCCTCCGCCTGCCGGACCTGCGCCTTCTCGAGGCCCGCATCGAGGGCGGCGAGCTCGTCCCCCTGCGCGACCGAAGCGCCCTCGGCGGCGAGATGCACGAGCCGGCCCGGGACCTCGAAGGCGAGCACCCGCTCCTCGCCCGCTTCGAGCAGCCCCACCTTCGCCGGCAAGGTCAGCTCGAAGGGCTCGGGGGTGACCCGCCTGGTGGCGACCAGCACGCCCTCGAGTGCGCTTGCTCCCGCTGGCCCCGCCAAGGTGAGGAGCAGCGGCACGAAGAGCCGCAGACGCATGGAAGGGCCTCCTTCCTCGCGAAGTAGCAAGGCGCATGCCGTGGCTATTCGGGCCTCTCCTGCGGCGACGTGGGTCCTGGCGTGGGTCCGGCCCGCTTCGGCTGGGGAGGTGCGCCCCGCGCTGGGGCGGACTGCAGCGATCTTGCAGCGCGCTTGCCGCGACCGAGAGCCCGTCCGCGCGGGGCCAGGCTTCGGCTAGGATCGCTCCGTCGGGCAGACCGCCGGAGCCGGGCTGCCGCCGAGGGGAACATGCGCGGCGCTCTCCTGCCCTGGCTCAAGGCCTTCCACCTGATCGCGATGGTCGCCTGGCTGGCCGGGCTCTTCTACCTGTTCCGGCTCTTCGTGAACCGGGTCGAGAACCGCGACGACGAGGCCGTGAGTACCGTGCTCCAGGGCATGGCGGAGCGCCTGTACCGGATCATCACGACGCCGGCGATGTGGGCGACGCTGGTCTTCGGCTTCGGGATGTTGGCGCTGAACCCGGCCTACCTGCAGCTGCCCTGGCTGCAGCTCAAGCTGCTGCTGGTGGCGGCGCTGGTCGCGTATCACTTCTACGTACGCAGCGTGCTGCTTCGCTTCGCCGCGGGCGATCTCTATCTGGATTCGCGTCAGTGTCGGATCCGCAACGAGATCCCGACGCCGCTCCTGATCGGAATCATCCTGCTGGCCGTGCTGCGGCCCGCCCTGGCCTAGGAGGCCCGATGCCCACCATCCAGTACCAGGGGAAGACGATCGATTGCCCGCAGGGCGCCAACCTGCGCATGGTGCTGCTGCGCTCCCGATTGCCCGTCTACAACAGCGTCGCCCAGGCGCTCAACTGTCGGGGGCGCGGGCTCTGCGGCGCCTGCGCCGTTCGCATCGAGGGCCCCGTCTCGGCACCTACGGAAGCCGAGGAGCGGCGACTCGCCCTGCCGCCCCACCGTCCCGACTCGGGTCTGCGCCTGGCCTGTCAGTGCAGCGTCGAGGGCGACGTCGTCGTGACCAAGCAGCCAGGCCTCTGGGGTCAACGCAGCTAGCCTGGCTGGGGACGGTCCTTGCAACTTGCAACTGCCCGCCCGCGGGGAGCGACTTGCAAGTTGCAAGGACCGTCCCCTCGCCCGGGTGGACTACCCTGCGGGTGGGTGGCAAGGACGCGCCGGACTCGGCGAAGGAGGTGTCTCGTGCCGATGAACGTGCAACCGATCCCCTCGCTCCCCGACAAGATCAACCAGATCCGCCTGCTCACGGCGAAGATCGTGAACGAGGAGATCCTCCCCAACGAGAACCGGCTCTGGCGGGTTCGCCGCGACGGGGAGGTCAGCGACGAGGAACGCGCCGCCGCTCGGCGTCTGCGCCACGAGATCCAGGCCAAGGTCAAGCAGGCCGGGCTCTGGGCTCCCCACCTACCGGAGGAGTACGGCGGCTGCGGGCTCTCGTTCCTCGAGCACGCGTACATGAACGAGGTGCTGGCCTACGCCATGGGCGCGGCGGCCCTCTTCGGCGTGGTCGCTCCCAACTCGGGGAACCAGAAGATCCTGCTCAAGTACGGCACCGAGGAGCAGCGCAAGAAGTGGCTCGTCCCCCTGACCGAGGGGAAGATGCAGTCCGGCTTCTCCATGACCGAGCCGGACGCCGCCGGCTCCGACCCCCGCTCCATCCAGACCACCGCGAGACGCGAGGGAGACGAGTGGGTGATCAACGGCCACAAGTGGTTCACCTCCAACGGAATCGCGGCCGACTTCCTGATCGTGATGTGCCGGACCGAGGATCCCAAGGGCCCGGCCGAGCAGAACGGCAAGATGACCCAGATCATCGTTCCCACCGACACCCCCGGCGTGAACATCGTCCGTGGCATCGAGGTCTGGGGACGGGCCAGCGACCACGCCGAGGTGATCTACGACGACGTCCGTGTGCCGCTCGAGAACCAGCTGGGCCAGACCGGCTCGGGACACCAGGCCGCTCAGGACCGCCTGGGGGCGGGGCGCGTGTACCACTGCATGAACTCCGTCGGGCAGATGTGGCGGGCGTTCGACCTGATGGTCGAGCGCGCCAGCACGAGGCAGGTCCACGGCGGGCTGCTGCGCGACAAGCAGTTCGTCCAGGGCTTCATCGCGGACTCCTGGATCGACATCACGAACGCGCGCCTCATGACCATCCACTGTGCGGAGAAGATGGAGAGCGGCGGCGACGCGAGGACGGAGATCTCGGCCCTCAAGATCTTCGTCCCCGAGGCCTACAGCCGCGTGGTGGACCGGGCCATCCAGGTCTGGGGAGCCGCCGGGGTGACGGGCGATCTGCCGCTCGCGGCCATGTACCAGGGGGCGCGCACCCTGCGCCTCGCCGACGGGCCGGACGAGGTCCACAAGATCCTCGTCGCCAAGAACGTGCTCAAGCACCACCAGGAGATCGGGAGCTGGGACTTCGGTAGCTGAGGTCCGGGCCCGCAAGGCCCCTTCTCAGGACGCCAAAGACGCGATATCACGGGGGAAGTGCGTGATGTCGGCCAACTGACACTCCCTGCCGGGCCGTTGGCGCACCATGCCGAGAGGCTTGGAAAATCGGAGTCTTGGTAAATCGAGCAGGTAGGAGGTTCGCTCTGATGGGATCGCGCCGCGCGGCGCCTCCTCATCCGGAGTGTCGTCTGCCTGACGCCGGAGTCCCGGCCCGCCGAGCCCCGTGATCACGGCCGTCGCAGCCCTCTCCGGCCTCACGATGGCGCTGGCCACGCTGCTGGTGCTGGCCCATCGCATGCTCCACGTCGAGGAGGATCCGCGCGTCGGCCTCGTCGAGGACATGCTGCCGCACACCAACTGTGGCGCCTGCGGGTACCCGGGCTGTCGGGCGTTCGCCGAAGCCCTCGTCGGGGGAGAGGCCCTGCCCGGCAAGTGCACGGTCTCGAGCGAAGCCGGCCGCGAGCGCATCGCCGGCTTCCTGGGAGTCGACGTCGGTGCGGAGGCCAAGCGGGTGGCGCGCCTCGCCTGTGCCGGGGGAACCAACGTCGCCCGGCGCCGCGCCCGCTACGACGGGCCCGCCACCTGTCGCGCCGCGGCCCAGGTGGCCGGCGGCGGCAAGAGCTGCTTCTTCGGCTGCCTCGGCTTCGGCGACTGTGCCGAGGCCTGCGACTTCGACGCGATCCGGATGAACGAGCACGAGCTGCCGGTCGTGAGCGAGGCCGCGTGCACGGCCTGCGGCGACTGTGTCGAGGTCTGCCCGAAGGACCTCTTCTCGCTCCACCCGGTGAGCCACCGGCTCTTCGTCGCCTGCAAGTCGCTCGAGGCGGGCGACGGCATTCTCGAGGACTGTGAGGTCGGCTGCACGGCTTGCGGGAGATGCGCACAGGACGCGCCCGGCCTCGTCCAGATCCAGTCGAACCTGGCGGTCGTCGACTACGATCGCGATCACCGCACCGACCTCCCGATCCAACGCTGCCCGACGGGGGCCATCATCTGGATGGAGCCCGAGGGGCCGCGCAAGGGCCGGGAGGCCGCGAAGATCATCCGAAAGGGAACCCTCCCCCCCGCCGCGACCTGATCGCCGGGGAGTTCGCAGGAGACTCTCGATGTCGTTGCTGGCGTTTGGCAAGTCGAGCAAGAAGGAGCGCGCGGATCGGGCCGGCGAGGAGCCGTCCGACGTCCGCTACCCGGGCATCCGCGCCGCCATGGACGGCAACACCGCCGTCATCATGTGCGAGCGCGAGTCGAGCGATGCCGCGGGCGCCTATCCGATCACGCCCTCTACGCAGATGGGCGAGTACTGGGCCGAGGCAGCCGCCAGCGGACACGTGAACGTCTCCGGCCGCCCCCTGATCTTCGTCGAGCCGGAGGGAGAGCACGCGGCCGCGGCCGTGACGGCCGGGATGGCGATGAGCGGGCTCCGCGCCGCGAACTTCTCGTCGGGCCAGGGCATCGCCTACATGCACGAGTCGCTCTACGCGGCCGTGGGCAAGCGCCTGACCTACGTGCTCAACATCGGTGCCCGGGCGATGACGAAAGCCACGCTCAACGTGCATGCCGGGCACGACGACTACCACTGCATCGACGACACGGGCTTCTTCCAGGTCTTCGCGAAGAACGCCCAGGCGGCGGCCGACCTGAACATCATCGCTCACCGGATCGCCGAGCTCTCGCTCAACCCCGGGGCCGTCGCCCAGGACGGCTTCCTCACCACGCACTTGATCGAGTCGATCCGCGTCCCGGAGCGGGAGCTGATCGCCGAGTACCTCGGGCGCCCCGACGACCTGATCGACACCCCGACCCCGGCGCAGCGGATCGTGTATGGAGAGAAGCGACGGCGCATCCCGGAGCTGTGGGACGTCGACAATCCCGTGATGGCGGGACTCGTCCAGAACCAGGACGCCTACATGCAGAGCGTCGCGGCTCAGCGTCCCTTCTTCTTCGACCACATCCAGGAGCTCGCCGACGGCGCGTTCGAGGAGTTCGCCCGCCTCACGGGTCGCCGCTACGAGCGCACGAGCGGCTACCGCACCGAGGACGCGGAGTACCTGATCGTCGGCCAGGGAAGCATGATTCCCTCGGCCGAGGCGGTGGCGGACCACCTGCGCCAGACGCGAGGCATCCGCCTCGGCGTCGTGGACGTCACCATGTTCCGGCCCTTCCCGGGCGATCGGATCGCCCGGTTCCTGAGGGGCCGCAAGGGCGTCGCGGTGCTCGAGCGCCTCGACCAGCCGCTGGCGGCGGATCTCCCGCTCATGCGCGAGATCCGCTCGACGATCGGGAAGTGCCTGGAGAACGGCCGGGAGCCGCTGAGCCCGAGCTACCCCGAGCTCCCGGCCTACGAGCGCCTCGACGACGCACCGCCCCTCTACTCGGGCTGCTTCGGCATGGGGAGCCGCGATCTCCAGCCCGAGGGCATCGTGGGCGCCGTCGAGAACATGCTCGAGGGCGGAGCGCGGAAGCGGCAGTTCTACCTCTCCATCGACTTCCTTCGCACCGAGCCGATCACCCCGAAGCAGGAGCTCTACCAGCAGACCATCGACGAGTCCTACCCCCAGGTGCGCGAGCTTGCGGTGCACGGCTCCGAGAACCCCAACCTGATGCCCGACCAGAGCATCACGGTCCGCTTCCACTCGGTCGGAGGCTGGGGCGCCATCACGACGGGCAAGAACCTGGCCATGACCCTCTTCGACCTGCTCGGCTACCACGTGAAGGCGAATCCGAAGTACGGCTCCGAGAAGAAGGGCCAGCCGACGACCTACTACCTGTCGGCCGCCCCCGAGCCCATCCGCATCAACTGCGAGTACTTCTACGTCGACGTCGTGCTCTCGCCCGACCCCAACGTGTTCCACCACACCAACGCCCTGGCCGGCCTCAAGGAGGGCGGCATCTTCGTGATCCAGAGCGACCAGACCTCTCCCGAGAAGGTGTGGGAGGACGTCCCGGCGCTCTTCCAGAAGATCATCATCGACAAGAAGATCCGGCTCTTCGCCATCGACGCCTTCAAGATCGCCCGGGAGGAGGCGACGGATCCCGATCTCCAGCTGCGCATGCAGGGCATCGCGTTCCAGGGCGCCTTCTTCGCGGCTTCGCCGGTGATGGCCCAGTCGGGGCTCGACGACGAGACCCTGCTGGATGCGATCCGCAGCCAGCTCCAGCACAAGTTCGGCTCCAAGGGAGCCCGCGTGGTCGAGGACAACGTCCGCGTCGTGAAGCGCGGCTTCGACGAGGTGCGTGAGATCCAGCCCGCGGGCATCAGCGAGACGAAGGCGCAGAAGGCGCGCGCTGCCGCCGGGCCCCCGATCCCGGCCATGGTGGAGTCGCTCCCCCAGAGCGAGGCGCCCATGACCGACATCCACCGCTTCTGGGAGCAGACCGGGAGCTTCTACGCCCGCGGCATGGGCAACGACAACATCACGGATCCCTTCATCGGGTTGGGCGTGATGCCGGCGACCTCCGCCCTGTTCCGCGACATGACGGGCATCCGCTTCCACCATCCCGAGTGGATCGCCGAGAACTGCACGGCGTGCGGCAACTGCTACACGGTCTGCCCGGACACGGCGATCCCGGGCCTCGTGAACGAGGTGAGCGAGATCTTCGACACCATCGTGAAGCGGGTGCGCAAGCACGGTCAGGAGGCCCCGAACCTGCCGCGAACGGTCCGCGTCCTCGAGCGCCATCTGCGCACGCTGATGAATGCCGCCGCGGAGACCGATCCGGTCGACGGGCTGATCGAGGAGGCCATCGGCAAGACCATCGAGCAGAGCGAGGGCGCCGAGCGCGAGTCGGTGCGCAAGGAGCTCGACCTCTTCCGCGAGGAGCTCGGCGACTTCCAGTTCGCGCTCTCCCGGCCCTACTACACGCTCCCGGAGAAGAAGGAGCCCGGCTCGGGCGGCCTGCTCTCGATCACGGTGAACCCCACGACCTGCAAGGGCTGCATGGAGTGCGTGGAGGTGTGCGACGACGACGCGCTGCGCTCGGTGACCCAGACCGAGGAGTCGGTGGCGCGCCTGCGCAAGGAGTGGGATCTCTGGCTCGACCTCCCCACCACGCCGGAGCAGTACATCCGCGTCGACGACATCGAGGAAGGGATCGGGGCCCTCGAGACGATCCTGCTGGACAAGACCAACTACCTGTCGCTCACCAGCGGCGACGGCGCCTGCCTCGGTTGCTCCGAGAAGACGGCGCTGCACCTGTTCACGGCCACCGTCGAGGCGCTGATGCGCCCGCGCATCGCGCGCCACGTCGCCCACATCGACGACCTGATCGAGCGCCTCGAGAAGCACGTCCAGCTCCAGCTGGTGCAGGAGATCAACGTCGGGGATCCCGCGGAGATCGGGCGGATCCTGGGCGAGGCCGGCGACGGCGACCTGACCCTGGCCGGCATCGCCGAGCAGATGGAGAGCCGCTCGGGCGGGCAGCCCATCGATCCCGAGTGGCTGCGGCGGGTGACCCAGCTGGTGGCCAAGCTCAAGCAGCTCCGCTGGAAGTACGAGGCCGGCACCACCGGACGCGGGCGCGCGTCACTGGGCATGGTCAACGCCACGGGGTGCACCTCGGTCTGGGGCAGCACCTATCCCTTCAACCCCTATCCGTTCCCCTGGGCCAACCACCTGTTCCAGGACACGACCTCCATGGCGCTCGGCCTCTTCGAGGGCCACATGGCCAAGATGGCCGAGGGCTTCAAGGCCATCCGCATGGCCGAGCTCGAGCTGGCTGGCGAGTACAAGGAGCAGGTCCACTCCGAGTTCTTCACCTACTTCGACTGGAAGCAGTTCAGTGACGAGGAGTGGGAGCTCTGCCCGCCGGTGGTGGCCGTGGGCGGCGACGGCGCCATGTACGACATCGGCTTCCAGAACCTGTCCCGCACGATGGCCTCGGGCAAGCCGGTGAAGGTGCTGGTGGTCGACACCCAGGTCTACTCCAACACCGGGGGGCAGGCCTGCACGTCGGGCTTCCTCGGGCAGATCTCCGACATGGCGCAGTTCGGCAAGGCGATCCACGGCAAGGAGGAGCCGCGCAAGGAGATCGGCCTGATCGGCATGGCCCATCGCACGACCTACGTGCTGCAGAGCACCATCGCCCACCCGAGCCACATGATCGAAGGCTTCATTCAGGGCCTGAAGGCGCGGCGCCCGGCGCTCTTCAACATCTACAGCTCGTGCCAGCCCGAGCACGGGATCGGCGACGACATGAGTGCGGCCCAGGCCAAGCTCGCCGTCGAGTCGCGGGCCTACCCGCTGTTCCGGTACGACCCCGAGGCGGGCAAGACGCCCGAGGAGTGCTTCGACCTCGAGGGCAATCCGGCCATGGACCAGGATTGGCCTCGCTATCGGGTGCAGTACACCCAGAACGGCCGCGCCCAGGAGATGGAGCTGCCGCTCACCTTCGCCGACTTCGCGGTGACCGAGACGCGCTTCCGCAAGCACTTCCGCCTGGCGCCGCCGGATACCTGGAACGAGAAGATGGTTCCCCTGGCCGAGTTCCTCGATCTCGAGGAGGACGAGCGCGAGGGACTCTTCCCCTTCGTGTGGTCGGTGGATCGCGACGAGCGCCTGACGCGGCTGCTGGTGGCGAAGCCGATGGTCGAATCGAGCGAGGATCGGCGCGACTTCTGGACGATGCTGCGTGCGCTCGCCGGTACGGAGAAGACGGAGGTGTCGCGGGAGTCCATCGAGGCCGAGGTGCGGCAGGAGCTCGTGGGGAAGCTCGCCAGCGGCCTGATGCGGCTGGTCGACGGGGCCGACGCGGGGGAGGCCGTGGCGGCCCTCACCAGCGAGATCGCGCCGGCCGCCGACGCGCCCGCCGGCGAGGGCGCGGGCGCCGACGACGCCATGGCTCCCTGGCTCGACACCGAGGACTGCACCGCCTGCGACGAGTGCGTGAACCTGAACCCGTCGATCTTCGCCTACAACGAGAACCAGAAGGCCTTCATCAAGGATCCCAATGGCGGGCCCTACAAGGATCTGGTCAAGGCGGCCGAGCGCTGTACCGCCCAGGTGATCCACCCGGGCTTGCCGCGAGACCGGAGCGCCAAGGACATCGACAAGTGGATTGCTCGCGGCCGCAAGTTCAACTGAGGGCTCGATGGGCCTGCTGGCGCTGAAGACCTTCCGGCACGGAGTGCATCCCCCGGAGGCGAAGGACGAGACGAGCGGATCCCCGATCCGCCAGTTCCCCTTCGCTCCCCTGCTGGTGCTGCCGTTGATCCAGCACGCGGGCAAGCCCTCGCTGCCCGAGGTGATCGAGGGCCAGGAGGTCGTGCGGGGTCAACGCCTGGCGCGGCCCGACGGCTTCATGTCCGTCTCCCTCCACGCTCCGGCTACGGGAGTGGTTCGCAAGATCGGCCTGTGCCCGAGCATCTCGGGGCGCATGGTGCCGGGCATCTTCCTCGAGCCCCACCCGGCCTCCACCCAGGAGGTGGCCCTCGGCGAGCCGTGTCCGCTCGAGACCGCCACTCCCGAAGCGATCGTCGCCGCCATCCAGGAGGCCGGGCTCGTGGGGCTCGGAGGCGCCGCATTCCCCACCCACGTCAAGCTCTCGCTCCCCGACGACAAGCCGGTCGACACCCTGATCATCAACGGCGCCGAGTGCGAGCCCTACCTGACGACGGACCACCGCGTGATGCTCGAGCAGCGCGACGACGTGGTCATGGGCATCCGCTACCTGCTGCGCGTCTGCCGGGCCGAGCGCGCGATCGTCGCCATCGAGGCCAACAAGCCCGACGCCGCGCGACACATCCAGGAAGGTCTGCCCGACGACCTTCCGGCCAGCGTCGAGGTCCTCCGCGTGAAGTACCCCCAGGGCGCGGAGAAGATGCTGATCTCTGCCCTGCTCGGCCGTGAGGTGCCTTCGGGCAAGCTGCCTCTCGACACCGGAGCGCTGTGCATCAACGTGGCCACGGCGGCCGAGATCGGACGCCTGCTGCCCGCCGGCCGCGGCATCGAGGAGCGGGTGATCACGATCGGAGGCCCGGCCATCGAGCACAAGGGGAACTACCGCATCCCCATCGGCACCCCGCTGCGCTTCCTGCTCGAGCAGGTCGGTGTCGACGAGGACGTGAACCGCGTCTTCCTGGGTGGTCCGATGATGGGCGCCGCGGCTCCGTCTCTCGACATCCCGATCACGAAGGGCACCTCGGGCGTGGTCGCCTTCACGGACCACGCGGCCGCGGCCACCCATCGGAAGATCTACCCCTGCATCCGCTGCGGCTACTGCGTGGACGCCTGCCCCATGCTGCTCAACCCCTCGCAGCTCGGCATCCTGGCCCTGAACGAAGAGCACGAGCGCATGGCCGACGAGTTCCACCTGCTGGACTGCTTCGAGTGCGGCTCGTGCTCCTTCGTCTGCCCATCGCACATCCCCCTGGTGCAGCAGTTCCGCGCGGCCAAGGCGACGGTGCGAAAGGCCCGGCAGCAAGCGGCTGCCGCCGGACCGACCGCCAGCAAGGAAGCGCCAGCGTGAGCGCTCCCCCGCGCACCCTCGAGATCCGCACGTCGCCGCACATCCTGAGCGGCTACAGCGTCGACTCGATCAT
>JASJCN010000114.1 GCA_030065975.1 Myxococcota bacterium
ACCCGAGGAGCCGCCTCTTGTGTGGCTCGAACGCGAGCAGATCATCGCGACCGAGCCCAAGCTCAAGCCACTCGCCCTGCTCAGCGCCGGCTACAACTGGGGCGCCGAGGGTGACGCCGAGTCATTCCAGGGACGCGGCTACGCTCCGGTACGTCTCGAGGGCCGTTCACTCCGTTTCCGGCGCCCAGACCATCGTGGTGGCGTCACGCTGATTCTTCACCATCGGCCAGGGGCAGGCACCGAGGTCGAGGGGTAGTGCAGTGGTTCGCTAGCAGCGACCCCCGGCGCGAGGTCTGGCGGCAGTTGCTAGAGCTGGCGAATCTGGATCTCGCTCTGTCGCACATCGAGTCAATCCATGGTTCGGATCCGCGGCACTCGAGGAATCGAGAGAAGCAGGCTTCCCAGCTGCGGGTCGCGCTCATTCAGGCGCGCGAATACTTTGAAGTGGCAGAGCGTGCCTCGCTGCTAACGCGTCCCAATCATCTCTTCTACGGCGCTGTCGCGCTGACTACTGCGCTCATGCTCCTCCGCGGTGATGGCACAAAGTCCCTCGATGCCGTCCGAAGGGCCCCAGGCGGACGACAACACGGGCTCGAGCTGTCTGTCGGGTTGAACGCGGGGGACGCCGCCAACCGACTCTCGTTGCTCGAGCGGGTCTCGGTCGAGGTCCGACCCAGGGGGCACTTCGCGAACTGGATCGCTTGCCAGCTTGCGCTGGAACGCGACTTCGTCCGCACCGACACCATCGATACAGCAGGATCAACGCAGACCAGGATGGAACAGGTGGGAACCCTAAGGCGACCACGCTTCGGGGAACTTCAAGGCTCTAAGCGAACGCTGCTAAGGCTCTGTCAGCAACTTCCAGATCTGCACCACGACCTCGCGAGGTTCCGAATCGGTCCACCGTGTAGCCGGGTGAGTGTGAGGCGGGTTTGCTACGAGAACCGCAGCCGACCGGAGACGATTAAGTGGTACGTGCACTCTGCAGCCGAGGCAACGCAACTCTGGTTGATTCTTGAGAAGTTCCGACTTCCTGCTCGAGACGCAATTGGCTCGCTTGACGCGCTGGTCGATGAGGATCGGGCGTCGGCGATCGTTGAGGCCTCGATCGAGCACCTCTCTGGCCAGCTCTCCTATCCGGACATCAGGCGGGCTGCGGATGGCAGCAGCATCATCTACGGGCGCGAACTCGGTACTTCTGAGCTGTGTGACGCGTACATGCTCGCCTACGCACTAAGCATGCTCGCTCGCTACTACCCGGACCTCTGGGTTTCCTGCATCGAATCTCACTGCCTCGCGGCGAAGGTGATCGAACTCGCCGTCGAGACGCTAGTAACCAAGATCCCGCTCATCGTCTTGGGGGAGATGCGCGATACGGCGGTTGTTGTGTCTTCGCAGGCTCCGCCGTGGCAGAGCTGGTAGCTCCGGGCCCGGCGCCTCGATGCAGCCGGCCAGCAGTTGGCGGAACCTCGGATCTGCCTGGTTTCTTCTTTCCGAGCAGCCGCCACGAATCGTCCGTCACTACTGTACCAATGGCGTCTGGCAGCAGTACTCGCTCTCTCACCTCGCCCAGCGTGAGAGGTGTAAGTGCGGGGCTCGCCTAGCTGGCCAGTAATTCGCCGAGGGTCGCGGTAGTGAAGCGCCACCGGCCCTCGGAGCAGCTACCCGGCTCGGCTGTGTCCGCGACCCGCTTTGTGACTCTCGCGCGCATCGAGTCCGACTCTCCCTATTCCCTTCAGGCGGTCGCCCCTCGCCAGGAGTCACAACGGGAGTCGCAAGGAATTCCACGAATCGAGGGGTTCCCGCGTGACCCTCCGGTGAGGGAAGGAGAACCGAGGGCCAAGCAATTCCGAGCACTTAGGTGCTCTAGATGGTCGGGCCGGGGAGATTCGAACTCCCGACCTCCTGAACCCCATTCAGGCGCGCTACCAAGCTGCGCTACGGCCCGACCGAGCAGAGGTGGTAGCCGGTGGGGCCTCGCCTGTCACCCCGCGCTCCGGGCTAGCCGACGAGCTCGAGGAGACCCAGGACGAGCCCGAGGAGAGCCGGCGGGGCATAGGCCCAGAGCGGCATGGGCTCGAGCGGGGCCGTTGGCGAGACAGGCTCGGAGGCCACTGCCTCCGGCTCGGCGTCGGGCTCCGCCGGATCCTCGGGCGGCTCCGGGCTCTCGGGGATGGCGTCCGTCTCGAGGGAGAGCTCGTCGGTGTCCGCCGAGTCGGTCTCGAGGGGCGCATCCGGGGCGTCGAGCTCGGGGCCGGCCTCCTCCTCGTCGTCGTCGAGCCCGCGGTCGAGGGCCGCGTCGTCGCCGCGGGCGTAGTGGCTGGCGAGCATCAGCAGGCGCCGCGGGCTGCCGCCGGCGGCCAGGTGAAGGCGATCGATGGCGAGCACGTCGAAGCGCTCGCGCAGCGTGGGCGAGGCGTCGCCGCGATCGAGGCAGCCTTCGACCAGATTCTCGGTCTCGTCCCGATCGAGCGGAGCCCGAAGGCGCACGTCCACGACGTCGAGGCCGAGCGCCGCCACCACGCGGCCGGCTCGCGCATCGTCGATGGGCACCACGATCCAGCGCAGTGCGCCCTCGGATTGGCGGGCCAGCTGCACCAGGCGCCGCACGCTCTCGGGCGCGAGGGCCGAGGCGTCGTCCACGGCGATCACGAGGGGGACGCCGTTCTCGTAGAGCGCCTGGGCGTGGGCGACCAGGGTGTCCTCCGGCGTGCGTCCGGGGACGCGGGGGCCGGCGGGTCCGCCTTCGCGTTCGAGCTGGCCCAGCACGAGCGCACACAGATCCGGCGGCTCGAGGGCGCCGTAGGGGACGTAGACCAGGCGGGCCGCGTCCTGCAGGCGTTGGGGCAGCAGGCGCAACAGGAGCGTCTTGCCGAAGCCCGGCGGGCCGTGCAGCACGAAGAGCTGACGGCCGCTGCCGAGGCCCGCGCACAGCTCCTCCAGGGCCCGCTCGCAGGAGTCCCGACGCACGTAGGCGCCGGGATCGGCGGTTCCGTGGAACGGGTCGTCGGCCGTGGCGACGTCGGGGGGAAGGCTCAAGGTGTCGGTGCCGCCACGTTCGGAGCCCGGGAGCTAGAGCAGAGCCCGGATCTCGCGCAGCTCGTCGCGCACCCGGCGCAGCTGGCCACGCGGGTCGTCGAGAGACAGATCGAGCTGGGTCGCGTCGAGGGCGCGGCCGACGCCGAGCTCCCGGAGCTTCTTGCGGGCGCCGGCGATCGTGAAGCGCTCCTCGTAGAGGAGGCGCTTGATCAGCTCGATCACCTCGATGTCGCGGCGCCGGTAGAGCCGCTGCTTGGAGCGCGACTTCGCGGGGGCCATCCAGCGAAACTCGGACTCCCAGTAGCGGAGCACGTAGGGCTTGACCCCGGTGATCTTCGCCACCTCGCCGATCCGGTAGTAGAGCTTGCCCTTGTCGTCGCCGGCGCCCGAGCCCTGCTTGCCTGCCGAGCTGCCTGCCGAGCCGGTCCCCTCGTCCTGCGTCGTCATGCGAATCCCCCCCGATCGCATCCGGGCAATGGCCCGCGGTGTCGTCTTCGATCAGCCCTCGGTGCGGGCCTCGGCCTCGGTCACCGGCTCCTCGTTGAGCACGTTCTTCAGCACGAGGCTCGGCTTGAAGGTGAGCACGCGCCGCGCCGAGAGGCGGATCTCCTCGCCCGTCTGCGGGTTGCGCCCCTTGCGCGCGTTCTTCTCGCGGACGACGAAGTTGCCGAAGCCCGAGATCTTCACCTTCTCGCCCTCGGCCAGCGTGTCCTTGATGATGTCGAAGACCTGCTCCACCAGCTCCGCCGACTCCTTCTTCGAGAAGCCGACCCGCTCGTAGATGTGCTCGACGATGTCTGCCTTGGTCACGGCACCCTCCCCTTGTTCGAACTCCTGCCCGAACTCGCCTGGGGCGGCTCTCCCACCCCGGGCCTGGTCCAGCCCCGGAACCCCGCTAGCGGAGCTCCCCCCCGAACTGGCTCTGCAACAGGTTTACCACCCGATCCACCGACTTGGCGACCTCCTCGTCGGTCAAGGTCCGATCGACCCGCTGGAAGTCGAGGCGCAGCGAGAGGCTCACCTGGCCCTCCGGGACGCCCTTGCCGCGGTAGTGGTCGAAGATCGTGGCATTATGGAGCGAGGCTCCGGCGCGCTTGCGGACGGCCTCGAGGACGTCGCCTGCGGCCGCCGTATCGGGCAGCAGGATCGAGAGATCGCGGCGGACACGCGGGTGCCGGGACACCTCCTCGAGGGCCGGCGGCGTGGCCGGGATCTGCCGCAGGGCGTCGAGGTCGGCACGCACCACGGCGGCCGGCACCTCGATCCCGAAGGCTCGCGCCACGTCCGGGTGGAGCTCACCGAGCTGTACCACCTCCCGCTTGCCGGCCACGTAGCTCGCCTTGGCGCCGGGGTGCAGATAGGGCTCGCTGCAGCCCGCATCGAAGCCCGCCTCGATGCCGAGGTCGGAGAGCAGGCGCTCGGCCACCCCCTTTGCGCGGAAGAACACCGGGACCGAGCGCGCGTCCCACAACCCTTCGCCGCCGTCGATGATGAGCGCCGCCGCCTCGAGGGGCTCCCGGGGAAGTCCGCCGTCCGGATCGCCGAGGAAGACCCGCGACACCTCGAACAGGTGGAGGTCCGTCGTCTGGCGCGCGAGGTTCGACTGGGCGACGCGGAGCAGCGAGGGCACGAGGCTCGAGCGGAGGCGGTTCTCTTCCGCCTGCATCGGGTTCACCACCGTGACCCGGGCGCGGCGCGGGTCGTCGGCCGCGAGGAGCAGGTCGTCGACGTCGCGGTCGGGGCTCGCGGGGAAGCACATCAGCTCGACGAGCCCGACGCCGGCCAGGCTCTCCCGCGCCGCCTCGCGCATGCGGCGCTCGTCGGGCACCCGCGGCGGGGCGCTGAAGCCCGGCGGCAGCGTCTCCTCGATCCGATCGAAGCCGTGCACGCGCGCGATCTCCTCGGCCAGGTCGGTCGGGATGTGGAGGTCGCGGCGGTAGCTCGGAGGCGAGCAGACGAGGGCCTCGCCTTGGCCCGCTTCCTCGCGATGGGCGGCGATGTTCAGCCGCTCGAGGAGTGCCACCATCTCGTCGGCCTCGATGGCGGTGCCGAGCAGGCGGTTCACCCGGCTCGGCTCGATGCGGATCTGCTCGGTGCGCGGCGCCGGCTCGCCCGTCGCCTCCACCCGGCCCGGAAGGACGCTGCCCCCGGCCAGCTCCGCGATCAGCCGCGCCGCCCGGTCGGCGGCGCGGGCCTGCTCGTCGGGGTCGACCCCGCGCTCGAACCGGTAGGAGGCGTCGGAGTGCAGGCCCAGGCGCTTGGCGGTGCGGCGCACCCGCGTCGGGTCGAAGCAGGCGCTCTCGAGCAGCACGTCGCGGGTCTCGTCGCCCACCTCGCTCTCGGCGCCGCCCATCACGCCGGCGAGCGCGATGCCGCCCTCCCCGTCCGCGATCACGAGGTCCGCGGGCACGAGCTCGCGCAGCTGCCCGTCGAGGGTGCGGAGCTTCTCGCCGGCCTCGGCCGCGCGTACGCGGATCTCGCCGCCGCGCACGCGGGCGAGGTCGAAGGCGTGGAGCGGCTGGCCGAACTCGAGCATCACCAGGTTGGTCACGTCGACGACGTTGCTCACGCTGCGCAGGCCCGCCGCCTCGAGGCGCGCGACCAGCCAGTCGGGCGAAGGGCCGACGCGCACGCCGCGGATCACCCGGGCCACGTAGCGCGAGCAGCCGGTGCGGTCGTCGATCGAGACCTGGATCTCGCCGGCGCAGTCCTCGCCGCTCTCCTCCGGCTCGGTCTCGGGCATGCGGATCTCGCCGCCGAAGTGGGCGCGCACCTCGCGGGCCATCCCCAGCATCGAGACCCAGTCGCCGCGGTTGGGCGTGATCTCGACGTCGAGCACGATCTCGCCCGGCTGCAACACCTCCGGGAGGGGCGTCCCGGGCGCGGCGTCGGTGTCGAGCACCAGGATGCCCTCGTGCTCGTCGGAGAGCCCGAGCTCCCGCGGCGAGCAGATCATCCCGTTGGACTTCACGCCGCGGATCTTCGAGCGCTTGATCTTCATCCCGTCGGGCAGCACGGCGCCGTGGAGCGCGACGGCCACCTTCTGGCCGGCGTCCACGTTGGGCGCGCCGCAGACGATGTCGAGCGGCGCATCGCCGCCGACGTCCACGCTGCAGAGCGAGAGCCGGTCGGCGTCGGGGTGCTGCTGGCGCGCGTCCACGTGCCCGACGATCAGCGCGGAGAGGTCCGGCCCACCCTGGATCACCTCCTCGATCTCGAGCCCCCCGATGGTGAGCCGCTCGTCGAGGGTCTCGAGGTCGGGCAGGTCGATCCACTCGGCCAGCCAGCCCAGGGGGTACTTCACAGCTGCTCCAGGATGCGCACGTCGCCTTCGAAGAGCTGCCGGATGTTCGGCACGCCGAAGCGGATCATGGCCGGGCGGTCGATCGAGAAGCCGAAGGCGAAGCCCTGCCAGCGCTCCGGGTCGATGCCGCAGTTGGCGAGCACCCGGGGATGGATCATCCCGCTCCCCATGATCTCGAGCCAGCGCCCCTGCCACCAGACGTCCATCTCGGCCGACGGCTCGGTGAAGGGGAAGTAGTGCGCGCGGAAGCGCATCTTCACGTCGTCGCCGAAGAGGTAGCGGGCGAAGCCGCAGAGGCTCCCCTTCAGGTCGGCGAAGCTCACGCTCTCGCCCACGCAGACGGCCTCCATCTGGTGGAACATCGGGAAGTGCGTGGCGTCGAGGTCGTGGCGGAACACGCGCCCCGGCGCGATGAAGCGGAACGGCGGCTGCTTGCCCGTCATCGCGCGGATCTGCACGTTCGAGGTGTGGGTGCGCAGCACGTGGCCGCCCTCGACGAAGAAGGTGTCCTGCAGGTCGCGGGCGGGGTGGTCCTCGGGGAAGTTCAGCGCGCCGAAGTTGTTGTGGTCGGTCTCGACCTCGGGGCCGTCCTCGACGTCGTAGCCGAGCTGCTGGAAGTAGCGGCACAGCTCCGCCTCCATGCGGGAGACGGGGTGCAGGCGCCCCGCGCGGGGGGCGCTCGCCGGCAGCGTCACGTCGAGGCGGTGCTCGGCCAGGTCGCGATCGCGCGCCGAGCTCGCGAGCCCCTCGCGGCGCGCCGTAACGGCGGCCTCGATGGCGCCCTTCACGCGGTTCACGTCCTTGCCGACGCGCGCGCGCGCCTCGCCGTCGAGCCCGCCGATCCCACGCAGCACCGCCGAGACCGAGCCCTTCTTCCCGAGGAAGCGGGCCCGCGCCTCGTTCAGCGCCTGCTGGGAGTCCGCGGCTGCGATGGCGCTCTCCGCCTCGCGGAGGAGCGCGTCCAGATCCTGGGCCGGCTGGGCCACCTCGGGAGCGCCTCCGCTCAGGCGACCTTGGACTTCGCCAGCTTGGCCAGCTCCGCGAACGCCCCGGGGTCCGAGATGGCCAGGTCGGCCAGGTTCTTGCGGTCGACCTCGACCCCGGCCTGGGAGAGGCCGTGGATGAAGACGCTGTAGGACAGGCCGTGCTCGCGCGCGGCGGCGTTGATGCGCGCGATCCACAGGGCGCGGAACTCGCGCTTGCGCTGCTTGCGGTCGCGGTAGGCGTACTTCCAGCCCTTCTCCACCGCCTCGCGGGCGGTCTTGATCAGGGTGTGACGCGTCCCGCGATAGCCGCTCGCGCGGCGCAGGATGCGCTTGTGACGTCGGTGTGCGGGGTGGCCGCGCTTCACTCGGGGCATGGTTCTCTCCGGCTCCTAGAGATACGGGAGCATCTGGCGGACGCGCTTGGCGTCCACCTCGGCCAGCACGCCCTTCTCGCGCAGATGTCGCTTCCGCTTGGTCGACATCTTCGTGAGGATGTGGCGCTTGTTGCGCTTCTGGAACGTGAGCTTTCCCGTTCCGGTCTTCTTGAATCGCTTCGCGGCTCCGCGATGCGACTTCATCTTGGGCATCAGCTCTCTCCTGCCGGAGCCTCCGCTCCGGCTTCGCTCTCCTGGGCCCGCTGGGCCTCTTCGGCCTCCTCTTGCCGCTTGGCGGCCTCCACGGCCTCGCGGTTGGGAACCAGGATCATGGACAGGAATCGTCCGCTCATCTGGGGCGGGTTCTCGACCGAGACCAGATCCCCGAGCAGCTCCTTCACGCGGTCGAGCTTTCCGTAGCCCACCTTCCGGTGGGCCATCTCCCGCCCGCGAAACATGACCGTCACCTTGACCTTGTCGCCGTCCATCAGGAAGCGACGCGCGTTCTTGAGCTTGAATCCGAGATCGTGGTCGTCGGTGTTGGGCCGCATCTTCACTTCCTTGAGTGCGGCGGCCCGGCCCTTGCCCTTGCTCTTGCCGGCCTGGAGCTTCTTCTTCTGCTCGTACTTGTACTTCCCGAAGTCCATGATGCGACAGACGGGAGGCCGGGCATTCGGGGCGACCTCGACGAGGTCGTAGCCCTCTTCGTTGGCGCGGGCGCGAGCCTCGTCCGGGGTCATCACCCCGAGCTGCTCTCCGTCCGACGCGATCAGCATGATCTCTCGGGCTCGGATTCTCTCGTTGATTCGAACGCTGTCTTTCTCGGCTATGGGCCTACCCTCCCTCTGCGACCCGGCTTCTCTTCCGGGCGATTTCTTCGGCCAGATCGTCCACGAAGGCGTCGATGGCCATGGGTTCCGGTGAGCGCCGGGAGTCTCCCCGGCGCCGCGCCGTGACCGTCGAGTCGGCCTGCTCCTGGTCGCCGATCACGGCCATGACCGGGATCTTCTGGAGCTCCGCCTCGCGGATCTTGAAGTTGAGCTTCTCGGAGCGGTCGTCCATCTCGGCACGGATGCCGCGCTCGAGCAGTGCGTTCACGACCTTGCGGCCCGCCTCGTGGTGGCGGTCGGCGATGGGCAGCACCGTCGCCTGCACGGGCGCCAGCCACAGCGGGAAGTCTCCGGCGGTGTGCTCGATGTAGAGCGCCATGAAGCGCTCGAGCGAGCCGAGCACCGCGCGGTGCAGCATCGCGGGCTGATGCTCCTGGCCGTCGCGGCCGATGTAGCGCAGGCCGAAGCGGCCGGGCATCGCCATGTCGAGCTGGATCGTCCCGAGCGTCCACTTGCGCCCCAGCACGTCGTCGAAGTCGACCTCGACCTTGGGGGCGTAGAAGACGGCCTCGCCCTCCTTGATCCCGCAGTCGTAGCCGGCGCGCTCGACGGCCGCCTGCAGCGAGGCCTCGGCGCGATCCCAGTCGGCCGGCTCGCCGAGGAACTCCTCGGGGCGGGTCGAGACCGAGACGCGGATGCCGTCGAGGCCGAGCGCTTCGTAGACCTCCGCCAGCATCTGGAAGAAGCGCTCGATCTCGCTCTCGACCTGATCCGGCTCGCAGAAGACGTGGGCGTCGTCCTGGGCGAAGGAGCGCACGCGCGAGAGGCCCGTGAGCGTCCCGCTGCGCTCGTTGCGATGCAGCCGCGAGAACTCCGCGAAGCGCAGGGGCAGCTCACGGTAGCTGCGCTTGGTCATGTTGAAGAGGTGGGCGTGGCCCGGGCAGTTGGTGGGCTTGAGGCCGACCTCCTCGCCCTCGTCCCCCTCCATCCAGAACATGTCGTCCTTGAACATGTCGTAGTGGCCGGACGTCTGGAACAAGGCGCTGCGGCAGACCTGGGGGCCCATCACCTCCTGGAAGCCGTACTTCGGGTACAGCGACTTCACGAAGTCGACGAGGCCGTTGAAGACCACCATGCCCTTGGGCAGGTAGAACGGCGAGCCGGGCGAGACGTTGGCGTCGAGGTGGAAGAGCTCGAGCTCCTGACCCACGCGTCGATGGTCGCGGCGCCTGGCCTCCTCGATCGCCTCGAGGTGCGCCTTCAGCTCCTCCTTCTTCGCGAAGGCGGTGCCGTAGATGCGCTGGAGCATCGGGTTGCTCTCGTCGCCCCGCCAGTACGCGCCCGCCGCCTCGGTGAGCTGGAACGCGCCGATCTGCCCGGTGTGCTGGACGTGGGGGCCGCGGCAGAGATCCGTGAAGTCGCCGTGCCGGAAGATCGTGATCGGCTCGCCTTCGGGGATGTCCTCGAGGCGCGAGAGCTTGAGCTCCTCGCCAAGCTCCGCGAAGAGCGCGCGCGCCTGCTCGCGGCCCACCACCTCGCGGGTGAACTCCGACTTCTGCTTCACGATCCGCTTCATCTCGGCCTGGATCTTCTCGAGATCCTCCGGCGTGAAGGGACGCTCCACCAGGAAGTCGTACTGGAACTTGTCGGCGTGATCGGTGCGGCCCACGTCGACCTGGGCCGATGGGAAGAGCCGTTTCACGGCCTCGGCCATCACGTGCTCGGCCGAGTGGCGGATCACCTCGCCGCCTTCGGGGTCCTTGTTCGTGACGATCTCGACCGCGACGTCCGTGTGGATCGGCGTGCGCAGGTCGACCAGACGACCGTCGATGCGCCCGGCCAGGGCGGCACGCGCGAGGCCTTCGCCGATCTTCTTGGCGACGTCCAGGACGGTGGAGCCAGCCGGCACCTCGAGCCTCCTGCCGTCGGGAAGTCCGACCGCGATGCCGCTCATGAGAAGTGCGGAGGCTTGCGCATGATCGTCTTGCAGAACCTCGTTTCGATCGCCCCGTCCGCGGGGGCATGCGTAGAGCGCAGCCTGCGTGTACCCCCAGGATCCGTCGCTTCGTTCGCCACTCGGGCGCTTGGGCGAGGCTCGGATCGGGGGCCAACGAGGGCCGCGATGAAGCGGTCCGCGGTGGTAGGCACGGGCGGAATTGAACCGCCGACCTCCGCCGTGTCAAGGCGGCGCTCTAAACCCCTGAGCTACGTGCCTGTGTCGCGTAACCGGCCGAAATCAGTATCTATTTCAATCGGCGGTGTCAAACGCTTCGAGATCGTCGCCCACACCCGAAAGAGCCACCTCGAGGATCAGGACGTCGTCCTCGAAGCCCAGGGGAGTGATCACGAGATCCTCCGTCGGAGCGGCGAGCATCCGATCGAGGAGCGCCTCGGGGCCGCCCGGTGCCGAGACGCGCAGCCAGGCCCGCCCCGGGATCATCCGCTCGGGCACGCTTCGGGCCGCCCACTCGACGCTGAGCGCCTCCTCCAGGCGGGCCAGGGTCGCCCAGTCGGTGGCGTCCACGCGGATCCGGAACACCTCCTCGGGGAGCTCCTCGCGGGCGATCACGGGGATTCCCCGGGCCTCGAGGGCCCGCGCGACCTGGTCGGCGTCCACGTCGACGGCGATCCGGGTGAGCTGGATGCCCCTCGGGGCATCGGTAGCCGGAAGCTCACGTACTCCCACCGCGAACGCCCGAGGCGGCGCGCCGAGCACGGCCCGCCACTCCTTCGCGTCGCTCGCGAGCGGGAGCGCCTCGGGCTCGACCAGGGCCCGGGCCACCTCGCGAACGGCCTGAGCGAGCGCCTCGTCGACCCGCTCGCCCCGAGCCCGCGGCTCGCCAGCGTCGTCCACCGCCCGCACCGGGACCTCCACGCGTCGCACCTCGGCGCCGGCCGCCAGCGCCATCGCCAGGGCGAGAGTCAGCGCGACGACGAGCCGCCTCACAGCGAGAGCTCCGCCACGCGGCGCCCGAAGAGCCCGTCGAGGTCCTTCATGAGCGCCTCGCTCGCATCCACCCCCCGGCGTCCGGGCAGCGCGAGCACCGTCTCACTCTCGCCGGGGATGAACAGGTGCACCTGCACCGCGCAGTCGCCCGGGTGGGCCCCGAGCACCGACTTGAGCGCCGAAAGCCGGTCGCGACTGGCCTCGTCCGCCTGGAGCTGGATGTGGAGCTGGGCGGCCAGGCTCTCCTCGGCGCGCTCGAGCTCGTGGATCTCGCGGATCAGGATCTTCGCGGGCTCGGCGCTCTCGAGGGTGCCGGAGACCAGCAGCGGCACCGGGCGCCCCTCGGTCTCGTCACCGAGCCCCCGGCGCAGGAGCTCACGGCTCTGGGCGTAGGCCTCGGGGAAGATCACCAGCTCGAACACGCCTTCGAGATCCTCGAGGGTCCCGAAGCCCATGGCCTGCCCGCGGCGCGTGCGCGTCTCCCGCAGGGTCGTGAGCACGCCGCCGACGCGCACGTCGCGTCCGACCTTCTCCGCCGCGGTGGTGGCGCTCGTGTCGGCGAGCTTCCCGAGCAGCGGCGCGAAGGCCTGGAGCGGGTGCCCGGTGACGTAGAAGCCGAGCACCTCCTTCTCGTACGAGAGCTTCTCCTGATCGGCCCAGGGCGCCGCATCGGGCAGCGCCGGCTCGCTGGTCTCGACGCCGGTGAGCTCGCCGAAGAGGCTCTCCTGGCCCACCTCGCGGTCGCGCTGCGCCTTGGCGCCGCTCTCGAGCGCGGTGTCGAGCCCGGCCCACAGGCGCGAGCGCTCCGGACTCACCGAGTCGAAGGCGCCGCACTTCACGAGGCTCTCCACCACGCGCCGGTTCACCTTGCGGGCGTCCACCCGGTTCGTGAAGTCCCAGAGGCTCTTGAACTCGCCGTCGTCCTTGCGCACGGCCAGCACCGACTCGATGGCGCCCTGCCCCACGTTCTTCACGCCCGAGAGTCCGAAGCGGATGCCCTCGGCGACGGGCGTGAAGTCGCTCTCCGACTCGTTCACGCAGGGCCCGAGCACGTCGATCTTCCGCTCGCGCGCGTGGGCGATGTAGCGCGCCAGCTTGTCGTGGTTGCCGGCCTCGATCGACATCAGCGCGGCCAGGAACTCGCGCGGGTAGTTCGCCTTGAGCCAGGCCGTCTGATAGGTGATGAGCGCGTAGGCCGTCGAGTGCGCCTTCGGGAAGCCGTAGCCGGCGAACTCGGCCATCAGCTCGAAGATGCGCTTGGCCTTGGCCGGGTCGATGCCGTTGGCCTTGCACCCCTCGACGAACTTCGTCTCGTGCTTCGCCATCTCCTCGACCTTCTTCTTGCCCATCGCGCGGCGAAGGAGGTCGGCCTCGCCCAGGGTGTAGCCTCCGAGCTGGTTGGCGATCTGCAGCACCTGGTCCTGGTAGACGATCACGCCCAGCGTCTCCGCCGTGATCGCCTCGAGCTCGGGCACCATGTACTCGACCTTGGTGCGCCCGTGCTTGCGGGAGACGTAGTCGTCCACCATGCCCGAGCCGAGCGGCCCCGGCCGGTACAGGGCGATCAGCGGGATCACCTCGGTGAACTTCCGCGGGCGGAGCTTCATGACCAGGTCGGTCATGCCCGAGGACTCCATCTGGAACACGCCCTCGGTGTCGCCCCGGCACAGGAGGTCGTAGCTGCGCTCGTCGTCGAGGGGGATGTCGTCGGCCCGGAACTCGGGGTGCCC
>JASJCN010000115.1 GCA_030065975.1 Myxococcota bacterium
CGCGGACATGAGGCCGTCGGCGCTGTACGGCTTGCCGACGAAGGTCGCGCCGACCTCCTCGAGGTCGGCGGCGGCGATCTCCTCGGCGTACCCCGAGCACACGACGGCGCCGAAGTCCTCGTCGAGCTCGCGCAGGGCGTGAAGCAGGTCGAGGCCCCCCATGCGCGGCATCACGGCGTCGGTCACGACCAGGTCGAAGCCCGCCCCGGCGCGAACGAGGTCGAGCGCCTCTTCGCCGTTTCCGGCGCGCAGCACGGTCAGCCCGGCGCGCTCGAGCAGGCTGCACGCGACGCCCAGCACGCTCGGCTCGTCCTCCACCACGAGCACGGTCTCGCCGCGTTTCGGCCGCCGACGCCGCGCCGGCTCGGCGCTCGGGCTCCGCCGCACGTCCACCACGGGCAGCCAGATCTCGACGCAGGTGCCGCGCCCCGGCTCGCTCTGGGTCTCGATCTCGCCGCCGGCGGCGGTGGTGATGCCGTACACCGTCGAGAGTCCGAGCCCGGTGCCTTCGCCCGGTGCCTTGGTCGTGAAGAAGGGCTCGAAGGCGCGCGCCCGGGTCTGCTCGCACATGCCCTGGCCCGTGTCCCGTACCCCGATCACGACCCACGGCCCGGCGCGATGGTCGCGCTCGCCGTCGTCGCGGCGGGTCGAGACCACGATGCGGCCGCCGTCGGGCATGGCGTCCACGCCGTTGACCAGCAGGTTGATCAGGATCTGGCCGAACTGGCCGAGATCCATCTCGACGGTTCCGACCTCGGGCGAGAGATCGAACTCGAGGGTGACGTCGTCGCGCACCAGGCGCTGGAGCATCGGCCGCAGCACCTCGATCTCGGCGTTGGGGTCGACCGAGCGCGGCTGCACGATCTGCTTGCGCGAGAAGGTCAGGAGCTGGGAGGTCAGCTGGGACGCGCGCTCGCTGGCCAGCACGATCTGCTCGAGCGCCTCGCGCTCGGGCTTCTCGAGGGCGTCCGCCGAGCGGATCAGATCGGCGTTCCCGAGCATCGCCGTCAGCAGGTTGTTGAAGTCGTGGGCCACGCCGCCCGCGAGCTGACCCACGGCCTCCATCTTCTGGGAGTGATGGAGCTGCGCCTCGAGGCGACGCCGCTCGTCGATCGCCTGCTCGCGCTGGCGCTGACGCTGGAAGGCGATGCGGATCGCGAGGGCCAGGGCGGCCGAGAGCAGCAGACCGAGCACGAGGAACGCCGAGTGGCCGGCCCCCGTCATGCGCTCCCACGCAGCGCTCCGCGGAGTGAGGCTCACCTTCCAGGTGCGGGTGCCGATCGGGACCTCGGTCTCGGCGACCACGCGTCCGGCGGACTCGGTGGCGAAGTCGCCCAGCGATCCGTACACGACCTCGTCTCCGTCTCGGATCACGATCTCGTAGGCGTCGAGGATGCGCGCGCCGAACGAGTGCTCCACCAACGGATCGATCCGGAACACGCCGTTGACGAAGCCGCGCAGGGTTCCGTCCGCCTCCAGCACCGGGAAGTAGGAGGTGAGGCCGCGCCCGCCCTGGAACAGCAGGAGGGGCTGGCTCAGCTGGGGCTCGCGGGTCGCGCGCGCCGCATCGACGGTGGAGCGCGCCGCGCTGTCGAAGACGTTGCGACCGAGCGCGGCCCGATTCGGCTCGGGAGGCGAGACCCAGCGGATCACGCCGGACCCATCGATCCAGTTGATGGCCTGGAAGCCGTGGAACTCCTGCTGGAGGTTCTCGGTCCGGGCCCGGAACGCACTGCGATTGCGCACCTGCCCCGCGGCGATCTCCTTCCGCACGGTCTCCACCACGAGCAGCCGGCTGCGCACCAGGTCCTCGAGGCGGAGCCCCGCCTGCTCGGTCAGGAGCTGGGTCTGATCCTGCACGGTCTCCCGCTCGGAGACCGTCAGCAGCTCGGAGCTCATCAGCACCACCGAGCTGGCGAAGATCCACAGCGCGATCGGGATCCAGGTCGAGGATCTCATGAAGGCAGGGCCCCTGGCCCGCGTCGCTCCCGGCGGGCCCCGCCGTCAGTATCCAGAGTCCCCTGAGAAGTGCCTAGTGGTTTCTTCCTAGTCGCGATTCGCGGTGACGGCCCGACTCCGGGCTGGCTTCCAGGGCCCGCACGCCCGAAGGAGCCCGAGCGAGCTGCGGTAGCCTCCCGGCGTGTCTGGAGAGCCCCCCTTCCTCCGGCGCCGGTGGGTCCGCGTCCTGCTGGCGCTCACGCTGCTGCTGATCGCGTTCCGCGGGATCCTCCCCTTCGGCCTCGAGTGGCTGCTCGAGTCGCAGGCCTCGAGCCGAACCGGTCGCGTGGTCGAGGTCGAGAACGTCGACCTGCAGCTCTTCGCCGGCCGCATCCACGTCGCGGGTCTGCGCGTCGCCCAGGCGCTGCCTTCCGCGGAGAGCGAGGCGCCCGTGCGTGTCGACCCCGCCGCACAGGTCGTCGGCCTCGGCGCACTCGATCTCGATTTCACCTGGCTGGCGCTGCTGCGCGGCGAGATCCGTCTGGCCGACGTCACGCTCACGGAGCCGGCCGTCTCGATCGTCCGCCACGCCGACGGCCGCATCGCTCCCTTCGTGCTCGTGTCGCAGGAGCCCGATCCCGAGCCCGAACCCGAGCAGGTGCCGGAGCCCGAAGAGCCGGAGTCCGAGGGCGGAGCCTGGCCGGTGTACGTGGACTCGCTGGCGCTGGCCAGCGCGAAGGCGCGACTGGTGCTCGACTCCCACGACGGCGACCAGGTCGTCGACCTGTCCCTCGACCGCTTCGGCGTGAGCGAGTTCGGGTTCGTGGACGGGAGCGTCGTGCTCGGGGGCATCGACATCCAGCGACCCCAGGCCCGGGTGCGGCGCGACCTCGTGATTCCCACCGCTGCAGCCCCCGCGGAGGAGCCGCTGCCCGAGGAGCAAGAGACCGAGGAGGAGCTCCAGGCGGAGACGCCGCCCGGCGCGCCGCCGGGAGTCGACATCGCGCAGATCGTGGTCGAGCGCGCGGCGTTCACCCTCGCGACGGACCGCCACGAGCTCGACGTCGGGCTCGCCCTCGACGCGCGCGAGGCCAACCTGGAGCGTCCCTTCCCGGTGAAGCTGCGGCTCGACCTCGGTACGGAGGGCGGCTTCTTCGCCCTCGACGGCAGGCTTCGCGCGATCCCCCTCTTCTTCGAGGGTCAAGTCTCCTGGGCGGACCTGCCCCTGGTCGACATCCTCGACGTGGCCCAGGTGCCGATGCCGCTCTCCTTCGAGGCCGGGAGCTCCGACGCCGAGCTGTCCGTCGCCTATGGAGCGGAAGAGACGCTGATCCCCGAGTCCGTGCGCGTCTCCGGCAAGCTCTCCGTCTCTAAGATCGCGCTGGCCGAGGTCGCCCAGCAGATCGACGTGGCCTGGTCGGACCTCGAGGCCGAGCTTCGCCGTGCGGACATTCCCCTCGGCGAGGCCGCGACGAAGCGCGGCCCGGTGCTCGAGCTGGACGTGCTGCGCCTGCTCTCCCCGCGCCTCCGCTACGAAAGACCGGAGCCCTCGGGCGACGCGCCCGACGAGCCCGAGCCCGAGACCCAGGTTGCCGATGCAGAGCCGGAGGCTCCCAAGCCCACCGATCCCCGTCTCTCCCTCGAGCTCTTCGAGATCCGCGACGGGACCCTCGACTACGCCGACCCGGTGGTGGAGCCCGAGTACGCGGCCACGCTGCGCGAGCTCGACGTGAAGGTCCGTGGCCTCACCTGGCCCGAACGCACGCTCAAGAGCCTGGCCGTCGCGAGCCGGGGGCCCGGCCCCGCGAGCCTCGAGCTCTCCGGTGGCCTCGTAGAGGGACGCGGCACCCTCGAGCTGACCCTCGGCAGCGTCGACCTCGCGGGGTTCGCGCCCTACGTGCGACCCGCCCTGGGGCAGGACATCACGGAGGGCACCCTGAGCCTGCACACGGATCTCGAGGCGGTCTGGCCGGACCTCACCGCGAAGAACGACCTCGTCGTCTATCAGCTCGCACTCTCCGCCAGCGACGATCCCGCGTTCACCGCGCAGTTCGGCGTTCCGATCGCGGTGGCGGTGGCCTTGCTGCGCGACGGCGAGGGCGCCATCACGCTCGAGCCCGAGGTGCAGTTCCGCGCCGGCAACCTGCAGCTCGGGCCGCTCGTGCGCGAAGCCCTGACCGAGGCGCTCGAAGGGGCGCTGCGCGCGCCGCTCAAAGGCCTCACGGCCGTCGGTGGCCTCGCGATCGGGGCGGTGGGAGCCGTCGCCGGTCCGTCGGACCTCGGCTTCGGGACGCTCGCGATGAAGGCCGGCACCACGTCCCTCGACGCCGGCTCCGACGCGCGCATCGGCGCGATCGGCGACGTGCTGGCCGAACGGCCGACTCTGGCGATCGCGCTCTCCGGGCTCGCCGACCCGGCCGACGACGCACTCCTCTCCCAGCAGATCCTGGCCGAACGCGTCGCGAGCGACGGAGACCTGCCCGAGCTCGAAGGTCTGGGGCTGCTGCAGAAGCGGCGCATCCGCGCGGCGCTCCGCGAGCGCCACGGGGGCGAGCCGGGCCCCCTCGAGCCCGAGGACGAGGCGGCGCTCGTCCGACTCGCGGCCCTCGTCACGGTTCCGCAATCCCGGCGCGAGGCGCTCGCGAGAGCGAGGGCCCTTGCCGTGCGCGACGACCTGGTGAAGGGCCATGGGGTGGATCCGAGCCAGGTCGTGATCGCGACCGCGCGGGAAGGGTCGGCGGGCGTCGCCGGCGACCTGGCCGTGGCGGAGCGCACGGGCGCGGCGGCGGCTCCCGACGTGGCCGCGCCGCCGGCGGCGGAGCCCCCGGCGGTGGATCAAGAGGGCTGATCGGCCCGACCCCGTCGAACGACTGGACGGATGGCGCCGGTTGGTCGAGTCTCCGAGGCTTTCACCAAGGAGCCCGCATGCGCCCGTCACCCGTGTCGTCTTCCGCCCTCGCCTGGATCCTCGGGGTGTCGCTCCTCGCGATGCCCGCCGCCGGAGTGGATCGGGAGGCCCTGCGTGAGCGCGCGGCCCAGACCTTCGGCGTGCTGCCGGCCGAGGTGCCGAACCCGGCCAACCCCGCCAACGACGCGCGCATCGACCTCGGGCGCCTTCTCTATTACGAGACCCGGCTCTCCCTCGCTCAGGATCTGAGCTGCAACTCCTGCCACATGCTGGACCGCTTCGGCGCCGACGGAGAGCCGACCTCTCCGGGGCACGAGGGCCAGCGCGGCGACCGCAACTCGCCGACGGTCTACAACGCGGCGCTTCACGTGACGCAGTTCTGGGACGGGCGCGCGGCGGATGTCGAGGAGCAGGCCAAGGGCCCGATCCTGAACCCGGTCGAGATGGCCATGCCGAGTGAAGAGGAGGTCGTGAAGCGGCTCTCCGCCGTCCCCGCCTACGTCGAGCTCTTCGGCAAGGCGTTCCCCGGCGAGGAGGAGCCGCTCAGCTACGACAACCTGGCGAAGGCCATCGGCGCCTTCGAGCGACGGCTCACCACGCCCGGCAAGCTCGACGCCTTCATCGGCGGCGAGCTCGACGCCCTGTCCGACGCCGAGGCCGCCGGCCTCGCCGGCTTCATGGACACCGGCTGCACCACCTGCCACGCCGGCGCTGCGCTCGGCGGACAGCTCTACCAGAAGATCGGCCTCGTCCATCCCTACGAGACCGAGGACACCGGTCGCGAGAAGGTCACGGGCAACGCCGCGGACCGGTACTTCTTCAAGGTGCCGTCCCTGCGCAACACCGCCGAGACCGGCCCCTGGTTCCACGACGGATCCATCACCGATCTCGCCGAGGCCGTACGCCTGATGGGCTGGCACCAGCTCGGGCAGAAGCTCGACGACCAGCAGGTCGGCGAGATCGTGAGCTTCCTCGAGGCGCTGACCGGCGAGGTCGACGCCACCTACGTGGCGAAGCCGAAGCTTCCCTAGCTCTGCAGGCTAGGCGGAGGACGAGGCGGCCGCGCCTCGCCGTGCGAGGGCTTCGAGGATCAGCTCGATCCCGAACTGGAGCTGCTCCTCGAAGCCCGTCCGAGCCAGGGACGCGGCAAGGCTCGAGAGGTTCGGGAACTGCTCGGGCGGCACCGACGCGTACGCCGCCCGCAGATCCTCCTGGCGGGCGGCCTCGTCTCCCTCTCCGCGTGCGCGCTCCTCTGCGACGACCACTCCCGAGATGAAGCGCACCAGCGAGATGTAGGCGATCGCCGCCTCGTCGGGCCCGAGGCCGAGCTCCCGGAGCATGCTGAGGCAGGCCTCGGAGAGCGAGAGCGTGTGCGGCCCCAGGGTGGGACGCGTGGTCTCGATGCGGCTGGCCACGCCCGGGTGGGCGGCGACCGCGCCGGCGAAGTCGAAGCACATCCGGCGCAGCCGCTCGAGCGGAGTGCCGGAGTCCGGCGCCGGCGGCTCGAAGCCCGCCAGCGCCGCATCGACCATGGCGTCGAGCAGGTCGTCCTTGTCCCGGAAGTGGCGGTAGATCGCCATGGGGTCGACCCGCAGCCGGGTGCCCAGGGCCCGCATCGAGAAGTCGCCGCGGTCGTCCGCGAGGGCCACCGCCGCCTCGACGATCCGCTCCCGCGAGAGCGGCTGGGAGCGCCGATTTCGACGCTTCCCCTCGGGGGCTCGAGGGTCGGTCCGCTTCTCCGCCTTGCGGGCTGCCATCGCGGGAATCCTAGCGCAGGGTGTTGACCGGTCTACGGTGTAGACTACACTGCAGGCCATCGAAGTCTACGGCGTAGACACACAGCCACCCGCAAGCCACTCGGCAAGGAGCCCCGACATGGATCGCCTGCGAGCCGACCGCCCCATCGAGACCACCCGCGTTCCCCAGGACGTCACCTACAACTGGGAGTACGACAACACCCGCGCCCAGCTCGAGCGCCTCTACCAGCACGCCAAGCGCGACCAGTGGGATGGCGACAAGCGACTCGACTGGTCCACCTCCGTGGATCCGAACGCCGAGCTCGTGCCCGATGCCGCCATCGGCATCTGGGGCACGCCCATGTGGGACAAGCTCACGAAGAGCGAGATCGAGAAGCTCCGCCACGAGGCGATCACCTGGCAGCTCTGTCAGTTCCTCCACGGCGAGCAGGGCGCGCTCCTCGCCACCGCGCAGATCGTGGACAGCGTGCCGTGGTACGAGGCCAAGATGTACGGCTCGACCCAGGTGATGGACGAAGCGCGACACGTCGAGGTGTACCGCCGCTACGTCCAGGAGAAGCTCGAGCACGACTATCCGGTCAACCCGAACCTGAAGAAGCTCCTCGACCAGATCCTGTCGGACTCGCGCTGGGACATGAAGTTCCTTGGCATGCAGATCATCGTGGAGGGTCTCGCGCTCGCCGCCTTCGGCACCATTCGCGACTCGGCCAACGAGCCGCTGCTCAAGGAGCTCGTGGCCGCGGTGATGGAGGACGAGAGCCGCCACGTGGCCTTCGGCGTGATCTCGCTGCGCGAGCACATGCAGAGCCTGGGCGAGGCCGAGAAGAAGGAGCGCGAGGACTTCGTCTACGAGGCCTGTGTCCTGATGCGCGACCGCATCCTGAACCACGAGGTGTGGGAGAGCATGGGCATGCCCGTCGAGGCTTGCGTGGAGGCGAGCCTCGAGAGCCCCTTCGCCAAGGAGTACCGACGCCGGCTCTTCAAGAAGATCGTCCCCAACGTGAAGAGCCTGGGCCTGCTCTCGGACCGCCAGCGCGAGCGCTTCGCCGACCTCGGCGTGCTCGAGTTCGAGTCGGGCACGACCAGCGACATCGACCAGGCCATCGAGGAGGAGCGCCGGCGCCAGGCCGGCCTGGAGCGCGAGGCCGCCTAGCCCCCCGGGATGGGGACGGTCCTCGCCCCTTGGGGCTCGGGATGGCTCGGCAAACCGACCGGTGTCTCGCCCCAAGGGGCAAGGACCGTCCCCTAAGACTCGCCGAGGACGAGGCTGCGGTAGGCGCGGGGCGGAAAGAAGGCCACCCAGAGGGTGGCCGCCGCCAGCAGGCCGAGCCCGTTCACGCCGAGCAGGCCCAGCGGCCACTGCAGCAGCGGGACCTCGCGCACGGCGAAGCCGTACCACCCGATCGCCGCGACGCCCGCGATGCAGGCGGCCGAGGCGCCCCAGAGCGCCAGCCGGTGGGCCGTCTCCGGCGAGCCGATCCCGAACTGCTCGCGTCGATGCAGGAGTGCGCGATAGCGGAAGCACTCGAACGCGGCCCACGCGTAGACGCCGAGTCGCCCCGCATGGGAGATCGCCGCGCTCAGCGGGTCCTTCGTCTGGAGAGCGATCTCGCCGGCGCCGAGGCGCCGCCACGCCCACACCGCGAACGCGACGGCTACCAGCCCGCAGAGCGCGCCGGCCCATCGGGCGTCGGGACGGAAGATCCGGAACACGCCGCACGCCATGGCGAGCGGGTTGATCGGGTGCAGCAGCACGCCCAGGGTGAAGGCCGCGAGAGCGACGCCGGGGTGACTGGAGGCCAGCCGGGCACCGACGATCAGGAGGATCGGCGAGAGCGTGAGCGCCAGGGAGGCGACGCCCAGCGCCAGCTCGGGCAGGGCGCGCGTCCGGCGCCAGACGAGCAGCAGCCGGACGGAGAGGATCGCACCGAGCACGCAGGTGCACGCGAAGCTCGCGAACGCGAAGGAGTCCACCTCCCCTGCATCGGCGGATCGGGCCGCGCTCCGGAGGGCCTCTCACCGGCCCTCGGCCCAAGGGAAGAACCCAGCCCAGGAGCCGCTACGCAGCTCGAGGCGAGCTGGATGGGCGAAACCGTCCGGTGTCGTGTCCCCGCGGAGGGCGACAGACGAAGGGCGCGAGGCGCTCGATGATTCCCGGGACCCGACCAAGGAGTTCCGAGCATGTCCGTCTTCCCGCGCCTGGGCCTCCGAGCCCTCGTCCTCTTCCTCGCGATGGCCCTCGCGGCGCCCGCACTCGCTTCCTCGTGGCACCGCCACGGGCGCTTCGAGCTCATGGCCCCGTCGGCCCCGATCCTCGCCGGCGACCTCCTCACCCTGCACAGCCGGCGCGCCCTCTCACATCGCCTCGTCGATCGTCTGCGTATCCGGATCGGCGGCGCGCCGGCCGACTTCTACCGGGTCGATCGACGCACGCTGCGCATCGTGGTCCCGCCGGGCGTCTCCGGGCGCGTGGGCCTGCGCATCGTGGAGAAGCGCCGCCACAAGCGACGCCTGCTCTTCCGGAAGCGGATCGAGCTCGCGGCGACCGACATCCGAACCCAGGGACCGTCCGAACCGGGTCCCGAGTTCGGGCTGAAGTTCGCCGATCCGGCCGGACTGAAGGTCGGCTCCCCGGTAGAGGGCTGGGTGCGAGCCGATGGCCTCACCACGGTCTCGACCCGGTCCCCGGTCTCGGTCAGTGGCCGCATCACGGCGACCACGGGTGCGGTCGTGGACCTGCTGCTGACTGGAACCGCCTCGCCGGAGACCAGCGATCCGCCCGGGAGTGGCGCGGATCCCCGGGTGACGGCCCTCGACGACACCACGCTGCAGGTGCGGATCGCCCTCGACAGCGGCCTCGCCTCGGGGATCGTCACGGCTCCGGCCACGAAGCTCCCCATCGACGACGTGGTGATCGTCGGCATCGACCCACCGAGGGGCTCGCTTCCCTCGCCGAAGGTCGCTTCGGTGTCGCCGAATCCCGTTCCGGCGGGAGGTCTCGTCAAGATCACCGGCAGCGGGTTCGGCGACGTCCAGGGGCGCAACCGGGTCGTGCTCGGCGGACGTGCGGTGAACGTGTTCCCGCGCGTCGAGTCCTGGAGCGACAAGGCCATCGAGGTGACGCTCCCGATCTTCGCCACGGGCCCCTACGACCTGCTGGTCGGGAACGACATCGTTCCGTCCCACCCGATCCGCGTGGACGTCGAGCCCCCGTGTCCCAACGCCAACACGTTCCGAGCCACCTTCGAAATCGGGGCGTCCTCGAGAGCCAACGCGGTGGTTCCCACGTCCGACTGCGGCTTCGTGATCGCCGGGAGCACGACCAGCTCGAAGGGCGACACGGACGCTCTGCTGATGCGGACCGACTCCGAGGGCAACGTGCTCTGGCAGCGGACCTTCGGCGGCGGGGGCTTCGACGAGGCCCACGACGTGAAGGCGCTGCATCACGGCTTCCTCTTCGTGGGGGAGACGAGCTCGAAGGATCTCGACGCCCGGGGGCGCGACGTCCTCGTCATGCGCGTGAGTCACATGGGCATCCCGGTCTGGACCCGGGTGCTCGGCAGCCCGGCCGACGAGGTCGGCCGCGGATTGACGGTGCACCACGAGCACAACTCGCAGACCGCCTCGCGAGTGGCCATCGTGGGCAGCACGACCGCGAACGAGGCACAGAGCGGCATGGACGCCCTGATCTACCTGATGACGACGGACGGCGACGTGCTGGCCGAGCGTCAGGTCCAGGGCGAAGCCGACGACCGCTTCGACGACGTCACGTCTTCCGGGCGCCAGGGCTTCGTCGCCGTGGGCCGCACCCGCTCGCTCTCCCTCGGTGCCCAGGAGGGTGGCTTCGACCCCCTGGTCGTCGGCTTCGACGCCGAGGGGGCCGGCCTCTTCCAGCGCGCCGTGCCGGTCGGAAGGGGCGACGACTTCGCCCTCTCGGTGGAAGCCACCCCCCGCGGCGGCTTCGCCCTGGCCGGCCAGTCGCGGACCGCGATCGGAGCCGACGACGGCTTCGGTGCCGGGGGATCGCTCTTCCTGCTCGAGGTGGACGATGCCGGCAACAAGCTCCGGCTCGACGAGTACGACGGACGTGGCCAGGACGTGGGCGTGGCCGGCGCCTTCTCGGACGGCGACGGAGGCACCGTCCTCGCCGCGTTCAGCGACTCGAGCGACTTCGGTGCGACGGGGCTCGACCCCCTGCTGCTGAAGACGTCCTGCGACGGTGCGCTGGTGGACACCCGGCATCCGGGAGCGAGCGGAGACGTGGAGCGGATCTTCGACGCGGGACGCCTGCCCGGCGACCACTTCGTCGTGGCCGGCCAGGTGGCGATCGGCACCGGCAGCAAGGTCCTGCTCGCGACCGAAGCCGCCTTCGCGGACGGTGCGCCGGTCATCGAGATCTTCACGGGGAACGAGGACACCGCGGCGCGGGTCCGGCAGGGCGATCCTCTCACCCTGCGCTGGCGGGTGCGAAATGCCGACGCGATCCGCATCCAGCGGCTCGGCAACAACGGGCCGGCCCTGGATCTCGACCTTCCCGGAGGCGACCTCGTCGACGAGATCTTCGACTTCGCCTCCTTCTCCCTCGACGGACGGAACCGCTGCGAGAGCGAAGGCAGCTGCGGGGACGCCGTCTATCGCCTCACGGCGACCACGGCCTGCTCCGAGGTGGAGGCTCACGTCGTCGTGACCGTGATGCCCCTGAGCTCGAGTCTCAGTGCGGACGAGGAGCGCCTGCTCGAGATCGAGTCGATGGTCGTCCAGCGCTTCGACCAGCCCAACGTCGGGAACATGGGGGACCTCGTGATCTCCCGTGCCGTCGAGGAGTGCGACGGAGCCGGCAACTGCTCGCTGGTGGTGCGGGTCTTCGGGGGCAGCCATCCGGACTCGACGGTGTTCCCGCCCCAGAACATCTGCATCGGCCAGAGCGGGTTCCCGTACGCGAACCCCGGCGCTGCGGGTGCCGCCGTGACCGCGACGATCGACGACGCCGAGCCGGCCCTGCTCTCCTATGCGAACGACGGGAGCATCGCGAGCTGGTCCTACGGCCGGCTGCTCTTCACGCGGGGCGAGACGACGCCTCCGCCGGGACTCCCGATTCCCGACTCGGCCTGGTTCGGCCACTACAGTGGCTGGCACACCGGAGACGGCGGAATGACCGTCTGGGGCGTCGACGACACGCTCTTCGGCGGAGTCCCCGCGCCGCCGCCGAGCCCGCTCTTGCCGGCCTGCGTGGCACCGCCGGAGTTCGGAGGGGGACCGCGGCCCGACATGTGCGGAGCCAATCCGCAGCCGCTGATCTTCCATCCCTCGGCGTGGGACACCCACTTCTTCCGGGACCTCGACGGCGGCGGACTGATTCGTGTGGGCCGCTTCGCCAACGAGGTCGCGCTCTCCGATCCCTGCATCGGGGCGCCGATCGTGGGGAACGACTGCGAGACCGGCGACAGCCCGCTCACCGTCCCCGGCACCGACGACGTGATCTCCCTGTTCCCCTTCATCGACTTCGAGACGGGGACCTTCATTCCCACCCCCTGTGGGGGCTGAGCGGCCGCACGAATATTCGTGCACTCGGGGACCCACTCGTGCAGTATGGCTGGCCAGTCGGCCAGCCAGCTGCACGGGCTCGCCGTCCCTGGGAGAGACCCGATGCTGCCGCGCCGGAGCCGAAGCCCGCGTTCACCCGCCACCACCGCCTTGCTCGCCGGGCTCGCGCTGGGTCTGCTGACCGGCTGCCCGCCCGACGATCCGCCGCCGCCGGCCGGCAACAACGACTACCCGATCCTGCTGGCCCACGGCTTCCTCGGCACCGAGACCTACGAGCTCGGGGGGCTCGAGATCCTCGACTACTGGTTCGGGATCGTCTCGGCCATGGAGTCCGAGGGCGCGGACGTGTTCGTGACCCAGGTGTCCCCGGTCAACTCGAGCTACGTGCGCGGCGCTCAGCTGGTGACCCAGATCGAGGACATCCTGGCCCAGACGGGCGAGGCCAAGGTGCATCTGATCGGCCACAGCCAGGGCGGGCTCGACGCGCGCTACGCGGCCGGGATGCGTCCCGATCTGGTCCGCTCGGTCACGACGGTGGCGACCCCTCACAAGGGCGCCGACCTCGCCGACTTCATCAGCGACAACATCGACTCGAACGGGAACATCCTGTCCGGGTTGCTCACGCTCTTCGGCAACGTGCTCGAGGACTTCGCGCGCCTCATCACGGGCAGCACCGATCCCCTCGACTGGAAGGCCGGCTTCGAGAACCTGAGCGACGTGAGCCAGTTCAACTCCGACTTCCCGGACGGGCTTCCCGCTGGCTGCAGCGACGGCCCGTCCGAGACGGGCGGCGTGCGCCACTACTCGTGGACCGGCGACATCGTGGGCTTCCTCGGCGTGCGCATCAGCACCAACGCCCTCGATCCCTCGGACGTCCTCTTCACGACGGCGAGCCTCTTCTACGGGCTCTTCGAGGACAACGACGGGCTCGTCACCGTGTGCAGCTCGCAGTTCGGCGAGGTGATCGGCGACGACTACCAGATGAACCACCTCGACGAGGTCAACCAGATCATCGGCTTGGTGTCGTTGCTGGAGAGCAACCCCAAGACCCTGTTCCGCAACCACGTGGGCCGGCTGCTCGATCTCGCGCCCTAATTGTCGGGAGCGCTCCGCTTCGGCCTGATCTTCGCGGCGACCGCCGCACTCGTCGTCGTCGCGCTCGGCCCGCCAGG
>JASJCN010000116.1 GCA_030065975.1 Myxococcota bacterium
CGACCCGAGGCTCACCCGGGCGCCGCCCTCGACCACGGGGCCGGACGTCCAGACGCCCGTCTCCGGGTCGAGCCAGGTCACCTCGTAGGAGCCCGGCTCGCCGCGCAAATCGAGCTCGAACGCCCCGCCGTCCTCGTTGTAGAGAGCGTACGCTTCGCCGGGAGCGGCCAGGACGTGCGTGTCGCCTCCTGCACTCGAGCTTCCGAGCTCCGGCCGCGGCTCCATCCGGAGGAAGGGGATCGTGTCCATGAAGTCGAGAGCGATGCGAGTCCAGCGGAAGGCCGGCTCGAGCGGGCGGAAGTCGTCGAGGCGCTGATCGAGGCTGTGCCCGCCTCCGTCCTCCTGCACGTACCACTCGAAGCCGCCGCCCCCCGACAGGTAGGTGGGCCACATGTAGTCGGTGCGGCCCCGGGGCAACCCCCTTCCCGCGTCGTCGGGGTCGTTCTCGATGGTCTGCGGCTCGTCGAGCGAGACCACCCAGGGCACGCCCGCCGCGGCCGAGCGCTCGCGCCACTCGATGATGATGTCGCCCCGCTCGAAGCCCGAGTAGTTGACCTGGAATGCGGTCATGTCGAAGTCTTCGTTGCCGAGCAGCGGGCCGTAGAACGTGTTCATCTGGTTCGTCTTGATGTGGGTCGTCAGCGGGTGATCGTAGGGGTCGATCGCCTTGATGTACGCCGCGAAGTCGCGCCGCCGCTGCGTGCCGTAGTTGTTCTCCTCGCCGAGATCCCACTCGAGCCCCAGGTGGTGCCCGAAGCGCGCCACGAGCTCGCGGTAGAAGAGCTTTCGCTGGGGGCCGAGGGAGCCGCCGTCGTGGTAGTTCGCGTTGGCGCTCTCGGTCTCGGAGAGCTGGAAGTGCAGGAAGATCCCGAGCGCGTCGGCGTGGGTGAAGACCTCCTCCCACTGGTCGAGCTTGCTCGTGTCGTAGTGGGTCTTGTCGTTCGGCGACAGCGTGGGGAAGGTGTCCCTGCCGTCTCCGCCGATGTTCATGGGCAGGAAGTAGAGGCAGTTGCCCCCCGCATCGGCCACGAAGTTGAGCGCGCCGATGATTCCGCGGCCGTCGCCCGAGCCCCAATCCGGATCACCGGGCCGCCAGTCGCCCACGTGGGCCGCGAAGGCGTGGCCAGCATCGGGCGTATTGTCGAAGCCCTCGTAGCCGAGCAGGTTCTCCGGGATGTCGGGGCCGCCCTTGATCCAGCCCTCGCCGCTCCCGAGGAAGGTCAGGTAGTGCTGGCCGGTGTTGACGAGCCGCCCGCGGCTGGGACTGCGGAAGTCGCGCCCGACCTTGTCGCTCGGAGCCACTACGAAGCTGCCGGTCTCCCCGTCGAAGCTCGTCGGGCTTCCCGCATCGTCGTCGAGCGAGACCGCGACCCCGGCTCCCTCCCGGAACGAGGCCTGGTAGCTCCAGGTTCCCGTCTCGTCGGGAGCGAACCGACACGTGAAGAGGCGGCCGCTCGACCCGCCCTGGCCGTTCGTGTCGAAGAAGCCCGGCACCTCGTAGGTCCGGCCGGAAGGGGCCGTGAAGGTGCACTGCAGCCGGTAGTCCAGGAAGGGATTGGGCGCCGAGGCGCTCTCCGACGAGAACGGACCTTCGAAGCGGACCTCGATCCGGTGCCAGAGGACCGGATCCCCGGAGAGCTCGGCCGCCGACGCCCAGCTCGCGAACACGGCGGCCCATAAGACCCATGCTCCGAGCCAGACGCAGGCGACCCGAGCCCCCCTCTGAACGACTGTATCGATAGATGCACAGTCCAGTCCCTCAACGGCGGCTCGTTCGAGCGCCCGTTGCGTCTCGCCCATGGCGCAACGCCCCCCCTGCATTGAATGTTGGGGCAGGAGACACCCGTGGGCGATTCCCGGTTCCCTCCCGATGCGAACTCCCCCCGGCCCGCAGCGTTTTCTTCAGAGGGGGTGCGCAGGTCGGCTCAGCTGGGCCGGCGAGTGGATCTCGATCCAAGAGAGATGATCACCGCGGCGACGCTCGCGCCGAGGGCGTTGTAGACGAGGTCCCAGCCCGTATTCACGTAGCCCCCGACGTTGGTCTCCGTGAACCGCGTCGCCACGAACTCGACGACCTCGTTGAGCGCCCCCAGGCCCATGCCTGCCGCCGCCACGATCACCATCAGTCCTGCCGTCGGCCGGGGCGCTTCCACATCGCCCTCCCCCCTTCGCATCGCCCCGCAGAGTCCCTGCCAGCAAAGCCAGGTCGCGACGCCGAAGCCGAACGCGTGGACCGCCTGGTCGTACTTCAGGAAGCCGCCGGGCTCGCCGGATCGCGCCGCCGGTCCCGGGATGATCCACCAGTTGTAGACCACGCGGAGCTCGCCATGGATCGGCCAGTCCGCGGGAACGGTCAGCAGACCTCCGGCCATGTGCAGGGCGCCCCAGATCGAGAGCAGCCAGAGGACGCCCTGGGTCAGCCGCACCCGTGCGTGGACGACGGCGACGCAACCGATCAGGATCGTCATGACCGCGATGTAGAAGACGAACTCGCGATTCCCGCCGCGCAGAGCGCCCCACGTCGCGAGCAGCATGTAGGCCGACGTGAACAGAGCGACACGGAAGAGGGAGTGGCTCGTCGCTCGGAAGAGAAGGCTGTCCCGCACCATCGACGCGCCAGCCTAGCCGACGGCCGTCACGCGCGACCGAACCCGAGCACGGAGAGCCCCTTGCACGCTACGGCGCCGTCACGCCCGGACCCGGTGTCGACCCCAGTGCCGGACGGAACCCGCCGAAGAAGTCCGAGGGGCCCACGCGCCCGTCTCCATCGATGTCGGCAGCCGCACAGGTCGCGGGCTTTCCGTCGAGCGGCCCGAAGCAGGGTCGGAGCACGGTGAAGAAGTCCGTCGGAGCGACCTTCCCGTCGTTGTCGAAGTCCATGTCGCAAGCGTCGCCGTAGCGCTGCGTGCCCTGGGCGGAGGCGTCGTCGTCTCCGTTGGCCAGGGTGACGTCGATGTCCGCCTGGTCGGGATTCGGCACCTGGACGCAGTTGTCGCAGCGGTCGCCCACGCCGTCGCCGTCGAAGTCACCGCTCTCGAAGGCCGGATCCAGGGGACAGAGGTCGTCCAGGTCCTTGATGCCATCACCATCGGAGTCCGGGCTGCACTGCCGGGAACATCCGTCGCCGTCACGCAGGTTGCCGTCGTCGCAGGCCTCGCCTGCATCCACCACCCCGTCGCCGCACGTGGCCGGATCGCACAAGTCACCGTCGCCGTCCTCGTCGATGTCGCCCTGGAAGACGTCGGGCTGCTGGGGACACACGTCGCAGGCATCGGGAACACCGTCGCCGTCCCCGTCCTTCTCGTCGGGATCGAAGAGACCCGGGCAGGCGTCGAAGAGGTCGGGCACCTGATCCTGGTCCAGGTCTCGAGGACCCAGCTGGGAGACGTAGGCGGTACCGAAGGGTGCGTCCACGCCGACGAAGTACCAGCCCGCCGGCAGGTTCGGCCGAAGGATCCGATGCGCCCGCGTCTCGGGTACGGCGAAGCTCATCGGGCGCGTCTGCGAGAGTGCGGACGGCACCGCAGAGGCCCCGGTCGTGCCGCCCGCCAGCTGCACCGGTACGGCGTCGGCCAGGCGCTTCCCGTCGGCCTGGAAGAGCGCCGCCGTGAACGCGCCTCCCGCCGGCACCTCGGAACGCAGGTCCATCAGGAAGTCGCCTCCGATCCAGGCCACGGCAACGAACTCGGCGGCGGGGTCGCAACCGGGGTTGGCCAGGCAGTCGCGAAACGCCAGCCGATCGTCGGGGAAGACGGCGGGGGTGGGCTCCTGCACGGGCCCCGCCGCCAGGATGTCGGCGTAGGCGCCCTGATGCAGCACGAAGGCCGGGATGTCGCAGTTCAGGTAGTGGTAGGTGATGCTCAGGTCGTAGCTCGTGCGCCCCCGCTCGCTCTTCACCGAGAAGCGAAGCTCACGCCCCCGGAGAGCAGCGGTGCATCGAAGCCCGGCAAGGAGACGTCGACGTCGGCCGGACACGGAATGGCGAGCTCGTAGCTGCCGTCCAGGGTGAACGCGGCCCACTCGTCCCGCTGCACGTCGGAGACCGGCCATGCGATGCCCGAGGCATAGGGCGTGACCTCGAGAGGCTCCCCGTCGCTCGGCGTGACCGAGATCGTCACGGCCTTGGAGCAGGCCCCCGTGCCGCAGACGCAGGAGCACGGCCCCTGGGCATCGGCGGGGAGCTGCACGCTGAACCAGTCCTGGTCGCGGATCGTGTCGATGGTGAGGTTCTCGACTCGGACGTGGGTTCGACGATCGGTGGGTGTGTCCGGCAGGACGAGTGGCGTGGCTGCCGCCGCACCGTCGTTGCGCGGGATCGCCGAGCCCAGGGGCGGCGGGGTCGTGGCATCCTCGTCGTCGTAGACGTCCGGCCCGATCGGCAGCCGACTCATCCGCACCCGATAGTGGCCTCCCGAGTCCTGGTAGGAGACGAAGTCGGTGTCCCCGGGCGCCAGGGTCCCGTCGTAGGTCGGCTCGATGGCCGTCACCACCAGGGTGGCCTCGGGCTCGTCGGGGTACACGAAGATCCGATCGGACTCCATGTCTTCCCAGGGCGTGTAGGCGTCGATGACGTCGCCGTCGCGCTGCAGCACCTGGTAGACGGCCCGGGAGAGATCCGCCTCCTCGTCGAGCTCGAGGATCACCTCCGCATCGCGCGTGTCGTAGGGGTGGTAGTGGCCACCGAAAGCCTTCACGCGGAATCGATCCGGGTCGCCCGGGTCGGCCGTCACCTCCCGCGCCGGAGCGTACTCGTAGTTCGCTACGAGCCACTCGCGGAAGACGCGAAAGGGCATCCCGTCGTCGAGCATTCCGTGGTGGGTGCGCAGGGCGTGGTCGACCTGCTCGAGCACCAGGGGCATGAGCACCTCGCCCACACGGTCGTCGGCTTCGTCGGCGGGATCGCCGGGGCGGCTCCAGACCTCGAACCAGCCGTCCGGCTGGTCCTCGGGGATGCAGCCGTCTGTCAGCCGGAACCCCATCGCGTCGTAGGTCGCGCACTCGGCCGCGAGTCGAGCGCTCCCATCGGGGTTCGTGCAGATCGGCGTCGCGTGCCCGAGCGGGTGACAATCGAAGAACGCTTCCTGCAGGTGGCGCACCACGTCGCGCCCGGCGAACCAGCGCATGCCGTGCCCGGGGGCCACGGCGTCACCGTAGGCCTGACACGCCGCCGGCAGATCGAAGTCCGGGGGATAGAACGCATCGAAGCCCTCGGTCGGCGTGGACATCGCGCTGTACTTCTTCGCGAGGAAGTACCAGAAGGGCGAGCCTCCGTAGGAGATCACCCGAAGCGAGCGGTTGCGGACGTCGAGGTGCCACTCGAGGCTCGAGCCGTCGAACTTGTCCGGGTCGAGCGGGGGCTGGTAGTGATGGTTGAGCGGGATCTCGGGCAGGCTGCTCGGAAGCCCCTCGTTCAGGAAGCCCACGGGACCCGAGTTCAGGAAGTAGCTGTAGGCCTTGAAGACCACGTGGGCGTACTCGTGGAAGGCCACGGGGTCGTAGCCCGTATTGCCGAGTGTCGCGTCCTGGTAGTAGGGGTCGCACTCCTGGAGGCAGCCGAAGGCATCGCAGACCGGCGACGGCAGGTCGGGGCAGCCGACCAGGCCGCCCACCGGGGAGACGTTGACCTTGGGCGTGGCTCCGCCGCCGTTCTCGGACGTTCGCCCTCGCACCCAGACGGGAACCCTCGTGGTGTTGCCGGGCACGAACACGTGCGGTGAGCCCAACGGGCTGCGGAACGGAAAGTCGGGCTCCGCCATGAACGGGTCGTGGAAGAGGTGCCAGGCACAGTCCATGGAGTCCGCGATCTCTCCCGCCTCGTCGACCGAGGTCCCCTCCACCGGATCGGTCGCGCGGGTGTTGAAGTAGACCGTGAAGTGCGAGTCGTCGGAGAGCAGCGACTGCTCGAGCTCGATGGTGTCGTCGGGGTTGGGCGTCGACAGGTTCTTCGTGTCTGCTGCCGACGGCGTCGCGCCGTTCTCGTCGGTGAGCGCAAGAGAACCGCTCGCTGCGAGAAGGAAGAGCGAGAACACCACGAGAGAAGCGGAGGCGCCGCGCAGGGCGAAGATCGCGTGTCGAGGCTTCATCCGACAAACCTCTGCACCCCGACCGGGAGCGCAAGGCCCCGATCCGGCTTCGGTCGTGGGCCACTCGAGCGGCTGCTGCGCGGTTCGCGGGCCCCGGCCGCGATGGCGCCCGAGGTCTGCCATACTGGACGCGACCCGAGAGGAGCCACTTGATGAGTTCGTTCCCGATCCGTGAGTCCCACCGCCGCACCCTCGCATGCGTCGCGGCGCTCCTCGTCGCTCTGGTGACTCCCCCCCTCGCGTGGGCCGAAGCCTCGGCCGAGAAGTGGAGCAAGGACCGGGCTCTCGAGCTGGCCCAGGAGCTGGAGAGGACGCTCGACGAGCTCCGCATTGCGGCGGCGGCCGCGGGCCCCCAGTCCACGGGCATGCAGCAGCGCACCCGCGACGCTGCCGCGGTCGCGATGAACGCGACCTACGAGGCCAGCCACGAGCTCACGAAGAAGCTGCGACTCGGGTGGGGCCAGAAGGAGACGGGCCTCCTCCTGGCGGAGGTGCAGTCGGCCTACGACCGCGCGCTGCAGATCGCCGGGGACGCGGCACCGGACGCGAAGGTCGCCCCGCTGCTCGACAGGTCGGGCGAGCTCCTCTTCGACCTGCAGAAGCTCTACGAGCCGAGCTAGCCGCGCCCGCGGGCGAGCCCGTCGGGCCGCGGCCGAGAGGCTCCCTCCTCCGCTCTCGACTGGGCGCTGGCAGCTGGCTCCAGCTTGATCCATGCGTACTCGCATATCGAAACTGCGACATTGGGTAATTCGCATTGATCTACGCATGGATATACCTCGGCGGCTCCCACATCCCTGAGCCCGAACCCACCGAGGACCCCGACCATGACGACCTCCCCGTTGCCCCTCGCCCAGGCCGACCGGATGGCGAACGCGACGATTCCCGTGTTCGCCCGCTGGTTCGGCTCGTGGCAGCTCTCCATCGAGCGACGCGCGCTGAGCCTGCCCGAGCTGAGCCAGCGCTACGACCGCTCCGCTGCGGACTGGAACCGCGCCCTCGATCGCATGGGCTTCCCCGAGGCGTACGAAGCCCTCTGGCGGCGCGTGTTGCGCGAGGAAGGCCCGGCGGCCCTCGGCGAGGGCGACCGCGTGCTCGACTGCGGCGTCGGAACCGGCGCTCTCTCGGGCGCCCTGGCCCGCGTGTCGAAGTCGTCGTTCGCGCTCGACGCCATCGACATCTCGCCGCGCATGCTCGAGCGTGCCGCGGTGTGCCTGGCCGAGAGCGGCCAGCCGGTGACGCTTCGGCAGGGCGACGTGTGCGCGCTCCCCTACGCCGACGACTCGTTCGATCTCGTCATGACGGCCCACGTGCTGGAGCACGTCGTGGATCCGGCGCTCGCGCTCTCCGAGATGGTCCGGGTGCTCCGGCCGGGTGGATGGCTCGTCGCGAGCGTCACGCGGCGATCGCTGCTTTCGATGTGGATCCACCTGAAGTGGCACACCCATCGCGTGGCCGCCCCCCAGGCCGAGCGCCTGCTGCGCGAGAGCGGCCTGTGCGAAGTCCGCAGCCTGCGTTTCGAGGAGGGTGCGGTCTGCCACCGGTTGAGCCTGCCGTGCATCGGCCGCAAGCCGGCCATTGACACCGACACGCGGAGGGACTCTCTTTGAGCGCGACCACGCACGACCCCACGCGAAGCCCGCGACGGCGCGGACCGGATCGGGACCACGAGATGGGCGACGACGCAGCGTTCTGGGACAAGATCGCGGAGGAGTATGCGGCCTCTCCCGTCAAGGACGTGGCCTCCTACGAACGCACCCTCGAGCGAACCCGCGCGCACCTCTCGCCATCGGACGAGATCCTCGAGGTCGGCTGCGGAACCGGCTCGACGGCCCTGCGGCTCGCTTCGGACGTGGCCCACGTCACCGCGACCGACGGGTCGAACGCCATGCTCGAGATCGCGCGCGGCAAGGCGCACGAGCAGGGCGTCGGGAACGTGCGCTTCGCCCAGTCGATGCTTCCCGATCCCGCTCTCGAGGAGCGGACCTACGACGCCGTGCTCGCGTTCAACACCCTCCATCTCGTGTCCGACCTGCCCGCGGTCCTGCGAAACCTCGCCAATGCCCTCGAGCCGGGGGGACTGCTGATCACGAAGACCGTCTGCCTCGCCGAGCAAACGCGGCTCTGGGCCATCCCGCTCTTCGTGCTGCGGCTGCTCGGGAAGGCGCCCTCCGTCCACCTGCTGAGCTTCGATGCCCTGGAGACCGCGATCTGCGACGCCGGTTTCGAGATCGTCGAGATGGGGGACCACCCCGCTCCTCGAAACCGCTTCGTGGTGGCGCGGAAGAAGCCGACTCCTTGATGCCGCGCCGACGGCGCGATCAGCCTTCCCCGTCGGACGTGCGGATCCGCGCGTAGCCCGTGGGCTTCTCGCCGAACAGGTGCTCGGGGGAGACGAGCTCTGGTTCTCCTCGTGGCGCAGCCAGTTCAGCGTGTAGTGCAGCAGCACGCCCATGCGGCGCTCGTCGGTCGTGTTGGGATCGCCTCCGTCGAGCCTGTTGGTGGCGCGACGGCTTCGTGCTAACCGGGTCGGATGGCGGCCCTGGCGCGCGTGATCGGCACTCTCGTGTTGGCCCTGCTCCTCGTCGCGCTGCTCGGACTCCTCGTCGTGGCCGCGCGGGTGGCGCTCTACGAGCAGGTGGAGCCGGCCGGGAGCCTGGAGCGGAAGCGCCTCGCGCTCGAGCGCATGGCCGACGGCGTCGACCCGGAGGCCGCCCGGCCGAACGTGGTGCTGATCTTCTTCGACGACCTCGGCTACGGGGACCTCGGAAGCTTCGGCAGCCGGGCCCTCGCAACGCCCCGGATCGACTCGCTCGCGGCGGAGGGCATCGCCCTCGACCACTTCTACGCCGCGGCGCCCCTGTGCACACCCTCCCGGGCCGGCCTGCTGACGGGGCGCTGGCCGGCGCGTCTGGACCTCGGCCACGTGTACTTCCCGACGGGCAGCAACGCCGACCGGATCCTGCGTGCTCTCGGCCGCGACGTGCGGCTCCCGGCCGACGAGGTGCTCCTTCCCGAGGCGCTCCGGCTGGCGGGCTACGCGACGGGAATGGTCGGCAAGTGGCACCTGGGCGACCACTCGCCCTCCCTCCCGACGGAGCTCGGCTTCGAGAGCTACTTCGGGATGCTCTACAGCAACGACATGGTGCCGGCGCCCCTGCACCGCGGAACCGAGGAGGTCGACGCCCACCCCGTCGACCAGACCACCCTCGTCGCCCGCTACGACGAAGAGGCGATCGAATGGCTCGAGAGCCATGCAGGCGAGACGCCCTTCTTCCTCTACTACGCGCACAACTTCCCCCACATCCCGCTGTACGCCTCGGCCGAACAGGCGGGGAAGAGCCTGGCCGGACCGTACGGAGACGTGATGGCCGACCTGGATCGAAGCGTGGGGCGGATCCTCGACACCCTCGAGCGGCTGGCCGAGGCCGGCGACACCCTGGTGATCGTGACCAGCGACAACGGGCCCTGGTTCCAGGGGAGCCGCGGCGCCGTCCGCGGCCGCAAGAACATGATCTTCGAAGGCGGCCAGCGGGTCCCCTTCATCGCGCGTTGGCCGGGCCGGATCCCGCGCGGCGTGCGCAGCGATGCGGTGACCGGCGGCGTCGACCTCTTCCCGACCCTGCTGCGACTGGCCGGCGTGCCCCTGCCCGCCGATCGCACGATCGACGGCGAAGACCTGATGGCCGCCCTCGAGGGGCGGGCGTTCGAACGCCGCGAGCCGATCTTCGGCTACTCGGGCACCACCCTGCTCACGGCGAGGACGAACCGGTTCAAGGCGCACCGGCGCCACGGGGTGTTCGGCGGCTATGGCGAGACCTGGCCCTTCGGACCCATGCTGCCCAAGGGCCCATGGCTCTTCGATCTCCCGCGCGACCCCGACGAGTCCTACGACGTCGGGGCGCGCCATCCCGACGAGCTCCAGGCGCTGCTGGCGCGCATGGATGCCCAGGACGAGTCGCTCGCCCGGAATCCGCGAGGCTGGATCGACTGACGCGCGAGTCGCTAACGGCGTTCGAACGGCGCCGACATCTGGGCCCACCAGGAGGACGGCAAGCGGTCGTCCTGGATCCCGATGGCGTCCGGGCCGAGCTGGCTCGGGTCGCGGTAGCGCGTTCCGAAGACGACGTCCCAGAACAGGAAGTTGCTCCCGTAGTTGTGGTTCGCCTCGGCGATCTCGAGGGAATGGTGCCAGCGGTGCATCTCCCCGACGCTGAAGATCCAGCTGAGCAGGCCGAGCCGGAAGTCGACGTTCGCGTGCTGGAACAGGCCGAGCAGCGAGTTGGTGAGCGCGACCAGCGCGATGAGCGGCTCGCCCGCGCCGACCAGCGCCAGCGGGATCACGTTCACGAATCCGCGGAACGCGATCTCGATCGGATGCGCACGCGTCGCGTTCAGCCAGTAGATGCGCTTGGGGTTGTGGTGGATCGCGTGGAAGCGCCAGAGCGCCGGCACCTCGTGAAGCAGGCGGTGCGGCCAGTAGTCGAAGGCCTCGACGAGAACGCACGCGAGGGCGAACTGCGCGAGGAGCGGCCAGGCCGAGGGCCACAGTCCGACCCCCAGGGCATCCGAGAGCGCCGCACCCGCGAGCACCGCCCCGAAACGGACGCCGGGCTCGATCAACGCGTTCACCCCGAGGTAGGTGGGCAGATAGGCTGCGTCGGCCGCGAGGTCTCCCTTGGAGTGGTTCCAATCCGCCTGGTAGGGCAGCAGGCGCTCGAGCGACGCGACCACCGCCAGGCTCACGAGGGTCCCCACACCCGCCACGAGGCTGGGGGACACGCCGGTCTCGAGGGCATGGAGGGCCGTGCCCAGGACGATGACGACGGTCGCAGGGAAGAGGAGCCAGGACAGCGCCTCGCGGAGCGCAGACCCGAGCGATCGGGGCGCGGCAGCGGGTCGGGGAGATGCGGACACGGGAGCTCCTCGGGTCATGAATTGCACGATGATAAAATTTTAACTACGATAAATTTCAATGCAACACCCGACTCGCTCCCGATCGAGCGGCCTCCCGGCGACCCGGGAGACCAACATGGAGCGGCGCCGCCAGCGCATCCTCTCGGTGGCGCGCACTACCCTCGCCCGCGACGGATTCGAGGCGCTGACGCTCCGGAGCCTCGCGCAGCAGGCCGGCGTCACGGTGCCCACCATCTACAACCTCGTCGGGAGCAAGGACGACCTCCTGCGCGAGCTGATCGCCGGCCTGGTCGAGCGCTGCGAGCGGGCCCTCGAGGAGGTCGAGGACCACGGCCCAATCGACATGGCTCGGCACGTGGTGGGGACGCTGGCGGCCCTGTTCGCAGAGGACGAGGACTTCTGCCGCGCCGCGCTGGTCGCCGGGCAGCGGCTCGAGCGGTCGAGCGGCGCGAACGCGCCTCCCGGCATCTGGCAACGGTCCTCGCAGATCGCCATGCGCATCTGCCTCGACGCGAGTCGATCCGGACTCCTGCGAGGAGACCTGGATCCCCGTCGCATCGGCGAACGGGCCTTCGACGGCTACCGCATCGCGGTCATCGACTGGCTGAACGGCGCGATCGATGCCGAAGGCTTCGAGCGCAATGCGCTCTCCGGCTTCTACCTCTGCCTGGCCGCAGACGCCGTACCAAGGTTCCGCCGAGCGCTCGTTTCCCGACTCGCGGAGCTCGAGCGGCCCCGCCGGGCGCGGGCGAATCGAAGAGGGAGCACCTAAGGTCCGGCCGAAGGGGCTTGGCCGTGGCCTTCTCGCTCGACCGCATCGCGCGCCCGTTCGTCGGCTTCGTCGAGCGGTTCTATCCCGACGCGTTCGTGTTCGCCCTGCTCCTCACGGGCGCGACCCTCACCATGGCGGTCGGGCTGACGCCGACGTCTCCGCTCGAGGCCGTGCGGATCTGGGGCGACGGGCTGAGCGGGCTCTTGCCCTTCATCACCCAGGTCGCGCTCACGCTCGTCTGCGCCCACGCGCTGGCCCACACGGATGCCGTCACGCGGGTGATCGAGCGAGTCGCGGGGCTGCCCCGCACGGCACCCGGCGCGTACGCGCTCGTCGCCGTCGTCGCCGGGGCGGCGAGCCTCTTCGCGTGGTCGCTCGGGCTCGTCGTGGGCGCCCTCGCCGCCCTGGCCGTCGGCCGCACGGGCCGCGAGCGGGGCCTGCGCCTGCACTTCCCGCTCCTCGTGGCCAGCGCCTACGGGGGCTTCACCGTCTGGCACATGGGCTACTCGAGCTCGGCTGCCCTCTTCGTCGCGACGCCCGGTCACGCCCTAGAGGCCAGCGCCGGGATCGTGCCCGTCACCGAGACCATCTTCGCCCCGTGGAACCTGGCGCTGGCCCTCGTCGCGCTCGGGGTCATCGCGGGGGTGTGCAGCCGCATGGGCCCGGAGGACGAGGCGACCGTGGTGGAGTGCCCGGAGGATGCGGAGCTTCCGGCCGCGAGCGACGCCGGCAGCGCACCCAGCGGACTGGGCCGCGCGCTCGACGAGGCCCGCTGGCTCTCGCTCCTGGGCGGTCTGCTCTTCGTCGCATGGCTCGGCCAGTGGTTCGTCGCCGAAGGCTTCCGGCTCACCCTGAACGTCGTGAACTGGTCGTTCCTCGGCCTCGGCCTCTTGCTGGCGCGATCGCCGATCCACTACGTCGGATTGATCGCGAACGCGAGCCGGGCCCTCGGCCCGATCGTGCTCCAGTACCCGCTCTACGCGGGCATCATGGGGCTGATGACGGGCACGGGGCTCGTCGACGTCTTCTCGGACGGATTCGTCGCGATCGCCACCCGGGAGACGCTCGGCTTCTTCGCCTTCGTCTCGGGGGGCGTGCTGAACTTCTTCGTCCCGTCGGGAGGTGGACAGTGGGCGGTGCAGGGCCCCATCTTCATCGCCGCCGCGAAGCAGCTCGGAACGCCGATTCCCGAGGTCGTGATGGGCGTCGCCTACGGCGACCAATGGACGAACCTGATCCAGCCCTTCTGGACCCTCCCGATGCTCGCGATCGTGGGCCTGCGCGCCCGCGCAATCATGGGCTACTGCCTCGTGGTGTTCGTCGCCACCGGGCTCGTGTTCGGCGGAGGGCTGCTGCTCGTGGGCACGAGCAGCTGAGCCCATCTTCCCGCCACAACGGCAACGCTCGGATGCGCTGGTTGCCCGTCTTCACCCCCGCCGCCTACGACCATGGCGGCCCACGGTCGAGACGTGCCGCTCCCGAGCCGGTCGAGCGGAGTCGGGTCAGGTCCGGCGACGACATCACCCGATCCTCGTCGGAGCCGGACC
>JASJCN010000117.1 GCA_030065975.1 Myxococcota bacterium
ATCGCCACCGCAATGGCGCCCCAGGTTCCGCACAGGCCGTGAACGCCGAACACGTCGAGGGAGTCGTCGTAGCCGAGGGCCGGCTTGAGCACCATCACGGCGACGTAGCCGACGACCGCGCCCCCCGCGCCGAGCAGGATGGCGCCGCCGGGGGAGACGAACGCGCAGGCCGGTGTGATCGCCACCAGGCCCGCGACGGCGGCCGTGGCGCCGCCCAGCATGGTGGGCTTGCCCCGATGCAGCCACTCGATGGCGAGCCACACCAGGATGGCCGCGGCCGTCGCGGTGTTGGTGGTGAGCAGGGCCAGGCCGGCCACGCCGTCGGCGGCGAGCTCGCTGCCCGCGTTGAAGCCGAACCAGCCCACCCACAGGAGCGCGGCGCCGATCACGGCGAAGGGCAGGTTGTGGGGCGGCATCGGCTCCTTGCCGTAGCCGCGCCGCGGCCCGAGCACGATCGCGGCCACGAGCGCGGAGTAGCCGCTCGACATGTGCACCACGAGGCCGCCCGCGAAGTCGAGCGCGCCCGACTCGCCGATCCAGCCGCCGCCCCAGACCATGTGCGCGAGGGGCGCGTAGACGATCAGCAGCCAGAGGGTGATGAAGACGAGGTACGCGCTGAAGCGCATGCGCTCGGCGAACGCACCGAGCATCAGGGCCGGCGTGATGATCGCGAACATGCCCTGGAACATGATGAACACGTACTCGGGGATGGTTCCGTTCAGCGTCTCCGGCGTGGCGTGGTTCAGCAGCACCATGCTGAAGTCGCCGATGAAGGCGTTGCCGGGGCCGAAGGCGAGGGAGTAGCCGACGACGACCCAGACCACGCCGGCCATTCCGGCCGAGACCAGGCACTGCATCAACACCGAGAGAACGTTCTTCGATCGAACCAGGCCGCCGTAGAAGAGCGCCAGGCCGGGCAGGGTCATCAGCAGCACCAGTGCAGTGCTGGTGAGCATCCAGGCCGTGTCACCGGCGGAGAGCTCGTCCTCCGCGAACGCGGCCGCGGGAGCCAGGGCCACGAGCAGCAGGGCCCCGAGCGGCGCCAGGAGAGGCGCGAAGGGTCGTAGGTTCATCGGACGCGTTCCTTTCGATCACGATCGGCGTGAGTGGAGTGCAGCAAAGCCGTGCGTGGACACGGCGGGGACGAAGGTCGACATTCCGGATGTCGGGGTTCGCCGGGCCGGTTGGATCTCGGCCGGCTCGAGCTCGACTCCAGCTTGATTGCGGAGGGCACGTGCGGCCATGGACCGGTGCGTGCTCGTTCGAGCCCGAAGCAGCCATTTGGTCCCACATCTCCCCGCCGGGTGCAAGCGGCTGTGAGCGGGTCCGGGTGGAAAGCTGCACACTGCATTCGGAGCTGAGCCGAGGATGACACACCTTCCGACGAGCAACGCGGGCCCGCTGATCCACGCCCTCGGAGACCGCGTGCCCGAGCTGCACCCGAGCGTCTGGGTCGCTCCCGGGGCGATCGTGGTGGGTGCGGTTCGCATCGGCGCGGACTCGAGCATCTGGTACGCGACGGTCGTCCGCGGTGACGTGCATCGGATCTCGATCGGCGCGCGGACCAACGTGCAGGACGGCAGCGTCATCCACGTCACGCGCGATCGCTTTCCCACCTTCATCGGCGACGACGTCAGCGTCGGCCACCGGGCGGTGGTGCACGGCTGTCGGGTCGGCGACGGCGCCTTGATCGGGATCGGCGCGATCGTGCTGGACGGTGCCGTCGTCGGCGAAGAGGCCCTGGTGGGTGCGGGAGCGGTGGTGACGCCCGGGAGCGAGGTGCCGCCGCGCACGCTCGTGCTCGGCGCCCCGGCGCGGCCGGTTCGCGAGCTCAGCGACGACGAGGTGCGGCTCCAGCGCGAGCGCACGGCGACCTACGTGGAGACCGCGCGCGAGCACGCGCGCGCGCTCGACTCGGAGGCGAGTGGTTGAAGCGCGTGACCCTGGGGCTCGCCGTCTGTCTCGCGCAGGTCCTCGCGGTGGCCGGCGCCCCGCCGAGCGTCGCGAGCGAGCCCGAGCCCACCGTGTGCGCCGAGGCTCGGGCCGCCCACCCCGACCTCGAGGCCCTGGCCGCAATCCGGACGGAAGAGGGTCGCTTGTGGCGCGAGGCGCGGCGCGCCGGGCGAGAAGGGCGGAGCGCCGTTCGCGGCTCGCTCGGTGCGGGCCAGGCGGGAGGGGGCGGGGCCGCCGGGCGCCTCTCGCGGGCCGATGGCCGGCATCGCCAGCTCATGCAACGCGCGGCCGTGCTGTGCGGCTGTCGCCGGGAGCTCGGCGATCGCGACGACGCGAACTGCGAGCGGCTCTATCCCGGGATGCCGACGCGGCCGCCGGAGCCCGAGACTCAGCCGCCTCCGCCCGAGAACGAGAGCAGGAAGTCGAGCCCGCGCGACGCCGCGCCCATGGAGAGCGGGTCGTAGGGGAAGCCCTGGAAGTGCTCGCGCGCCTGCTCCAACGCGGCGTCGAGCTCCTCGCGCGACCACAGGCGCCCGCCGCGGATCACGGCCTCGAGGCTGCCCAGGTGATCGAGCGAACGCGTCGGATCCGCCGAGAACACCAGCAGATCGGCGGGTGCCCCCTCCGTCAACCTGCCGAGTCCCTCGATGCCGAGGGTCTCGCCAGCGCGCCACGTAGCGGCGGCGAGCGCGGCCTCGGGTCCGAGCCCGGCCTCGCTCAGCAGCCGGATCTCCTCGTGCAGCGCCACGCCCGGAACGACCAGCGGGTTCATCGTGTCGGTGCCGGCCAGGACCACGATCCCGGCGGCGTGAAGGGCGCTCACCGTCTGGCGCATGACGTCGATGCGCCCGGGCGTTCCCATCTGGCCTCCGACGATGGGGTTGCGTCGTGGATCCCAGAGCAGCTCCCGGTGGTATCGGGGCAGCAGCTGGGCCACCGGATCGGCGACGATCGCGTGGGTCGGACGGCGCAGCGACTCGATGCGATCGAAGGTGACGAGGGTCGGCGTATGGACGATCCCGTGGCGCATCGACGTGGCGACGTAGCGCCGGATCGCGGCGTCGCGCGCGCTGCCGCTGAGCCCCCAGGGCAGCCCCATCAGGTGCTGTACCTCGGCGTCCGCCATGTGCTGCAGCGAGGCGGCCCAGGGGAGGTGCCCCACGACGGGGAGCCCGACGCTCCGGGCCTCGTCCTTCATCGCCAGCACGATGCGCGGCGTGAGCTCGTTGTAGAGCTTGATGCAGTGGTGGCCGGCGTCGGCGACCCGGGCCACGGCCTCGCGGCCCTGGGCCTCGCTCTCGATCACGGACGCGCCCGGCCACACGGGGGGCGGGCCGTCCAGGAAGGGCCCGCAGTGGCGCACACGAGGGCCCGCCCGGTTGCCGTCGGCGATCGCGTCGGCGTGGTGCTTGAGGGTCGCCGGCAGCGCCGCGCCCATGTCGCGCACGCTCGTCACGCCGTAGCGCAGGAAGAGGGTGGCGAAGAGCTGGCGCTCGCCCACGGCGATTGCCGGCGGGTGATGGACGTGGAGATCGATGAGCCCGGGGAGGACGAAGGGGCCTTCGCGCGAGTCGCCGCCGCGCTCGGGCGCGATCGACTCGATGCGCTCGGCGCCGGCGATGTGCGCCACGCGGACGCGTGCATCGAGGGGCGTCACGAGCGTGACGTTCTCGAGCCGGAAGCCGGGCTCGGGAAGCGGAAGCGAGGGGGGGCGCAGGGCGATCGCGAGCCCGGCGAGGGCGAGGAGCCCGAGGCCGAAGACGACGGCGAGGATGCGCAGGGCGAGACGCATCAGCCCGAGACCCCGAGCCATGCGAGCACGAGCGGGAGCGCCGCGAACGAGACCGCGGTGGAGAGCACGACGATGCTCGCCACCTCACCCGGCGAGCGGCCGTAGCGCTGGGCGAAGAGGTGGTTGAACACGGCACTCGGCATCACGCTCTGCAGCACGAAGACCCCGAATGCCGCGCCCTCGAACCCGAACGCGATGGCCAGCCCGACGCCGACACCGACGCCGAGCCCGAGCCGCAGCAGCGCGAAGCCGATGGCGCGGCCGAAGCTCACCACCCGAAGCTCGGCCATCGAGACGCCGAGCGAGAGCAGCATGAGCGGGATCGAGAGGTCTCCGATCAGGTGGATCGTGCGCAGCAGCCAGGTGGGGACCGTGAGCGGGGTGGCCAGCACCAACACCGCGAGGAGCACGGCCCAGACCAGGGGGGTGCGCAGCAGCTCGCCGATGTGGAAGCGGCCCGTCCAGATCGGTGGCCCGGCCGTGAAGTTGCCCACGGCGTTCACCGCGAAGTAGGCGATCGCGAGGGGGAGACCGGCCTCGCCGAACGCGAACAGGCAGACCGGGAGGCCCATGTTCCCCGTGTTGGGGAAGACGAGCGGCGCCAGGTAGGTGTGGTTGGGCAGGTGCAGGCGCCACAGCACCAGCGCGCCGAGACCCGCGAAGGCGAGCATGGCGAGGGTGGCCGCGAGCGCCATGGTGCCCATGGCGGCGGGGTCGATCGAGAGCGTGACCAGGCGGCTGAAGACGAGGCAGGGAGCGGCGAGATCCGAGTTCAGGGCCGAGGCCGCCTCTCGATGGAAGGGGCGGCCCCGTCGCGCCCACAGGAAGCCGGCCGCGGCCACGCCGAAGACGGGTGCGATGGTCGCGAAGACCGCTCCCAAGTCGTGCTAGCCGCCCAGGATCTCGTCCGCGATGCGCTTGGCGAGGGTGCCGTCGACCTCGCCCCGGTGGGCCTTCATGACGGCGCCCATCACGCGGCCCACGTCGCCCGGCGCCTGCGCGCCGGTCTGCTCGATGGCCGCCCGTACGATGTCGCGCGTGGTCGCCTCGTCGGCGAGGCTCGGCAGGTACGACTCGATCACCGCGAGCTCCGACTGCTCGGCCTCCACGCGATCGCCGCGCCCGGCCTTTTCGAACGCCTCGATGCTCTCCTTGCGCTGCTTGGCCAGGCGGCGCAGCAGCGCGACGCACACCTCGTCGTCGAGGCTCTCGCTGCCGTCCTTCTTCATCTCGTTCAGGAAGGCGGCGCGGATGCTGCGCAGCGCGAGCAGGCGCTCCTTCTCCTGGGCGAGCTGGGCCTGCTTCAGCTCTTCACTCACGCGATCGAGTAGCGACATGGCGCCCAATGCTAGCGGGATCGTCCCGCCCAGCCTGGGTCGCGGGCCTCGGTCGCGGGCCTCAGTCGCGCGCGAGGGGCAGCAGGGCGAGCCAGCCGAGGATCAGGGCGAGGCCGCCGAGCGGCGTCACCGGCCCGAGCCAGCGGGGTCCCCCGAGCACGAGGGCGTAGATCGAGCCGGAGAAGAGCACGATCCCCGCACAGAGCAGGCCGGCCGGAAGAGCGATCGAGCGGCCCGACTGCTGGGCGTACAGGCCCAGGGCCAGCAGCAGCAGGACGTGGATCAGGTGATACTGGACCGCCGTGCGCCAGGACTCGAGGGAGGAGGGCTCGACGCGGGCCGCGAGCCCGTGTGCGCCGAAGGCGCCGAGCACGACGCCCGTGGCCCCGAGCAGCGCAGCCGAGAGGATCCAGGGGCTCACGCCGTGACTCCGGCTTCGCGCAGCTCGCGGATCTCGTCGGGCGAGTAGCCCGCCTCGGCGAGGACCGGGTCGCTGTGCTCGCCGAGCCCGGGCGCGGGCATCCGCAGGCCCGAGGGCGTGCGCTCGAAGCGGGCCGCGGGCCGCGGCTCGCGAACCGCACCCGCGACCGGGTGCTCGTGCTCGACGAGGACGTCGTTCGCCTCGATCTGCGGATGGGAGGCGAGATCCTCGCGGCGCAGCACCGGCGCGCAGGGGACGCCGGCCGCGTCCAGCTCGACGAGCCACTCGCCGGTGGCGCGCGAGCGGAAGGCCTCGGCCATCAGGGCCAGCCGCGCATCGGCGTGGAGCACGCGGCCTGCCGCCGTCGCGAAGCGTTCGTCCTCGAGCCACTCGGGGTGGCCGGCCACGTGGGCCAGGGCGCGCCACTCGGCGTCCGAGACGGCACCCGCCGTCATGTAGCCGTCGGCGGTCTGGAAGATCAGGTCCTGGGCGAGCTGCGGCCGGCCCTTCGAGCTGCGCCCGGTGAAGGTGTGGGCCGCCATCGCCTCGGGCCACATGAATTCGAGGGTCGCGTCGAGCATGGCCAGTCGGACGTGCTGCCCGACCCCGCTGCGCTCGCGGGCCACGAGCGCCGCGCTGATCGCCTGGGCCGAGGCCAGGGCGGTGAGCTTGTCGGGGATGATCAGGCGCATCATGCGCGGGCGGCCCGTGTCCCGATCGGACTGCACGTCGGCGAGGCCCGACAGAGCCTGGATCACGGGGTCGTACACGCGCTTTCCGGCGTAGGGGCCCTGCTCGCCGAAGCCGCTGATCGAGACGTAGACGAGGCCCGGCGCGCGCTCGCGCAGGGCCGGCTCGGAGAGCCCCAGCGCGTCGGCCTTTCCAGGGCGGAAGTTCTGGACGAAGACGTCCGCCGACTCCACCAGCCGCAAGAGCGCGGCGAGTCCTTCGGACTGCTTCAGGTCGAGCACGACCGAGCGCTTGTTGCGGTTCGCGAGCACGAACGTCGCCGAGAGCCCGTCGCGGCCGCTGCCCATGGCGCGAACCAGGTCGCCGGTGCCCGGCGCTTCCACCTTGATCACGTCGGCGCCCTGGTCGGCCAGGATCCGGGTCGCGATCGGCCCGGAGATCATGGTGGTGAGATCGACGACGCGGATTCCTTCGAGGGGGCCGGACATGGCGGGAGTCTATCGGCTCCGGCGCAGCTCGGGCGGGTCGGGCCGCGGCCTGCGCGCCTCCGCCGGCGGAAGCGGCGGGAGCGGCTCGCTGCGCCCGCGCTGGTACCAGTAGGCGCTGCTCGAGTAGTCGTTGGCGAGGGCGTTGGCGTGGCCGGTCTCGATGGTGACGCGGATGCTCTCTTCGAAGCGGATCGGGTCCTCGATGTGGAAGCGGTACATGCTGTTCTTTCCGCCCCAGGGCCAGGCGGGATTGCCGCTGTAGAGGGTCAGCCCGTGGTAGGGCGCGGCGTACTCCTGGGTGGGGCAGAAGGCGGTGTTGAAGTAGTCCTCGGTGCCGGTGCCGTGGAGGCGGGGCGGCCAGGCCTCGCCGTCCACGAAGATCATGTCGTCGCCCTCGCCGTACCAGTCGTTGGGCTGGCGCTCGAAGACGTCGATGTTGAGCACGCAGCCCACGTACTGTCCCTCGCCGTGGACGTCGAGCAGGGTGTAGTTGTGGGCGGCGTCGAGATTCGGCTCGCTCCAGGGCGCCCCGAAGCCGAGCCCGGCGCCCACCGGGCGTCGCTCGTCCAGGCGGTAGTCCTTGCGGGTGTGGCCGCGCTCGGCGGCGAGCCCGGCGCTCCGGGGCACCCGGTTCCACCAGGCGTGGAAGCGGGCGAGGTCGGCGTCGAGGCTCGCGTAGGCCTCGTAGTCGACGTAGAAGTAGAAGATCAGGTCGCTCTCGCCCTGGTTCTCCACCTCGAAGCGCGCGCCTTCCGCGAAGGGCATGGGGAACCAGCAGTTCATGGACTTGCCGTCCTCCGGGCTCATCTGCAGCGGGAGCGAGACGAAGTTGCGCCGCCGCCCGAAGCCCATGCCGAAGAAGTCCCCGAGCGGCATCTCGACGCTGGGGCTCGACTCGCCGTCCCACCACATGCGCAGCACCGTGTGGCAAAGCGCGAGCGGATCCTCGGGGAGGGTCGCCGTGGTCACCCACCAGTGCTTCACGCAGCCGGCGCCCTCGATGCTCCCGAGCGCGCGCGACTCGCCGGCGCCGATGCGGAGGAAGTCGGCATTGCCCCCGCTGCGATCCCAGGAGGAGAGCCGCTCGCGACGGAAGGGCCGGAGCCGCGCCAGATCCGCGAGCGAGGAGTGACCGATCACGAGTCGCTGCTGACGGCGGCCACCAGCGCCAGGTCGCGCTCGCGCACGCTCGCCAGGTCGAACTTCCGGGCGCTGGCCGCCATGCGCGTGAGCCCGGCGAGGAGCGCCATGGGCGGCTCGGTCTCGCCCTTCTTGGCGCGGTGGAAGCGCACCGGGTTGATGCGGGCGACCACGTAGTTGCGCAGGTAGGGCGACTTGAAGCCGCGCTCCTGGAGCCCGGCGATGATCTCCTTCACCCGGGCGTCGATGCTCACCAGGCGGGCCGCGGCCCCTTCGCGCTCGCGCAGGCCCTTTCGCAGGGTGTGATCCTGGAAGCGGTCGACCTTCTTGAGGAAGGGCGCGTAGGCGCCGCCCGCGAAGCGCCCCTCGGACTCGTAGACGATGCCCAGGGTGAGCAGCTCCGGCGCCTCGAACTCGGCGCTGAACTCGCTCTCCTTCCGGCGCGGTGACCGCTCGGCGAGGGCACGCGCCATGCGGATCACCTCGAGGCTCCGGTCCTTCAGGTTGTGGGCCTTCTCGGTGTTCAGGGCGAGGATGCGGAAGGCCAGGTCCTCGTCCGGGGAGACCAGGGCCGTGATCTGCTTGAGCCCGAGCACCTTGGCCGCCGCCAGACGGTGGCGGCCGTTCGGGGTCCAGAACCCGCCCTCGGCCCCGCGCACCACGATCAGCGGATCGAGGAACGCGCCGGCCTCGTCGATCTTTGCGGCGAGACGCTTGGTGTGGGTGGGCGACAGGTCGCGCTGGAAGGGCGTCGGCTCGATCGCCTGCCGGGGCAGCGACGCCAGCAGCAGGGGCTTGCCCGAGAGGGGCTCCTGGTAGGCGCCGATCACCGCACCGCCGGCATCCTGGATCTCGGCTGCGAGGGGGGCGAGTGCCGGGTGGTCCGGCGTGATGACCACGGCCGAGGCGTCGAGCCCCTGGTCCTCACGGGCCGGCGTGAGACGCTTCCGCGCCTGGGAGCGCCGCGTCGTCTTGCGTCGCGCGGCGGCCTTCTTGACGGACGCCTTCTTGCCGGACGCCTTGTTGCGGGCGGTCTTCTTCTTCCCGGTGGAGGGTCGGGCAGCCACGACGGCAGGGTAGGGCGCCCTCCGCCGTCGCGCTCTCGGACTCTTCCGATCCTCAGTGCCCGGTCAGGAGCGGGACGCCCCGGCAGGTCGGGCAGATCGGATGGGAGGAATGGGTCGCCGCGGGCTCGTGCAGGCGCTCGCAGCGCGCGCAGCTCACCATCAGGACCGGAAGCGGAGACGGAGAAGGGGGTTGGAGGCGCATGGCCCGGAGACATCGGAGGGCGCCCGCGCGATCTTGAGCGTTGCCGCTCGCCTTCTCCTGGCTTGCCGATCGCGCGCCGCTCTTCCGCGACCCGGGTGCACGCCCGAGGTCGTGGCTAGTCCCCGGCGGCGCTCGGACCGGCCGAGGGCGCCGAGCCGAAGCGTTCGGCCACGGCGAGCCCCACCTCCTGGCCGTGGCTCAGCTCGAGGGTGTGCCCGTCGGGGTCGGCGATCAGGACCCAGTAGCCGACCGGGTACGGGGAGTCCGTCGGGCCCCAGACCGCGTGGCCTTCCTCGTGAGCGTGCTTCGCGCGCTCGTCCACGAGCTCGCGGCTCTCGCAGCCGACGCCGAGGTGGGCGATCGGAACGAGCGGCGACGACACCTGCTCCACCTCGATCAGCACGACCACGAAGGGGCGCGTCCCGTCCGAGATCCAGGCCACGCGGTTTCCCGGCGGCGGGTCGTCGCGGCGATGCACCACCTCGAAGTCGGCGTAGCGGGCGTAGAACGAGAGGCTGCGGTCGAGGTCGGTGACCGGGAGCGCCACGTGGGTGAGGCCGCGGTCGATCAAGGGGCGTGCTCGGGAAAGACGAGCTGCGCATGGCCGCCGGCGTCGACCTCGACCCGCGGAAGATCCCCGAGCCGGCAGCGCCGGCCCGAGCGCTCCTGGCCCGAGCGGAGATCGAAGCGGTAGCCGTGCCACGGGCACGCGACCGCGCCGGACTCGAGCGGCGCCTCGTCGAGGGGCCCGCCCCAGTGAGGGCACACCGTCGGGTGCGCGAGGAGCTCGCCCTCGTCTTCGACGATGCGGTAGGCCCGCCCGTGGGCCTCGACCACCTCGGGAAGTCGCGCGCGCAGCTCGCCGGCGTCTCCGAGCGCGTGCGGCGCGCGCGCGGGCGGCGCCGGCTTCAGGCGGCCGGCGTCGAGCATCCGCTGCCGCTCGACCATCATGCCCTCGTCCTCGTCCCAGAGGCGGGTGTAGAGGTTCACGAACGCCTGGCCCACGTACTCGCGCGACTCCGCGGGGACGCCCTCCAGGTGGAACGCGACCGAGACGTGGGTTGCGTCGGTGCCGTCTGGCTGCACGCGCGTCCAGATCTCGTTGCCGGCGCCGGGCCCCGCCAGGGTGCGGGTCACGTAGTGGTCCTTCGCGCGGTCCACCAGCAGCTCGATCGAGGTGTCGCGCGGGCCTTCCATGCCTTCGATTCCCACGACGGCGCGCCAGCCCCAGGGCCCAGAGCCTTCGCACCGGATCGAGACGAAGGAGCTCGCGTGGAGCGAGGGCAGGTGCTCCCAGTCGAGCACGTTCTCCCACACCCGCTTGGACGATGCCGCGACGCGGCGCTCATAGGTCGCGTCGGGCGAGCCGCTCGGCTCCGAGAGCCCCTGTCGGATCGCAGCCGGGGCCGCGGTGGCGTCGGACATGGCCGGAGCTTAGACGATTCGCGAATCGTGACCCGTCCAGTAGCGGTCCCGCAGCAGCCGCTTGTAGAGCTTGCCGGTCGGATGGCGCGGGAGCTCCGGCTCGAAGTCCACCGAGCGCGGGCACTTCACCGCCGAGATCTGCTCGCGGCAGAAGGCGATCAGCTCCTCGGCGAGCTCGGGTGTGGCGTGGGCCATGTCGACCGGCTGCACCACGGCCTTCACCTCCTCGCCGAAGTCCTCGTTGGGCACCCCGATCACGGCGACGTCGTACACCTTCGGGTGGGTGATCAGGACGTTCTCGGTCTCCTGGGGGTAGATGTTCACGCCGCCCGAGATGATCATGTGGGCCTTGCGATCGGTGAGGAAGAGGTAGCCCTCCTCGTTCACGTAGCCGACGTCACCGAGCGTCGTGTAACCCTGCTCGCTCCTGGCCGACGCCGTCTTCTCCGGCGCCTTGTGGTACTCGAACTCGACGGCGCTCTCGAAGAAGATCCCGCCGGGCTCGCCGGGAGGGAGCTCCTGGCCGTCCTCGTCGAGGATGTGGAGCTTCGCGTTCAGGGGGCGCCCCACCGAGCCCTTGTTGGCCAGCCACTGCTCGGAGTCGATGGCGCAGAAGCCGTTGCCCTCCGTGCCGGCGTAGTACTCGTGGATCACCGGGCCCCACCACTCGATCATCTGCTCCTTCACGGGGATCGGGCACGGAGCCGCGGCGTGCACCGCGATCTTCAGGCTCGAGACGTCGTGTCGGGCCCGGTCCTCCTCGGGGAGCTTGAGCATGCGCACGAACATGGTGGGCACCCACTGGCTGTGGGTCACGCGGTGGGCCTCGATGAGCGCCAGGGCCTCGGCGGCGTCGAAGTTCTCCATCACGACCACCTCGGAGCCGATGCGGTGGAACGCCATGGTGAAGGCCAGCGGCGCCGCGTGATACAGCGGCGCCGGCGACAGGTAGACCGAGGAGTCGTCCGCTCCGTACATGGCGGCGACCATGGCCGTGAGCGGCGGCGGCGTACCGGCGGGCTGGCCGGTGAGGGGATGCTTCACGCCCTTGGGCCGACCGGTGGTGCCCGACGAGTACAGCATCTGCCCGCCCTCGAGCTCCTCGTCGAGGGGCTCGGCCGCCACGGCGTCGCGCGCGGCCTCCCACGGCTCGTAGCCGGGAGCCGGCTCGCCCACCATGAAGCGGCGCTCGAGCCCCGGGTTCTTGCCGGCGAGGCCGTCGACGAGCTCGCGCTTGGACTCGGAGCTGATGAAGACCCGCGCGTCGCAGTCGTCGAGGATGTACTCGACCTCGGGAGCGGTGAGACGCGAGCTGATCGCCGTGAAGTAGAGGCCCGACTGCTGGGCGGCCCAGCAGATCTCGTGGAAGCGCGCGTTGTTCTCCATGCACAGGGCGATGTGGTCGCCCGGGCGCAGGCCCGCCTCGTGGAAGAGCCGCGCCCCCCGCGTCGCCCGCTCGTCGAGCTGGCCGTAGGTCACGACCTCGCCGCTCCGGGCCATGCGGACGGCCGGACGGTCGGGGTTCTTCTGGGCGTGGACTCTCGGGAACATGGGCGCTCTCCTGGTCGGGCCGCCGGGCGCCGACGGTCGAAGGAGTATAGGGCGGCGCCCTCGGGTCCGGAGCTAGTCTCCGCCCATGCTGCGACTGCAGTCGACGACCGACGAGGCGTGGGGCGAGCGGGCCCTCTCGGCGCTCGACGAGATCCTGCTCGACCACGCGCACCTCGAGAAGAAGGCCGCCAGCATGGCCGTGACCCTGCTGTTCCAATATCCCGAGCGCACGGAGCTGCAGCGGCCGCTCTCGGAGCTGGCCCGCGAGGAGCTGCGCCACTTCGAGGCCATGCTCGGGGTGCTCGAAGAGCGCGGCATCCCTTTCGGCCGCCATCGCCCGGGCCCCTACGCCGGCCTGCTGCGAGCCGAGGTGCGTCGCGAGGAGCCGGGCCGACTCGTGGACCTGCTGCTCTGCAGCGCGCTGATCGAGGCGCGCAGCTGCGAACGGCTGGGGCTCCTGGGCGGCGCCCTCGCGCGGCGGCCGGAGGAGGCGGCTCTCGCGTCGCTCTACCGGGGCCTCCACGAGGCCGAGGCGCGCCACCACGGCATCTACGTGGCGCTCGCATGCGGGGTGCAGCCCGAAGATCGCGTGCGCACCCGGCTCGAGGAGCTGGCGAAGCGCGAGGCCTGGGCGCTCGCCGAGGCCGCGGGCTCTCCGCGGGTGCATGGGGACGTGAAGACGGACGCCGTCCCGGCCTGAGACTCGAGACTGCGGGCGCCGACGAGGCCGCGCGCTCCCCTAGCGACGCGGCACTCGCCGGCGGCGCATCAAGCAGTCGCCGTTGCCTCGCTGCCCTTCTCGAGCTTCGCGTGCATCTCGCACTGGCACTCCTGGCACAGCCCGTGGGTCAGCTGGGCGTCGGAGTTCTGCTGCAGGTAGCTCTCGAGCTGGTTCCAGTAGCCCTGGTCGTCCCGGATCTTCTTGCACCAGGCGCACATCGGGAGCAGCCCGGAGAGCGTGCGCATGTCCGAGACGAGCCGGAACACCGTGGCGAACACGCCGGCCGCCGCGGCCAGGCCGAGGATCATCAGCACCCACAGGACCACGCGGGCGATCTCCGAGTCGCGACGCGCGAGGGACGAGGCGTCGTCGGCGGATCGCGCGGAGTCCTCGAGCACCTCGCCCAGGACGAGGCCGAGGGCGACCTTCGCCTCTTCGGCCTGCTCGACGGCCACGAGCGCGGCGCGGCGATCGCCACTGGCGATCGCGTCGAAGGCCTCG
>JASJCN010000118.1 GCA_030065975.1 Myxococcota bacterium
CGGGTAGTCCTCGTTCTCCGGCTCCTCCTCGGCGTTCAGGTGGTAGAGGTTGCCGAAGAACTCGTCGAAGCCGTGGTTGGTCGGCAGGTGCTCGTCGCGGTCGCCGAGATGGTTCTTGCCGAACTGGCCCGTCATGTAGCCGTGGTTCTTGAGCAGGGCCGCGATGGTCGGGTCCTGCTCGGTCATGCCTTCCTTCGCGCCCGGCAGGCCGACCTTGGTGAGGCCGGTTCGGATCGGGGCCTGGCCGGTGATGAAGGCCGCGCGCCCGGCCGTACAGCTCTGCTGGCCGTACCAATCGGTGAACATCGCGCCTTCCTTGGCGATGCGGTCGATGTTGGGCGTCTTGTAGCCCATCACGCCCTGGTTGTAGGCGCTGATGTTGTACCAGCCGATGTCGTCGCCCCAGATGACGACGATGTTCGGCTTCTCTGCAGCGAACGCCGTCGTCGAGAAGGCGAGGGCGAGGATCGAGGCGAGAAGTGCGCGACGAGTGTTCAAGACGGGGCTCCAGCGGAGAGGCAGTGGGACGGACCGGAGACACGTAGCGCGTCGCCTGATGCGTGTCTGCCGGATTCGGGGCAGGGGGAGCGCCGTCATCTGGTGGCGCCGGGATGACGGAGGTGTTGGGCCTGCCCCTCGGCGCCGAGCCGCGGCCGGGCTAGCGGGGTCGCAGGCGGACGAGACGTCCGCCTGCACCGTCCTCCAGGATGTAGAGGCTGCCGTCGGGTCCCTGCTCGAGCTCGCGAATCCGGCGCCCCATCTCGAAGCGCTCCAGCTCGCGCGCGTCGTCCCCCACCATCCGCACTCGCACGATCGTCCGCGACGAGAGGCCCCCGATCAGTCCATCTCCCCGCCAGCTCGGGAAGAGGGCGCCGTCGTAGATGACGAAGCCGGCCGGAGAGATGGCCGGCACCCACCAGGCGGCCGGCGCCTGCAGATCCGGTCGCGTGTCGTGATCCGGAATCAGGTCGCCGTTGTAGTGATCACCGTTGGAGACCTCGGGCCAGCCGTAGTTCGCGCCGCGCCGGATCCGGTTCAGCTCGTCTCCGTGGGCGGGCCCCATCTCGTGAGCCCAGAGACAGCCCGCCGGGTCGAAGGCGATGCCCAGGGGGTTCCGGTGCCCGAGGCTCCAGATCTCCGCACCCGCGCCGCCCCGGGCGGAGAAGGGGTTGTCGTCGGGCACGCCGCCGTCGTCCCGAAGCCGGAGGATCTTCCCGAGGTTGCTGTCCGGATCCTGGGCCGGGTCGCGCTTCCTGCGATCACCCGACGAGATCCAGAGAAGCCCGTCGGGGCCGAAGGCCAGGCGGTGTCCGTAGTGGCCGCTGCCCCGGGCCTCGGCCTGCCGCCAGATCACCTCGAGATCGACCAGGGCTCCGCTTCCGTCCGGGCCCAGGTCGAGGCGAGCGCGCCCGACGGCGGCACCGCGGGTCCCGACGCTGCCGGGCGCCGCCCAGCTCAGATAGACGAGCCGATTGCTCTCGAAGTCCGGATGCAGCACGACGTCGCCGAAGCCGCCTTGCCCGCCGTAGGCGACCTCGGGCACGCCCGACACGTCGAGCACCTCGCCGTCGGTGGTCACGTGGTGGAGGTCGCCGCCCTTCTCGGTGACCAGCAGCGTGCCGTCGGGCAGGAAGGTCATGGCCCAGGGCTCGTCCAGGGTCGCGATCGGCGTCTCGTCGAACGTGTGCGTCGACGAGTCGTCGAAGCTGCGTCCGCCCCCGCACGAGGTCGCGCTCGGAAGGCTCGCCTGAGCGCTCGGGATCGGGTCGGCGGGCTCGCCCCCGCAGGCGATCCCGGGGGTGCCGACCACCGCGAGGGCCGTGAAGAGCGCGATTCGCGCGAACGGGCTGGACATCGTCGTCACCTCCCAGCCGGGGGCTAACCGACGGTCCGAGCGGCTGCCAGCGCCAGCCGCGCCCTCGCTAGTGGTTCCACCAGGGCCGGTCCGAGAACGAACGCAGATCGATCTCGTGGGTCCAGGTGGAGCGATGCTGCTTTGCCAGGTGCAGATAGGTGTCGGCGATCTTGCTCGGGAGGAGCAGGCCGTCGTGCTCGAGGCCGCGCGCCTCCCGGAGCTCCTGGAAGCGCTCGGGCCCGAGCATCTTGCCGAGGGTGTCGGGGGCGTCGACCGCGCCGTCCACCAGGATGTGCGCCACGTGGATGCCCTTGGGGCCGAACTCGGCGTTGAGGGTCTGGCACAGCATGCGGCGGCCGCCCATGGCCGCGGCGTGGGAGTGCTGACCGGCGTTCCCCCGCACGGCCGCCGTTGCCGACGTCACCAGGATCGTCCCTTGGCCGCGCCCCTCCATGCGGGGACATACGGCCTTTGCCACGCGGAAGAGGGCGAAGGTGGCGAGGCGCCAGCCGAGCTCGAAGGCCTTGTGGGACGTGTCGGCCAGCGATCGGTCGCCGATCTGCGCACCGAGGTTGAAGGCGACCACCTCGATGGGCCCGATCTCCGCCTCCACCGCCTCGACGCGCTCCTCGATGGTGTCGGGCTTCGCGGCGTCGAGCAGGTAGCCCGAGGCCGATCCCCGCTCGGCCTCGATGGCCTCGACGAGCTTGTGCAGGCCCGCCTCGTCGCTCCGACGACACAGGACGGCGTGGTAGCCCTCCTGCGCGAAGCGCATCCCCACGTGGCCTCCGATGCCGGCTCCCGCACCGAGCACGAGACAGACGGGCTTCATCTTCGATTCCTCCCTGGGCGACCCGGCCATGGTACCGGGGAGGGCGGGGCGGGCCTCAGCGGATGCCGAGGCGCCGGGCCGCGCGATCGGCCGATGCGGGGCCGGCCAGCTGGCGCAGCAGCAGCAGGCCGTCGATCAAGGCGATCGCCGTCTCCGCCTCGGTGCGGCGCTTCGCGGGCGTTCCCTCGAGGAAGCTCGCGCCCCACTCGATCCAGGCGGAGACGAGCGCCGGGATCAGGGTCCGGTAGGGCTCGCGGCCGGCGGCGGCCAATCCATTCGCCTCGAAGAAGAGCGCGAAGACGGGGTCGGCGTCGGGATGGGCGAGGACGGGCCAGGCGGCGCGCAGGAACGCCAGGTGGTCCTTGGCGGGCTCACTCAGCGCCGTGGAGAGCGTCTGCTGGAACTCGAGGCCCATGCAGGTGAGCACGGCCCGGATCAGGTCGTCCTTGGTGGGGAAGTAGTAGACGACCACGCGGTCGTGGATGCCGAGCCGCCGCGCCACGCGTCCGAAGCTCAGCTGGCTCAGGCCGTGCTCGAACGCCTCGGCCAAAGCCCCCTCGAGGATCGTTTCCTTGCTGTGCTTGTGGCCCACTTCGGGCTTGATTGTAGCGGCAACTACAACTACGATCGTAGTGGTCACTACAAAACTCGCCCCGAAGGAGCCCTCCCATGGCCGAAGCCGCGCGATCCGTCGCAGCCTGGCCCGAGCCCGAGCAGGCCCGGACCCACCTCGGAACCATCGAGTACCGGGACGTCGGGGAGGGCCCGGCGATCGTCTTCCTGCACCTGGTGCTGGCGGAGGCGTCGCATTGGGACCGCATGCCGCCGCTGCTGGCCGACCGGTACCGCTGCATCTTCCCGACCCTCCCGATGGGGGCCCACCGGCTGCCGGCCGACGCGGACGCCGACCTCACGCCCGCTGGCCTCGCGCGGGCGGTGGCCGAGCTGATCGAGCAGCTCGATCTGAAGGACGTGACGCTCGTCGGCAACGACAGCGGCGGCGCCATCTCGCAGGTCGTGGCGATGAACCATCCCGAGCGGCTCGGCCGCGTCGTCCTCACCAACTGCGACATGTACGACGACTTCCCGCCGAAGATCTTCGGCTACTTCAACCTGCTGCCGCACATTCCGGGCGCGATGTCGGTCGTCGGCCCCATGCTGAAGATCCGCGCCTTCTGGCCTCTCCCGTTCGTCTTCGGCCTGCTCGCCAACGAGATCGACCCGGTGAAGATCGATCGCTGGGCCGACGCGCTGATCGCAAATGCCGACGTCCGCCGCGACGCACGCAAGGTGCTGCTCGGCTTCGGCCCCGACGTCACCAACACGGCCGCGAAGGCGCTGCGGACGACCGAGCTGCCCTTTCTCGTGGCGTGGGGAGCCGACGACCGGGCCTTCAAGCCGGCCCTCGCCGAACGCTTCTGCGCCGAGGTGCCCACCGCCGAGCTCGTGATGATCCCGGACTGCAAGACGCTCGTGTGCTGGGACCAGCCGCAGCGTCTGGCAGAGCTGATCTCGGGCTTCATCGAGACCGGCTCGGGCCCGAAGGAGCCCTCCTGAAGCGGGTCCCAGGGGAGTCAGGGGGCCAAAAATTAGTTGAACGCGTTCATTTAATGGGGTAGGCTCCTCTCCCACAGGCCGCCGAGCCTGGCAAGGAGACACCCCGATGCCCGAGCCCCTGGTCGATCGAGAGTTCGCCGAGAAGTTCTTCCGCTCCGTGGACCGCCCCCTGGACTACGGCGTCTACTTCCTCTTCCACGAGTGGTGGGACAAGGCTCCCCAGGACGCCATCGACGCCTACGCCGAGGAGCTTCGCGGGCTCGACGGCGCGGCCGGGTTCCTGGAGGCGCGCCATCTCGCCGAGCCGCTCTCCCTCGATCGCCTGTCCCGCTGCGCCGAGGGGACCCTCGGCCACGGCTACTACCGCTTCATCGTGGACAACGACCTCGAGGCCAACCTCGCCCGCAACTACAAGACCTTCAACGAGGAGCTGGCGGCCTCCGGCAAGCTCGACCGCCTGCCCGACGATCTCAGCTACGCGATCGTGCGCGGCTTCCAGATCCACGACTTCCTGCACGTGCTCACCGGTTTCGACTCGACGCCGATGGGCGAGCTCTCCCAGGCCGCCTTCCACTTCGCCCAGCTGCGCTATCCCTACCACGCGATGCGCGTGGCGGTGGTGACTTCCTACATGGCCTTCCTGGATCCGAAGATCATCACCGAGGCGATGGACGCGATGGTCGCCGGCTGGAGCCTCGGCCGGGCCTGCCAGAACCTCCACTTCGAGCGCTGGGAAGATCAGCTGGACACGCCGATCGCCGCGATCCGCGAGCGGGTGGGCATCACCCGCACCGCGCAGGCGGCCTGACCGGGTGGCCCGGCCCGCCGCCTCGCCCGAGCAGAAGGATCTGCAACGGGCACGCATCCGTCGGGCGGCGGCGGAGGTCTACGCCGAGAAGGGCATCGCCGGAGTCTCGGCGCGCGCCATCGCGGTACGCGCCGGAATCTCCACGGGCACGATCTACAGCTACTTCGCGAACCTCCAGGAGCTGATGCGCTCGCTCTGGCTCGAGCCCGTGGCCCGGGCCAACGAGCGTCTCGAGGCGGCCGCGCGCGCCCACGCCGATCCCGTCGAACGGATCCGCGCGCTCCTCGCGGGCTATTTCGAGTTCGCCCAGGCGAACCCGGACGTGTATCGCGGCGCCTTCCTGTGGGTGCGGCCGGACTCGGCGTGTCCCGCGGAGGTGGAGCCGCTCGCCGAGCTGCCCTTCCACCGCCTGCTGTGCGAGGCGCTGACCGAGGGCCAGGCGGCCGGGAGCATCCGGGAGGGAGACGTCGACGAGCTGGCGCAGCTGCTGTGGGCGGGGGTTCACGGCGCCATCTCCCTGCCCGTCCACTTCGACATCTACACCGTCGAGTCCGCCGATCGGCTGGCGCCCGCGATGGTGAGCCTGATCGTGCGTTCGATCGAGGCGTAGAACGCGGTCGGCGCGACGGTTCGCACTTCGGGCCTCTCGCCAGCGGTCGCTGTCGGACCCGGTCATCGGAACGGGCTTTGGCTTCGCCTTCCGACCGGGTATCCAGAGGGGCGATGAAGGCGCTCGATCTGGATCTCTCGTCGCTCTACGGTCGTCTCGCTCGACGCGACCCGGAGCTGGATGGCGTGCTGTACGTCGGCGTCCGCAGCACCGGGATCTACTGCCGCCCGGTGTGTCGGGCGCGGCTTCCGCTCGAACGGAACATGACGCTCTTTCCGAGTGCTGCGGCAGCCGAGGCGGCGGGATTCCGGCCTTGTCTCCGTTGTCGTCCGGAGAGCGTTCCCTTCTCTCCGGCCTGGCGCGGGACGCGATCGTCGGTCGACCGCGCGCTGGGGCTCATCGAGGACGGCGCCCTCGACCGCGGGTCCGTCGAGGAGCTGGCTTCGCTGCTCGGAATCGGTGCGAGGCACCTGAGCCGGCTCTTCGCTCGGCATCTGGGCGCGACCCCGACGCAGGTGGCACGCACCTCGCGGTTGCAGCGGGCGAGACGATTGCTCCAGGAGCCCGGAGTCCCGATCCAGGAAGTGGCGGAGCGAGCCGGGTTCAGCAGCGCGCGGAGGATGCGGGCTGCGTTTCTCTGCGTCTATGGCCGCTCGCCATCGGAGCTGCGCGGCCGGCAGGCGCGCAGCGGAGGAGGCCATGGCGGAGATCGAGACGGAGTTCCTGTTCGAGGCGAAGGTGGCGCTGGGTGATCCCCTGCATCTCGGGGCGACGCCGGAGGGCCATCGAATGATCGTCGACGTACGAGGTGGGCGATTCGAGGGCCCGGCGATGTCGGGAGACGTGCTTCCGCACTCGGGCGCCGACTGGGCGCGGATCCGCTCCGACGGTGTCGGCGCGCTCGATGTCCGGATGACGCTCCGCACGGACGACGATGCGCTCGTCTACGTGCAGTGGCACGGCCTCATGGTCTTCGAGCCCGCGGAGCAAGCCTATGCGCTCGACTTCGGCAAGGACGACGATCCCGACGGGGTGGATCGCTACTACTTTCGCGCCGCGCCTCGGTTCGAGACGGCAGACGAGCGCTACTCCTGGCTCAACCGGATCCTCGGCATCACCAAGTCGCGAACGGGCGGGGGAGGGGTCATCCACCGGTTCTTCGCAGTGAGCTGATCGAGGGCTCCTCTGGATCGTGACTGGCGAGCCTTCCAGGGAGTCGCATAATCCGGGCTCGTCCCGAGCGTCGACCGGATGGCGCCAGTCTGGAGGGGTCCCGCGTGGCTCGCGATCGAGAATTCGACCTCGTCGTCTTCGGCGCTACCGGCTTCACTGGCCGGCTCGTCGCCGAGTACCTCGCGGGGCGTTACGGCGTGGACGGCGCACCGAAGTGGGCCATGGCGGGCCGAAGCCGGGAGAAGCTCGAGGCCGTGCGCGACGAGATCGGGGCGCCGGCGGCGACGCCGCTGGTCGTGGCCGACAGCGGCCGGGTCGAGACGCTGCGCGAGCTGGCCGGGCGCACGCGCTGCGTGCTCACCACCGTCGGCCCCTACACCCTGTACGGCAACGAGCTGATCCTTGCCTGCGTCGAGGCGGGGACCGACCACGTCGACCTCTGCGGCGAGGTGCTGTGGATGCACGACATGATCGAGCGCTTCCACACGCGCGCGGCCGAGACGGGCGCCCGGGTCGTGCACTCGGCCGGCTTCGACTCCATCCCTTTCGACCTCGGCGTACTCTTCCTGCAGAAGGCGGCCGAGGAGCGCTTCGGGAGCCCGTGTCAGCGCGTGCGTACCCGGGTGGTCGACATGCGCGGCACGCTCTCCGGCGGAACGGCCGCCAGTGGAAAGGTCACTTTCGACGCCGTCCAGAACGATCCGAGCCTTCTCGCGCGGCTCCTGAATCCCTTCTCGCTGTGCGGAGGCTTCCAGGGCCCCGAGCAGCCGGGCGGGAACGAGATCGTGGAGGACGAGGTGTCGGGCGGCTGGGTGGCGCCCTTCTTCATGGCGCCCATCAACACGAAGAACGTGCACCGCTCGAACGCGCTGCTCGGGCACCCGTACGGCGAGGACTTCGTCTACGACGAGATGTTCCTCGCCGGGCCCGGAGACGACGGGCGCAAGGCGGCCGAGGCTTTGGTTGCCATGTCCCAGGCGATGGGAGGGGAGGGCGGCCCGAAGCCCGGTGAGGGCCCGTCGAAGGAGGAGCGCGAGGCCGGCGGCTACGAGCTCCTGCTCATCGGCAGCCATGCGAGCGGCGGCGAGATCCGCGCGCGCGTGACCGGGGACAAGGACCCGGGCTACGGCTCGACCTCGAAGATCATCGCCGAGGCCTCGATCTGCCTGCTCGACGAGTGCGGCGACACGCCGGGCGGCGTGTGGACGCCGGCCGCCGCCCTCGGTGAGCGCGTGCTGCCGCGGCTCGTCGAGCGCGCGGGCATGACCTTCGACCTCGAGGGCTGAGACGGGAGTCGAGGGCCGCGGCGCTTCTGGCTCAGCCCGCGCGAAGGGCCGCCACGACCTCGGCAGCCGCGGCGTCGTGGGCGGGGTCCTCGGGCATGGGAAACGTGATCCAGTCCGTGAGCCCGGCGTAGGCACTGCGGAGCACGTCCACGATCTCGTCGTAGGAGCCGCTCGGCGCCAGCGTGTCGAGCATCTCGTCGTCGACGACACCGGCCATCTCACCCCAGCGCCTGGCGCGGGAGAGCGCGTGCAGCTTCTCGCCGCGATCCTCCCAGCCGAAGAGCTCGAGGCTCGGCCGGTACGAGGGCGTGGAGTAGAGGAAGGTCAGGAGCTGGCGGGTCTGCTCGCGCGCCGCCGCGGTGGCTCTCTCGTCGGGGCCCGTGGCCGTGAGCGGGCCCACCATGAGCGAGACGTCCGCGGCGTCGCGGCCGACGCGGGCCGCGCCCCGCTCGAGGCGCGGTCGGATCACCTCCCGGAGGTAGCGGGGGGCGCAGTTGGTCGGATGGGTGACGAGCCCGTCGGCGACCTCGCCGGCCAGCGACACCATGAGCGGGCCGATCCCGCCGGTGTGGATCGGGATCTGGGGATGCTCGAGAGGCCCGGGCCGGAAGAAGGGCTGCATGCGGGTGAAGCGGTAGTGCTCGCCCTCGAACGCGAGCTCACAGCCCTCCTGCCAGCAGGCGAAGATCGCCCGGAGCGACTGCACGTACTCGCGCATCCGCGGCACCGGAGCGCTCCAGGTCGTTGCGTAGCGGCCGACGACGTTGCCGCGTACCTGGGAGCCGAGCCCGAGGGCGAAGCGCCCGCCGGAGAGCTCCTGGAGATCCCAGGCGGCGACGGCCACGACCATCGGTGAGCGCGGGAACGCGACGAGCACGCTCGTCGCGACGTGGAGGCGCGTCGTCGCCTGGAGCGCGGCCTGGGCGGCGGCGAGGCCGTCGTGGACGGCGTCCGGAACGTTGAGCCCGTCGTAGCCCAGCGCCTCGGCGCGCCGCGCGTGGGCGGCCACCCGGGAGAGCGGGAGGCGCTGGTCCATCGGGGCATGGACGCGAAAGCCGCTCACGGCCGCGGCCTCGTGGCGGGTGCCGAGAGCTCCGCGTCGGCGCGATGGAGGTCTCCGGCGAGACGTTCGATCAGCCCGGCCAGGCGCGCGAGATCGCGGTCGGACCAGTCGGCCAGGCACTGCTGGAAGATCGCGTCGGCGGCGCGGCGCAGGCGTCGCCCGGCGCCCCGGCCGGCGGGCGTGGCGCGCACCAGGGCGACGCGGCCGTCGTCGGGGCTCGCGGCCCGGGCGACGAGGCCCTGCTCCTCGAGGGCCGTCACCTGGCGGCTCACGGCGGCATCGGCCATGTGCACGCGGCCGGCGAGGTCGGAGATGCGGATGGGGCCGTGCTCGATCACGCGGCGCAACACCTGCTGGGCCGCGCCCGGGAGGTCGATGCCCGCGCGGCTCGCTCGCAGCGAAGCCGCGCTGCGGCTGCGACCGATCCGCGCCAGGCGCTCCATGGCGCGCTCGACGCGCTGCAGGTCGTCCGCGAGGGCCACGCCGCGAGAGTCCGTGATTTATTTGCAACTGTCAAATAAGTACACCATGCTCGTCGCCATGCCGGGCCTTTCGGGACGCGTCGCGCTGATCACGGGGGCGAGCCGAGGCATCGGGAGGGCGATCGCGCGGCGCCTCTCGAGCGAGGGGGTGGCCGTCGCGCTGTCGGCGTCCCGGCCCGGCCGGCACGGAGACCTGCACGGCACCCTCGACGAGGCGGTCGAGGAGATCCGGAGCCGGGGCGGCAAGGCGGAAGGCCTGCCCGCGAATCTCGTGTCGGGGGAGGAGCGTGGGGATCTCGTCGCCCGGGCCGAGGCGGCCCTCGGCCCGCTCGACATCCTGGTCAACAACGCGGCGATGGGTGTCTGGGCGCTGCCGAGCGAGGTTCCGCTCGCCGCCCGTCGGAAGCTCTGCGAAGTGAACCTCCACGCGCCCATCGACCTCGCCCAGCAGGCCCTGCCGGGCATGAGGGAGCGCCGGCGCGGCTGGATCCTCAACGTCGGGAGCGACTCGGCGCGGCAGCCCACCGTCCCCTATCGCGACACGCCCGAGGCGGCCCACGTGATCGCCGCGTACGGCGCCTCGAAGGCGGCGCTCGCCCGTTACACGGAAGGCCTGGCTCACGAGGTCGCAGGCGAGGGCGTGTACGTGAACTCGCTCGCGCCCGTGGCGATCGTGCTCACCCAGGAGGCGGCGCGCTTCGTGGGACACATCGCCAGGAAGAGCCCGGACATGGCCGAGCCCATCGAGGTGATGGTGGAGGCGGCCCTCGAGCTGGTGACCGGTGCCCACGTGGGGCGGGTGGTGACGAGCCGCGCGCTGCTCCACGCCGTCGGCCGGCCGGTGCGAAGCCTCGACGGGAAGCGGGTGCTCGGCGATGCACTGCTGCCCGCCGACGTCGACGCCATCACCCACTGACCCCCCTGACCCTTGGGGAGCCCAGCATGAAGGACACCGAGACCGTCCGGCGCAACCTGCGGGACGCCTTCGACGAGATGATCGGGCAGCTCGAGGCGGCGCGAGACGCCATCGATGTGCCGGAGCTCGACCCGGTTCCCCCGGACGAGCGGAACCTCGCCGAGGGCTACCGCTACCTGATGGGCTTCCTGCTCGGGAGCATCGAGCGCGCGCTCCAGGACCCGCTGCGCCCGCGCTTCCTGCGGGCCATCCAGCCGATGAATCGCGGGACCATCGACAACGCCGACGCCGTCTACCTGTACGCCGTGATCGACGGCAACGAGACCTACCGGATCCGCGGCCGGGCCCTCGATTCGCGGCACTGGCGGGGCGAGACGCCGGCGCCCGGGCCGCGCGCCCCGCAGTACGTGATCTTCGAGCTCGCGAGCGGCTACGCCGGCGACTCGGGCTCGCTGGCCGAGCTCGTCCCGGGAACGCGCATCAACACGGGTTCGCTCGATGGCCACGCACTCGCCGTCGAGGACGACGGGAGCTTCGAGATCCTGGTCGCTCCCGAACGGCCGCACGACCACACGGGGAACTTCCTGCAGAGCCGACGCGAGAGCCACGGGAAGCAGCACGTGGGCCGCTTCCTGACCCTCCGCGAGCTGTTCCACGACTGGGAGAACGAGGACCTGCTCGAGCTCGAGATCCTGCGCGAGGGCTGCGAGAAGAGCCCGCGTCCCGCCTTCGACGAGGCCTCTGCCCTCGAGATGATGCGCACGGTCGGCACGATCACGAACCACCAGATGCGCTTCTGGAACGTCTTCTACACCCAGCTGCTCGAGACCTACGGCAAGACGAAGCTCGGCCTCTCGCAGGAGGGCGAGCCGCCCTTCATGCCCGAGAACGACATGAATGCGCCCAACGCCCTCGGCATCGCGACGGGTGGCGGGCAGAGCACCAACATCTACGCCGGCGGCGTCTACCGGCTCGAGCCCGACGAGGCGCTGATCATCGAGAGCGAGGTGCCCGTCCCGCCGAGCTTCCTCGGCTTCCACCTCGCGAACCTGTGGGGCGAATCGCTCGACTTCGAGAGCCATCAGTCGAGCCTCAACGCGGCGCTCATGCACCGAACCGGAGATGGGGTCCATCGCTGGGTGGTCGCCCACGAGGACCCGGGCGTCCCGAACTGGATCGACACCACGGGCCTCGGCCACGGCTTCCTGACCGTCCGGTACACCTACGAGACCCAGCCGCCCAAGGAACGCTGGCCGACCCTGCGCGTCGAGAAGGTGGCGCTCGCCGACGTCCGCCGGCATCTGCCGCCGGACACGCCGACGGTCTCGCCGGAGTCACGCGAGGTGGCACTCCGGATGCGACACCGCCACGTGCAACGGCGCTACCGACAGTACTGAGGGGCGGGGGCGTCCCGGCTAGCGGAACTCGATGCCCTTGAACTTCCCCGACTCGCGCCACTTCTTCAGGTAGCGGAAGAACGCCACCGGGCCCCTCGGGTAGCCCACGATCAGCTCGCCGCCGTCGCCGCGGGGCTGGCCCTCGTTGTTGTAGTAGCCGGGCGTGCAGTCGGAGAGGGCGCCGATCAGGGGCCCGCCTCCCTTGCCGAGCTTCTTCATCCAGGCGTCCTGGGCGCGCTTCGTGACCTCGATCTCCCGGAAGCCCTCGTCGGTCGCGTGGCGGATCATCCGGCTGATCGCCTCGGCGGACTCCGTGAAGTTGTGGGGAACGTTGGAGATCAGGGCCCCGCCCTGGAAGGCGCCGAGGATGAACATGTTGGGGAAGCCGTGCACGTGGATGCCGTGGAGGGTCTGCATGCCGCGCGCCCACGCTTCCGACAGCTTCAGGCCGTCGCGGCCGGTCAGGTCGAAGCCGTTCCGGCTCGTGTGATCGGTGCCGACTTCGAAGCCCGACGCGTAGATGATGCAGTCGAGCGCGTACTCCTTCCCCTTCGCGACGACGCCCTTCGCGGTGATCCGCTCGACGCCCTTGCCGTCGGTGTCGACGAGGGTCGTGCCCGGCTCGTTGTAGGCCTCCAGGTACTCGTCGTGGAAGCACGGGCGCTTGCAGAGCTGGCGGTACCAGGCCTTCAGGTCCTGGGCCGTCTGCGGGTCGTCGACGACCTCGTCCACCCGGCCCCGGATCTCCTCCATCTTCTCGTAGTCGAGGTCCTCGAAGGCGGCGAGCATGTTCTTCGGCGTCATCTTGTAGAAGGGCAGGGAGAAGATCCGGCCACGGATCCGCCGGGCGAGCTCGGTCCAGCCGTCCTGGACGAGGTCCTCCTTCGGGAGGCGCAGCCCGGGGCTCTGGTTCGCCGCGAAGTTGTGGAGCCACTTCCGCTGCCAGCCCGGCTCGTCGACCTCGCGCTCGAACCACTCCATGTCGGTCGGGCGGTTGCCGCGGACGTCGACCGAAGAAGGGGTGCGCTGGAAGACGTAGAGCTCGCGGCAGGCCTTCGCGAGATGGGGAACGCACTGTACGGCCGTCGCGCCGGTGCCGATGAGGCCCACCCGTTTGTCGGCGAGCTTCGTCATGGGGGCGCCGGAGGCGTCTCCGCCGGTGTACGCGTAGTCCCAGCGGCTGGTGTGGAAGGAGTGGCCCTCGAACTCGTCGATGCCTTCGAGGCCGGGGAGCTTCGGCACGTGCAGCGGCCCCGTGCCGATCACCACGTATTGGGCGGAGAAGGCGTCGCCGCGGTCCGTGCGCACGATCCACACCGATCGCTCCGCGTCCCACTCGAGGTCCTTCACCTCGGTGTGGAAGAGGGC
>JASJCN010000119.1 GCA_030065975.1 Myxococcota bacterium
TGGGACAGAAGGGCGGCTGCCAGCTGCGAGGAGCCCGAGGCATGCGCCTCGACTACGCAGGCCCCGTGCCAGGCCCATTCTTCGCGCCACAACCATCGGCGAAGGGTGGGCCGCCGGCGTTGAGCCAGCGGCCGATCTCGTCCGCCGGAACCGGCGGCGAGAACAGGTATCCCTGACCCAGGCGGCAGGCCAGATCATGCAGTGCGTTCACCTGCTCGGCCTGCTCGATGCCCTCGGCGACGATCTCGAGCCCCATGCGGTGGCCCAGCTCGAAGACGATCTCGGTCAGCACGGCGGGCTCCGGATTCGCGAGCCGGTCCACGAAGGCCTTGTCGACCTTCAGGAGGTCGATGGGAAGGCGCTCGAGGTAGGAGAGCGCCGAGTAGCCCTGGCCGAAGTCGTCCATCGCGATGCGGGCACCGGTCTCGCGGAGGCGCTCGAGGACGCGCGTCGCGTGCTCGACGTCGTCGACCACGTGGCTCTCCGTGATCTCGAGGGTGAGGGCGCCGGCGTCCAGACCCGACCGGTCGAGAATCGCCGCCACGTCGCCGACCAGATCCGGATGGGCCAGCTGCTTCGCCGAGAGGTTCACGGAGAGGCGCAGCGCCGAGCCGCACCCGCCCGCGGCCCGCCAGCTCGCGACCTGACCGCAGGCCATCTCCAGGATGCGGCGGCCGAGGGCGACGATCAGCCCGCTCTCCTCGGCGAGATCGATGAAGGAGACGGGGCCGAGCAGGCCGAGCTCGGGATGCTGCCAGCGAACCAGCGCCTCCACGCCGACGAGCCGGAAGTCCTCGAGGTCGACGATCGGCTGGTAGTGGAGCACGAACTGGTCTTCCGCGAGGGCGGGCTCGAGCTCACGTTTGCGCTCGAGGCGCTCGGTGACCTTCTCGCGGAGCACGTCGTCGAACAGGTCCACGCCCGAGCCGCTCTCCTTGGCGCGGTACATCGCGAGATCGGCCTGGCGGAACAGCTCCTCGGCCGACTCGCCACCCTGGGTGACCGCGATGCCGACGCTGCACAGCGGCCGCACCTCGGTGCCCTGCAGCGAGATGCGCTCGGTCACGTGGGTCCGGAGCCGGTGGGCGACCTCGAGCGCGTGGCCGGCATGGCTCAGGCCCTCGAGGATCACGGCGAACTCGTCGCCCCCGAGCCGGGCGGCCGTGTCGTTCGGGCGCAGATTGGCCTGGAGGCGCTGAGCGACCTGCACCAGCAGCCCGTCTCCGACGGAGTGACCCAGGACGTCGTTGATCGTCTTGAAGTCGTCGAGATCGATGAAGAGCAGCGCCAGGTCCTTGCCGTCGGGGCGCGTGCGCATGGTTCGCAGCGCGCGCCCGAGCCGCTCCTGGAGCAGCGTCCGGTTGGGCAGGCCCGTCAACGCGTCGTGCAGGGCCTGGTGACGCAGCTGCTCCTCGAGCCGGAAGCGGTCGGTCACGTCGCGGCCCACCACCAGCACGTCCCCTCCGAGCGTGGCCGTCGCGCGGCAGTCGAAGTGGAGGGGGCGGCCCGCCTCGATCGTGCACTCGAAGCGGTGGGTCCGCTTGGGGGAGAGCGTGTCGCCCAGGCTCTCGAGGGCCGAGCTGATGCCGCCGAGGCTCGGAGGGAGCGGCTGGCCGATGAGCTGCTCGGACTGCTCGGAGAAGACGCGGAGGGTCGGGCTGATGCGGAGCTCGAGGACGGTGCCGGCCCGGTCGAGACGCATCCAGAAGTCGACGCTGGCGTTCATCTCGTGCTCGAGCGCGCGCTCCGTCTGCTCCAGCCGGACGCGCTCGCTCATCTCGACCTCGAGCTTCTGCAGCAGCTCGCGAGCATCGCTCACGGCGGAGCCCTGGGCCTGGCGCAGGAACAGGAACTCGGGCGTCGGGTCGTGCACCGCGAAGCTCCGGATGGTGAGCCCCAGCCGCCGGAGCTCCTCGGGCTCCGTGACCCACGGCGAGCCGACGTAGAGCAGCCGATCGGGTCCGCACTCGATGAGCTGACCGCGCAGGACGAGGCCACTGGGGTCGATGCGCAGCAGCATCGGGTTGCCGACCTGGGCGCGGAGCGCCTCGAAGCTCGCGTCGGTCTCGGGCGAGACGACCGAGAGGCGACCGCGGAGATCGACCCCGGGCTCGAGAGCCGGGTCGTGGTCCCGCAGGGCGGGGCCGGCCTCGACCAGGCGGAGCCGTCGATCCACGAGCAGGTGGAAGGGGAAGGCCGCCGCGAGGCCCGCCCCGTCGAGTCCGGCGCTCATGCTCGGGCCTTGAACTCCAGGTGGAACTCGTCGCGGGGATCGGCGTCGAAAGGATCGCGGGAGAGCGTGTGACGCACCTCGACCGGCGTCTCGAAGCGCTCGCCCAGCCCCTCGAGCAGGCCGACCACCATCGGAGCGAGGCCCTCACGGTGGCTTCGATACGTCACCCGAAGCCCGTCGTCCTCGCCGACGCACTCGATGCCGGGCGGAACCAGCTTGGGCATCCCCACCCGCAGCCGCGCATGGACCGCGTCCAGGTTGCTCAGGAACTCGCACAGGTCCCCGCCGCCGAGCTCGAGCAGGGCGCCGTAGCCCTGCTCCGCGGTGTAGAGGATCCAGTGACGCCCGAAGGCCCGGAGCAGCTCCTCGGCCGGGCGCGCGAGGACCTCGCTGGCGGCGGCCACGAGCCGGTAGGTGATCTCGTCCGGATAGGGGTCCATGCCCACGAATCCATTGATGTCGAGGCCCGCCTTCTCCTTGACCGCCTTCCAGGTTGCATCGCCGGCCTCGCCGACGATGAGCTCTTCGAGGGCCCGGTTCACCAGCCCGACCATCCGACACCCCCCATCCGACGCCAACCCCCATCGGCCACCAACCCGTCGGCCACCAGCCCCTCCGAGACGAGCCCCTCCGAGACCAGTCCCTCCGAGACCAGTCCCTCCGAGACCAACCCAGTAGGCTGTTCGGACGTGCGGGCCGCGGGCTCCATGGGAGGGACTACCGAGCCGCTCCCTCCCGAAGGGCGGAGCGGTCGATGGGGGAACGCCCCCGCGTATCGAACGGGGCGCGGGGCGGGCTACCCCGCGTGGTCGACCCAGATCGGCGACGACCAGGCGCGCTCCCCCACCGGCTCGAGACAGGCGTCGCTCGGGTCCGCGGCCGGGCACGGACGCGACTCGACGCAGCGGCCGCTCTCGTCCCGGGTGCAGCGCAGGGTCGCGCCGTTCACCGCCGGGGTCGGCTCCTGGATCGCGCGCACGTAGTAGGTCGTGTCGCGAGTGAAGTCGGGGTCGCTGAAGCTCGCCACGCAGCCCGCGGGATCGCCGGAGCAGGGGATCACCTTCCAGGGGTCCTCGATCAGCTCGGCGATGGGCTCGTCGGGACGGATCTGGGGACGCACGCGCACCACCTCGATCCGCTCGATGCGCTTTCGCGTGTCGCCGGGATTGTCGCACTCGCCGCGGCACAGCCGATCCAGGGCCTCGGGCTCGAGCGCTCCGATGGAGTGCTCGGGGCAACCGGGGAGCTGCTCGAAGGCGCCGACCGCGCGCACCCGGAAGATCGGAGGACGCGAGAGGGTGGCCTCGGAGCCCATCGGCAGGGTCTCCCCGCGCGTGCCCTCGGGGTTGAGCAGATCGAACCAGAGCAGGATGCGATCGCCACTCGTGCCGTAGACCTCGCGGCGGCCAAGCGCCGCGAAGATCTCCTCACGGCTGCGTCCGTGGCTGTGGGTGGCGACGAGCCCGCCGGTGTAGAGGAAGGAGGCGATCCGCTCGATCTCGCGTGCCGCGAAGCCTCCGGGCTTCTCCGTAAGGGGCCGAGAGCGCGGCTCGGGCTCGACCACGGGCGGCGTGATGCCGGGCACCTGGATGCCGGGCCGAAGTCCGCGTTGGTCGGTCATGCCGAAGCGCTCGAACTCCTTGTAGCCCGTTCCCGGACGCGCCGAGTGGACGTCGCTCGAGCCGATGAAGCCCATGCGCTGGCGGTAGGGCTCCCCGGAGTCGTCCAGGGCTTCGAAGTTGGAGCGCGCCATCATGTACTGGACGCTCATGTTCGGGCGCGGATCGAAGACGGGCAGGAAGCAGTCGCGGCACTGGCCCGCGTCGAGCCACTCGAAGCCGCGGGCTCCAGGCACCGTGAGGAAGCCGGTCTCACCGTCCGCCAGATGGATCGCCCGCGCCTCGACGGCCCGGGCCTCGCACTCGCTCTCGGGCTCGCCCGCCGCCAGGCAGCGCTCGCGGATGATCTCTCCCGCCTGCCAGCAGGGCGGCAGGTAGCTGGCGGTGGGCTCGGGACACGCGACGGCGTCGGCCGGCGGCTGCTCCCGATACTCCTCGGCGTTGCCGTGGCCCGAGTAGATCTCGACGATCGGCTGGCGCACGGGATCGTCCTGCTCGGGCCGCAGCTGCTGGATCCAGTCCGCCCCCGGCGGCGCCGTGTTCCCCCACGAGGTGCCGTGGGGGATGACGAGCGCCTCGTGGCCCCACTCGTCGAGCTTCGCGAACAGCTCGCCCGGCGTCGCCACGGACTCGTGGCAGTCCGTCGGAAGCTCGCGCACCGGCACGCCGTCGGGACACTCGGGAACGGCCGCACGCTCGGCCCAGTAGCGGCCGAGCTCGAGCGCCCGCCGGTCGCGCACGAAGAGCGGCAGCGCGGCCCGGGCCAGGAGACCCGGACCGCTCAGGGTTCCGCTCCCCCTCCGGGCCGCGATCGGACGCGCCGGGATCTCGTCGTCGCCGGTGCCGAGCAGGATCACGTTCTTGTGCCCGTAGTGGTTCTCGGGACGGGATCCGACCTGGGTCCACTCCCAGCCGAGGAACGCCTCGACGTCGTCGTCCACGGCGTTGCACTGGCGGATCGTCTCGACGCTCTCGCGCCAGTACCGCGGCGTGAGGCCTTCGGCGTGGTCGTTGAGCGACCAGAAGTCGAGGCTCGAGCAGAAGCGCGCGAAGTCGCAGGCGTCGGCCGGGGGGTGCACGCCGGCGCCCTGGAGGATCGGCAGGCTCAAGAGAAAGGCGTCGGGCGAGAAGGTCGTGTGGACGTGGAGGTCGCCGAAGAGGATCTGCTTCGGCTCCGCCACGCCCACGGCCGCCGCGGCCGCGGTCCGCCCGGCGTCGCGATCGGCGAGCCAGGACGCGGGAACCGGAGTCTCGCTGGGCGTGCCGGGTGCCTGGTGACGCCCCAGCGCTCCGCTCGCGAGCAGCACGAACCCCGCCCCGAGAAGCAGGAGGATTCCGACGACGATCCCGATCCAACGCATGGAGCCCCTCCGGTTCGCGAGACCGCGCTAGTGCACGGGTCCCGCGGGATTCGCGGGGAGATGGGCGAAGCGGTCGGCCTCGCGGGTCTTGCGATAGGCCTCGACCACCGGGGCCAGCTCCTTCGGGCTGGCCCCGTGAAGGATCACGCCGTCCACCCCGAGGTCGAACTGGCCGCGGATCTTCTCGACGCAGCGCTCCGCCGATCCGGTCGCGGCCGGCGCGAGCCAGTCGTCGGGGATCAGCGTCGCCACGTGGGAGAGCTCGTCGGTCGTCGCCGTCGCGTCGAGGGCACCGCGGAAGCCCGCCACGAACGGGTCCGCGCGGAAGCGCTCGAGAACGGCCGGATCCCAGTCGTTGGTGCGCACCAGGAGATCGCCGTAGGCCTGCAGGTAGGTGGCCATCCGGCCCACCGTCTTCTTCAGGCGAAGCGCCTCGGGCAGGTGGTCGCCGACCGTGGCGAAGCACGACCAGACGCGCACGGAGGCGGGGTCGCGGCCCGCCTCCTCCGCGGCGCGCTTCACGCTGCGGACGCATCGCGCCGTCGTCTCGTCGGTGAAGAACGTGTGCAGCACGACGGCGTCGAAGGCGCGCCCGCCCAGCGCCAGGGAGTTCGGGCCGAACGCCGTGAACGTGAGCGGGATCCGGGCCTGGTACTCGGGGCCCATGGCGAGCAGCGGGTAGCGGCCCGCGGGGCCATCGTGGCCCAGCACCACCTCGCCGTTCCAGATCTTCCGCATCAGCGAGACGAAGTCCTCGATCTCCGCCGTCTTGATGTGCGGCAGGCCGTAGGCGTCGAAGACGCGATCGATGCCGCGGCCGAGCCCCAGCGAGAAGCGGCCCCCGGCGAGCCCGTTCATCGTCATCGCGAAGGCCGCCGTGACCATCGGGTGCCGGGTGTTGTGGTTGGTCGCCGCCGTGGCGATGCCGATCTCGCTCGACGCGGCGGCCGCCGCACCCGAGAGCGTGGCCGCCTCCTTCACGTTGAAGCGCTCGGAGATGAAGGCAGCGCCGAGGCCCATCGCCTCGCCCTGCTGAACCTCGTCGATCAGGTCGCGCGGCGAGCGGGGAGCGCCGGCGAGGGTGTAGAAGCCGAGCTCGTTCATCCGCATGGGCCCATGCTACCGCGAAGCGCGGCCCGCCCAACCACCGGTCGGAGGGCGAGCGCCGGACGGAACACGAGCATGCCCGACCGGGACGACATACCCTGGTGGTAGCGGCGTGGGGCGACCGCCGGGCGCGGGAGGTTCCATGAGTCACAAGGTCCGGGACGTGATGGTCTCCAAGGTCAAGAGGGTGTCGCCCGAGACGCCACTCACCGAGGTCGAGCGCACCCTCCTCTACGAGCACGTCGGAGCCCTGCCCGTGGTGCGGGAAGGGACACTCGTCGGCGTGGTCTCGCGATCCGACGTGGTGAAGCACCTGCAGGCGGTGGGCAACCAGATCGAAGGAGCGCTCAGCGCCTACGGCGACGGGAGCGAGACGGCCGAAGAGCTCGCGGAGTATCGCCGCCAGGTCACGGGAGCCGTGGCCGCGGATCGCAGCAAGGTCCGGGTCCAGGACGTGATGACCACCGACGTCGTCTCGGTCGGACTGAACGCGACCCTGAAGGAGGCCGCCCGCCTGATGGTCGACCACGGCATCCATCGTCTGACCGTGGTGGAGGGCGGTGAGCTCCGCGGCGTGCTCTCGAGCCTCGACCTCGCCGGCCTGGTGGCCGACGGCCGTCTCGTCGACGCCTGATCCGGATCAGGCCGCGCGCAGCCGTTCGAACGCGGCCGGGCGCTCCTCCTCGGGCAGGAAGTCGAAGCCCACGAGCATGCGGTCGATGTGGCCGCCGAAGCGCTCGGCCAGACGCCCGGGCACCTTCCTCGGCTCGTCCACGATGGCGAACTCCTCGAGGATCTCGTCCGTGATGCGCTCGCCCATCTCGACCCACTGGCCCTGCTTCGACAGCGCGTTGAGCTCGCTCTGCAGCTCCCCCCAGCCGTGGGTCTCGAGCACGCCGCGGTAGGCGGGGGTCGAGCCGTAGAACGCGAGCTGGCGGGTGATGCCGGTGCGGCTCGCCTCCCAGGCCTTCTCGTCGGCTCCGGTGACCACGAAGGCCGGGTAGCAGAACTCGAAGTCCTTGCGGTCGCGCCCCGCCTTGGCCAGACCGCGCTCGACGGCCGGGATGGTCACCTCCTTGAGGTAGCGGGGCGTCGTGAAGGCGTGGACGAGCAGGCCGTCGGCCACCTCGCCGGCCACCTCGGTCATCTTCGGGCCGACCGCCGCCAGCACCACCTTGGGCGGGCCGTAGGCGTTGTTGGTGGGCGTGAACATTGGCGTCATCAGCGTGTGGGTGTAGAAGTCGCCGCGGAAGTCGAGCTTCTCCCCCTCGTACCAGCACGCCCAGATCGCGCGCATGGCCTGGATGTACTCGCGCATGCGGGCCGCCGGGCTCGACCACGGCATGCTGAAGCGCTTGGTGATGTGCGGCTTGATCTGGGAGCCGATCCCCAGGATGAAGCGTCCCTTCGAGTAGGCCTGCAGGTCGTTGCCGAGGTTCGCCAGGATCATCGGGTTGCGCGAGAAGGCCACGGCGATCGAGGTCATGAGCTCGATGCGCTCGGTGTGCTCGGCCGCGAGCAGCAGCGGCAGGAAGGGATCGCTGCTCATCTCCGCCGTGACGACACCGTCGTAGCCCTGGGCCTCGGCCCGCTTCGCGGCTTCGGGGGCGCCGTTCAGGTCGGTCATCATGATTCCCGAATCGATCTTCATCTCGCTCCTCCGGATCCCGGGTGGCCCCGGATCAGGTGACGTTTCCATCGCGCAGGGAGGCGATCTCCTCCACGCCGTAGCCGAGCTCGGCCAGGATCTCGGCCGTGTGCTGTCCGAGCTCCGGGGCGACCGCGGCGTCGCGCGCCGGCGTATCGCTCAGATGGATCGGGCAGCCGACCACCAGGTGATCTCCGCCTTCGGCATCGGAGACCGTTCGCAGATAGCCGTTGGCCAGGACGCCCGGGTCGCGGGCCACCTCGAGATGGCTCTTCACCCGCGTGACCCGCTGGTCGGCCCTGCGCAGGATGCGCTCCCACTCCTCGGTGCTCCGCTCCCGGAAGGTCGTCGTGAGCTCGTCGAACAGCGCCCGGCGATTCTCCGGGGAGAGGATCAGCGAGGCGAAGCGCTCGTCCTCGAGCAGCTCGGGGCGACCCAGCGCATCGAAGAAGGCGGCACGGCGGTCGGCCGCCACGCCGACGACCGCGAGCATCCCGTCGGCCGTCGGGAAGACGCCGTAGATCAGGGGGATCAGCGCGTGGCCGCGATCGGCCGGGGGCGGATCTTCGCCGGTCCAGAGCGACCAGGTGTACTCCGAGGCCTGGGCGTAGATGAGCGCGCCGAGCAGCGAGACCTGCACCTCCTGGCCGCGACCGGTGCGCTCGCGTGCGAGCAGTGCGGCGAGCACGCCGTTGCAGAGGTTCTGCGAGCCGATGTGGTCGGCGATGGTGACGCCGATCGGGCCCTCGTCTCCCGCGCCGCTTCCCGTGGTCCGCAGCAGGCCACTCGCGGCCTGGCCGGCGATGTCGGCTCCCCGGCGGTCGGCGTCGGGGCCGAGGGGGCCGAAGGTGCTGCCCATCCCGACGACGATGCGCGGATTGCGGCTGGCGAGATCGGCGTAGCCGAGCCCCCAGCGCTCCATCGTGCCGGGGACGAAGTTCGAGAGCACGACGTCCGCGGTCTCGACGAGGCGCAGGAACACGTCGCGTCCCGCCTCGACGCGAAGGTCGACGGTGATGCTGCGCTTGCCCCGGTTGCAGCCCTCGAAGAAGGGCGCGCGGTGGTCCTCGAGGGAGACCGGGATCCAGCGCGCCTGGTCGCCGAGGCCCGGCAGCTCCACCTTGATCACGTCGGCTCCGAGCTCCCCGAGCAGCTGTGCGGCCTGGGGCGCCTGGACCAGGAGGCCGACGTCCAGCACTCGCATGCCGGCGAGGGGCCCTTCTTCGCTCAATCGACGAGTCCCTGGAGCCGGGCCGCCTCTTCGTGCAGCACCTCGGGCGCACCGAGGAGCTGGCGATCCACACCGACGCGCTTGAACCAGTAGTGGAGGTTCTGCTCGTCGGTGAAGCCGATGCCGCCGTGGACCTCGGTGGCCGTCCGCACCACGAAGGGGCCGACCTCCGAGAGCAGCGCCTTCGCGTGGGCAGCCATCAGGCTCGCCTCGTCGGGCTCGTGATCGAAGGCGTGCGCCGCGTACCAGACGAGAGAGCGCGCCGGCTCGAGCTCGGCCGCCATCTCGGCGCACAGGTGCTTCACCGCCTGGAAGGAGCCGATCACCCGATCGAACTGCTTCCTCTGCAGCGCGTACGCGACGGCCAGCTCGAGCGCCCGCTCGCTGGCGCCGAGGGCATCGGCCGCCAGCACGACACGGCCGGCGTCGAGCATGCGCCGGGTCGCGGCGGCCGCCCCGCCCTCGGCCCCGACCCACTCGGAGACCGCGACGCCGTCGAAGACGAGCTCGGCGAAGCCGCGGGTGCGGTCGACCGTGGGAAGCCCGGTCTGCACGAGCCCCGCGGCGCCCGCCTCGACCAGGGCGAGACCGGCGCCGCCGTCGGTGGGCACCAGGAAGAGATCCGCGCCGAAGGCGTCGAGCACGAGGAGGGTCGTCCCGTGCAGCCGGCCGTCGCGGACCTCGACGCCCGCCTCGCCGCGCTTCGAGACCAGCTCCGTCGCGGCCACCGCGATCCGCAGGCTCCCGGTCGCGAGGGCGGGCAGCAGTCGCTTCTGCTGCTCCGGCGTTCCGGCCTCGGCAAGGGCGATCGGCGCCATCACCGCGCTGGCCAGGAAGGGCCCCGGACACACGCCCCAGGCCAGCGACTCGGCGGCGATGGCGGCATCGAGCATGCCGAGCCCGCTGCCGCCGTGCTCCTCGGGCACCAGCAGCCCGGCAATGCCGAGCTCGCAGAGCGCCTTCCAGACGCCGCCGTCGCTTCCCGGCTCGTCGGCCACGAGCTCCCGGACCCGGGTGACGGGGCAATCCTCTTCCAGGAAGCGCCGCAGGCTCTGGGCCAGCAGCTCCTGCTCTTCGGAGAGTGCGAAGTCCATGTCGCTCCTGGTGTCCTGGCTAGCAGGGTGCTGAAGAACGTCGGACCGAGCCTCGTGCGCGAATGGGGCCCGAGATCAAGGCGCGGAATCGGAGCCGTAGCGGCGCTACGGCGATGATTTCGCAACGCAGAGATCGGGTTCCAGGCGCGTGCGAGGCGACGGGAGACTTTTTCAGCATCCTGCTAGGCCTTGGCCGGCTTGGGCTCGCGGGGCATGCCGAGCCCCCGCTCGCTGATGATGTTCTTCTGGATCTGGGCGGTGCCGCCGCCGATGATCAGCCCGAGGGTGAACATGTGCTGGCTCTGCCAGCGCCCGCCCGCGCGCAGGTGCTTGGAGTCGTCGTAGAGCGTCCCGAGCTCGCCCAGCGCATCGATGCCCAGGCCGTTGAGCTGATGACTCACCTCGCAGCCGGCGAGCTTCGTCACCAGCCCGGCGACGCCCGGCGGCCGGCCCTGCAGCTGGGCGGTCAGCATGCGCAGCTGGTGGTACTTCAGCGCGGTGACCCGGCTCTGCAGGGACATCAGGCGATCGCGCAGCACCGGCGAATCGAGGGGCCGCTCGCCGTTCACCCGCTCCTCGCCCATCAGCGTGATCAGGCTGCGAAGCGTGCCGTCGAGCACGGCGCTCGAGGCCAGCATGTTGCGCTCGTGACGCAGCGTCGTGTTCGCGATGGCCCAGCCCTCGCCGCGCTTCCCGACCACGTTCGCCTGGGGCACCCGGGCGTCGTTGAAGAACACCTCGTTGAACTCGGCCTGGCCGGTCATCGTGACCAGCGGACGCACGTCGATTCCGGGCGTGTCCATCGGGATCAGCACGTAGGAGAGGCCGGCGTGCTTCTTCGCCTCGGGCTCGGTGCGGATCAAGCCGAACATCATGTCGGAGACGTCGGCGGTCGACGTCCAGATCTTCTGGCCGGTGATCAGGAAGTCGGAGCCGTCCTCGACGGCACGGGTCTGCACGCTGGCGAGGTCGCTGCCGGAGCCCGGCTCGGAGTAGCCCTGGCACCAGACCTCCTCGCCCCGGACGGTGGGCCCGATGTGCCGCTGCTTCTGCTCCTCGCTGCCGTGCTCGAGAAGCGTGGGGACGAGCATCTCCGGGCCCTGCCCTCCCACGCCGCGCGAGACGCCGGCCGCGTTGAGCTCCTCGTCGATGATCACGCGCTCGAGGATGTCGGGCTCGGCGCCGTAGCCGCCGTACTCCTTCGGGATGGTGCGGGCGGCGTAGCCGTGCTCGATGAGCAGGGCCTGCCACTGGCGCAGCGCCTCGCCGGCCGCACCGGCGCTCACGCCGACGCCGCCGCGCGGCGCTCGCTCCGCGTGCTCGGCCAGGAACGCGCGGAGCTCGTCGCGGAAGGACTCGTAGCGGGGCCCGTAGGTCAGGTCCATTCTCTCGTCTCCCGGTGCTCGCTAGAAGCCGAGCTGCTTCGCGAGGTAGTGCATCATGGTCTCGTCCGAGCCGCCACCGATGGAGAGCAGGCGGCTGTCGACGAAGGCCCGGCCCGCCATGCTCTCCTTCATGTAGCCGTAGCCCCCGTGGAGCTGGATGCACTCGTCGGCCACGCGCCGGGACACCCGGCAGCAGAAGAGCTTGGCCATGGTGATGAGCTCCGTCGCGTCCTCGCCGTCCACGCGCTGCTTCACGCAGGCCCGCACCAGCTCCTTGGCGGCGCGCAGGTCGGTCCGCATCTCGACCATCTTGAACTGGGTGTTCTGCATCTTCGCCAGCGGCTTGCCGAAGAGCACGCGATCCTGGGCCCAGCTCCGGGTCTCCTCCCACAGGTGCTCGGAGGAGGCGACGCTGCTCACGCAGGCGACCAGTCGCTCGTCCTGGAACTGCATCATCTGCTGCTGGAAGCCGCGGCCGATCTCGCCGATGGTGTTCGACACCGGAACGCGCACGTCCTCGAAGAAGAGCTGGCCCGTGTCCGAGCCCCAGTTGCCGATCTTGTCGAGCAGGTCGTAGCGGAAGCCGGGGACGTCGGTGGGAACCAGGATCTGGCTGTAGCCCCCGTAGCCCGCCTCGGGGTCGGTCACCGCCAGCAGGCACAGCCAGTCGGCCGTGGCGGCGTTGGTGATGTAGATCTTCGAGCCGTTGATCACCCAGTCGTCGCCGTCGCGAACGGCCCGGGTCTTGATGCCGGCCACGTCGGAGCCCGCGTCGGGCTCGGTGACGGCGATGGCCGAGACCATCTCGCCCGCGATGGCCGGCGCCAGGTAGCGGCGCTTCAGATCCTCGCTGCCGAACTCCGCCAGGGACGGGGTGGCCATGTCGGTGTGGACGCTGATGCCCATCGTGACGCCGGCATTGTCGGCGCGGCCGAGCTCCTCGAAGAGCACGGCGGAGAACGACCAGTCGAGGCCGGCTCCGCCCCAGGCCGGGTCGTAGCGCAGGCCGAGCATCCCGAGGTCGCCCATGGTCCTGAAGAGGCTCTTGTCGATGCGGCCGAGCTCGTCGAACTCCCTCGCCCGCGGCCGCAGCTCCTCCTCGACGAACTTGCGAACCGTCTGGCGGAAGAGCTCGTGCTCCGGGGTCCCGAACAGCTCGTCGGGCATGCGGACTCCTTCCTTCGACCCTTCGACGGGACCCCTCGATGGGACCGGTAATGTTCGATCAAATTGATTACCACAATGAGGACCGGCTCGCTACCGGGTCTTCGACCGATGTGCGAGGGTCGACTCCCTCGCGGAGGGCCCCATGACCGAAGAGCTGCTGCGGGAGCTGCTCGGATCGCTCGGCCGGGAGCTGCTGCCCGGCGAGGTCCGGCTGCACGGCTCGGACCCCGTGCTCCCCACCCGCCTTCGCGTCGGAGAGGCGGCGGCCAGCGTCCTCGGGGCCATCGGCGTCGCCGCCACCGACCTGCACGAGCTGCGCACGGGCCGGCGTCAGCAAGCGGAGGTCGACGTGCGTGCCGCCGCCGCCGCGCTCCTGAGCTTCGTGCACCTCCGGGGCGGACGCGGCGACGAGCTGTTGCGCGACGCAGGGCCGATGACGGGGATCTACGAGGCGCACGACGGCGACTTCGTCCACCTGCACGGCGGCTTTCCCCACCTGCGCGACGGCCTGCTCGCGCTGCTCGACTGCCGCGACGAGCGGGAGTCGATCGCGGCAGTCGAGCAGCGCGAGCAGGCCGTCGCGCAGGTGGGGAAAGCCGCCGTGCAGGTGGACGAAGTCGCCGTCGTGCGCCTCGTAGATCCCCGTCATCGGCCCTGCGTCGCGCAACA
>JASJCN010000007.1 GCA_030065975.1 Myxococcota bacterium
TCTCGCCGCGATGGTTCATGCCGATCTCGACGACCAGCGCGCGATGCTCGGCCTCGCGCTCGAGCAGGGTCAGCGGCAGGCCGTACGCGTTGTTCAGGTTGCCGCGGTTCTTCAGGCAGGGTCCGCGCTCGGCGAGGATCGCCGCACACATCTCCTTCGTCGTCGTCTTGCCGTTGCTGCCCGTGATCGCGACGACCGGTCCGTCGAAGCGGCCGCGATGGCCCGCCGCGAGCGCGCCCAGCGCGCGCGTCGTGTCGTCGACGACGATGACCGGCAGCGACGCGTCGCTCGGCACCGCCTCGGCGCGCTCGACGAGCAGGGCCTCCGCGCCCGCGCGACAGGCCGCGTCCAGGTGGTCGTGCGCGTCGTGGCGCGGCCCGCGGATCGCGACGAAGAGGCTGCCCGGCGCGAGCGTGCGCGTGTCGGTCGAGACCGCGCTCAGGCTCTCGGTCCCCGCCTCCGCGGAAGAGAGCCGGCCGCCCGTCCAGGCCGCGGCCTCGTCCAGCGTGAAGGGCTCGGTCATGGCGCCCCCCCTTCCGCGAGCAGACGGCGCGCGACGTCGCGATCGTCGAAGGGCAGCTTCTCGGTGCCGATGATCTGGTAGTCCTCGTGGCCCTTGCCCGCGAGGACCACCGTGTCGTCGCGGCGTGCCATCGCGATCGCGTCGGCGATCGCATCGCGCCGGTCCACGACGATCCGGTAGCCGCGCTCCGTGGTGTCGAGCTCGCCCTCGGCGGCGCGGACCATCGAGCCCAGGCCCGCCTCGACGTCGGCGAGGATGTGCAGGGGATCCTCGGTGCGCGGATTGTCGCTGGTCGCGATCGCGCGGTCGCTGAAGCGCGCGACCGCCTCGGCCATCGGAGCGCGCTTGGTCGGGTCGCGGTCGCCCCCGCAGCCGAAGACGGTGATGAGGCGGCCCTTCGTGAGCGGCGCCATCGTGGCGAGCAGCTTCTCGACCGCGTCGGGCGTGTGGGCGTAGTCGACGAGCACCCGCGGCCCCGCGCCCGGGCCGTCGACGCGTTCGACCCGCCCGGGAACCTGGGGGCAGCGCTCGAGCCCCTCGGTGATGGCGTCGGGCGCGATACCCATCGCGTGGGCGATGCCCACGGCCACCACGGCGTTCTCGACGTTGAAGTCGCCGAGCAGCGGCAGCTCGAAGGTCAGCTCCGCTTCGGGAGTCGCGACGCGCGCGCGGGTTCCGTCCGTGCTCACCCGGGCTTCGAGCGTGCGCACCTCGGCGGCCACCTCGGATCGCGTCGAGACGCGCACGAGCCGGATGCCCCGGGCCGATGCGGCTTCGAGGAAGGCCTCGGCGTGGGGATCGTCCACGTTCACCACCGCCGCGCCGTCCGCGCGCAGGTGCGAGACGAAGAGCCGGCGCTTGGCGTCGCGATAGGCGTCGAGGGAGCGATGGAAGTCGAGGTGGTCCTGGGTCAGGTTGGTGATCGCCGCGACCTCGAAGCCGCAGCCGTCCACGCGGCCGAGCTCGAGGCCGTGGGAGGAGACCTCCATCGCGACCGCCGAGACGTTCTTGCTGCACATCGAGCGCAGCAGGCGCTGGAGGTCCAGGCTCTCGGGCGTCGTGTTGAGGCTGCGCTCGAAGGGCTCCTCGGGGTCGATGCGCGAGCCGAGCGTGCCGATCACGCCGCTCGCGATGCCGGCGGCGCGGAGGATCGAGTCCACCAGGAAGCTGGTCGAGGTCTTGCCGTTGGTGCCCGTGATCCCGACCACCCGCAGCTCCTTCGAGGGGTCGCCGTAGAAGCGCACCGAGAGCGGAGCGAGGGCGCGTCGCGTGTCGCGCACCACCACGGCCGGCGCGCCCGGCGCGAAGCCCGCGGGCACGCTCTCGACGACGTGGGCGATGGCACCGGCGGCCTCGGCCTCGGCCAGGTGATCGTGGCCGTCGAAGTTCTCGCCGCGCAGCGCCACGAACACGTCGCCCGGCGACACCTTCCGGGAATCGCACTCGATCCCGCGGATGACCGGATCCTCCGAGGTCTCCGGTCGGCTCGCCGCCAGCGTGGGGGGCAGCGCTGCGAGGAGCGTCGACAATCGCATCAGCCGCCCTCGCCGGGTCCGCTCTCGAAGTGGACGAGGACCGGGCGACCGGCGACGACGGTACCCGCCGGCGGCTCCTGGCCGACGGCGAAGCCGCGGCCGCGGATCTGCACGGGCAGGTCGAGCTGCCGCGCCCAGCGCCGCACCTGGACGTCGGTGAGGTCCGTGAGGTCGGGCAGCAGCACACGCTTGCCGAGACGGAAGGCCTCGGGGATCTCCCGCCGCGGCCGGATCGGCGGCGGCGGCGGTGGCGCCGCCGCCGGGGCGGGCTTGGTCGCCACCACCGCGGGCTGGTATGCGGGCGGCTCCGGAGCGGGAAGGTCGATGCGAGCCAGGGCGGGGAGCTCTCCGAGCGCCCGGGTGGCGATGCCGCGGCGGGTGAGCGCGCGCGCCGCCACCTGTCCGAAGAGCGGTGCCGCGGTGCTGCCCCCCGACTGGAACTTGCCCCTGGGCTCGTCGAGCATCACCACCGTCACGATCTCGGGATCCGCGAGCGGCGCCATCCCGACGAACCAGGTGCGGTAGGCGTCGTGGGTGTAGGCGCCGGTCGCCGGATCGAGCTTCTGGGCCGTCCCCGTCTTGCCGCCGACCTCGATGTCCTCGAGCGCGGCCAGCCGGCCGGTTCCCCGCTCCCCCGACACGACGTCGCCGAGCATCGCCCGCAGCTCGCGCGCCACCCGCGCCTTCACCACGCGCTCGGGCCTCGCGGTCGGCACGCTCTTCCATCTGTCCTCGGGCTCGCGCCGGGCGACGACGAGGCGCGGAGGCTGTCGCAGACCGTCGTTGGCGAGCACGCCGAGCGCGGACGCCAGCTGGACGGGCGTGACGGAGATGCCCTGGCCGAACGAGATCGTCGCATGGTCGACGGGCTGCCAGCGATCGCTCGAGCGCAGCAGGCCGCGCGATTCGTCGGGGAAGCCCGAGCCGCTGCGCGCGCCGAAGCCGAAGCGGCGCAGTGCCGCCTCGTGGGCCGAGCGTCCGAGCAGGTAGCCGATCTTGACGGCGCCGATGTTGCTCGAGACGCGCAGGATCCCGCTCGGGTCGAGCAGGCCGTGGGGCTTGATGTCGGAGAGGGTCTTGCCGGGCACGCGGTAGCGGCCCTGCTCGCAGTCGATGCGGTCGTTCTTCGAGAGCACGCCCTTCTCGAGGGCCGCGGCGACGACGATGGGCTTGAGCGAAGAGCCCGGCTCGAAGGCGTCGAGGAAGGCCTGGGCGCGCGTCTCCCGGTAGGGCACGCCCCGGAAGTCGCCCGGATCGAAGGGCGGCCACTCGGCCACGGCGAGGAGGTCGCCGCGCTTCGGATCGAGGACCACCACCACGCCGCCCTTGGCGCCGGTGGCCCGTACGACCTCGCCCAGCGCCTCCTCGGCGTCGGCCTGCAGCACGCCGTCGATGGAGAGCGCCACGTCGCCGCCGGCCGAGCTTCGCAGGTCGTGCCCCGGAGCGGCGAGCAGGCGTCCCAGGGCGTCGCGCTCGACGGCGATCTGCTGCGGGGTGCCGCGCAGCCAGTCGTCCCAGCCCTGCTCGACCGAGCGGATCCCCTCGCCGTCGATGTTCGCGAAGCCGAGCAGGCGGCCGGCGCGCTCTCCCATGGGATAGGCGCGGCGCGGCTCCCGGACGACTCCGACCGCGCCGTGGCCTAGCTCCTCGATCGCCTGGGCCTGATCCTCGCGGACCCAACGGCGCAGGAACACGAAGGCGCCCTGCCGGGAGAGGCGCTCGCGCAGCTTCGCTTCCGGAAGCTCGACCAGCGGCGCCAGTGTGGCGGCGAGCCGTGCCGGATCCTCGATGCCGCGCGGGACGGCGTAGATCGACGGGGCCTGGATCGTGACCGCCAGCTCGTCGCCGTTGCGGTCGGTGATCAGGCCGCGCGCCGGGGCGACGCGGAGCACCGTCACGGTCTGCGCGCGGCCGCGCTCGGCGCCACGCGGATCGAAGACCGAGAGCTGGGTCGCGCGTGCGGCCAACGCCAGGTAGGCGAGGAGCAGGAGGCCGCCCAGGATGCGCAGGCGGATCACCGAGCGCCGGAGGTCCGATCCCCTCATCGTCCGATCTCCACGGCGAGCCGCCGAGCCTCGGGCGCCTCGGCCTCCCACGGGTCTGCTTCCGCGGCCTCGATCGGCGGCAGCGTGATCACGCGCTCGGCCACACCGAGGCCCATGGCCTCGGCGCGCTCGCGCAGCTCGGCGGGGTCCCGCTGTCCGCGCTCGTCGACCACCCGCTGCCCTTTCGCGTCGCGCAGCGCGGTCTCGGTGCGCAGGGCCTGACCGAGGGCGTACTGCAGGCGGATCAGGTCGAGGTGCAGGGCGGCCAACAGGAGCAGGCCCGCCAGGGCCCCGCTCACCAGCGGCGCGAGCAGCCGCGGCCGCGGACGCCGGCCCTCGTGCCGCGCGGGCTTCGCGAAGTCGCGGCCGACGAGATCGGGCCCGGGTACGCGAGCCCCGCGGCGCCGGGTGGCGCGTCGGCGCCGCGGCTTGCGGCGGGTCGCGCCGGCCACCGCCTCCTCGGGCTCGGGCTCCTCCCACGGCGGCCTCGTCATCGGCTCCGCAGGCTCGGGAGCGGGAGCGGCTGCCTTCGCCTGGGGCTCTTCCGGGGCTGCGGGCTCCGGCGCTGCGCGCTCCGGCAGCGCAGGCGCCGGCAAGTCGTGCTCTGCAGGCTGCGGCACCGCAGGGCGCTCCGCCTCGACGCGCCTCTGCGGCGCGGCGGGGGAGGGCGGGCTCGGGGCCGCGGCCTCGCGCGCCTCGTCGAAGAGCCGGGCACGCTGACGTCGCCAGGAGCGGCTCATCGCGGCCTCGCGGGCGTCGCGTGGGCGCGGTCGGCCTCGCCCTCGGCGAGGCGCTCGGCCACGCGCAGCCGCGCGGAGCGCGCGCGGCGGTTGCGGGCGATCTCCTCCTCGGACGGGCGCACCGGGCGTCGCGTGATGCGCGAGAGCGTCGGGCGGCGACCGCAGGTGCAGACCGGCTGGCGCGGCGGGCAGTCGCAGCCGCGCTCCTCGTCGCGGAAGAACTGCTTGACCATGCGGTCCTCGAGGGAGTGATAGGAGAGGACGACCAGGCGCCCGCCCGGTCGCAGGGCATCCCGCGCGGCAGCGAGCCCCTCGGAGAGGGCGCCGAGCTCGTCATTGGTCGCGATGCGCAGAGCCTGGAACACGAGCGTCGCCGGGTTGTGCTTGCGGCCGCGGCCGACCCGCGACTCCTCGATCACCGCGAGCAGGTCGCCCGCCGTGCGAAGCGGGCGGGTCTCGCGGGTCTCGACGATGTGGCGGGCCAGGCGCCGCGCGCCGGGGAGCTCCCCGTACTCCTGGAACCAGCGCACGAGCTCGGGCTCGGAGGCGTGGGCGAGCAGCTCGGCCGCCGTCGCCCCGCGGCTCGCGTCCATGCGCATGTCGAGGGGCACCGCCTCGGCGCTCTCGCCGCTCTGGCCGAACCGGAAGCCGCGCTCGGGCTCGTCGAGCTGCGGGGACGAGACGCCCAGGTCGAGCAGCACGGCGTCCAGGGGAGGGGAGCCTCGCTCCGCGAGGACGTCGGTCAGGTTCCGGAAGGACGCGTGCACCAGCTCCACTCGATCTCCGAAGGGAACCAGCCGCTGGCGCGCCGCCTCGAGGGCGACTTCATCTCTATCGAGACCCACCAGCCGTCCGTCTGGTGCAGTCCTCTCCAAGATGGCCTCGGCGTGTCCCCCGAAGCCCACCGTCCCGTCCACCACCAGCGTGCCCGCTCCGACTCCCAGGGAGGAGAGCACCTCCTCCTGGAGAACCGGCTGATGGAGAGTTCGGCGGTTCACATCCGCGCGGGCCTGGCATCCGCTCGAGGCCCGCGATGGTTCGTCTCGCACCCTCGGGTGCGTAAAAAGAAAAAGGAGGCTTGCGGGGAGACCAGGGTGCTCCGGAGCGCTTTTCGGCGGGCTCGGTTCACGCCCCCCAACGATTCCCGTGCGCCGCCCGATCGGCGCTCCGGAGACACCCTGTTCTCTCGGCCCGGAGCAGAGCTCCGGGTCCCCCCGAAGACCTCCCTACAGACCCAGCTCGGCCGCGACGCGGGCCACGTCCGGGCCACTCTCCCGGATGTGTGACAGCTCTTCGTCGAAGCCAGCACGGTCCCAGATCTCGATTCGCCGGCCGACGCCGGCAATGGTCACCTCGCGGCTCAGCGAGGCGTGCTCACGCAGATGCGGCGGAATCAGGACGCGGCCCTGGCCATCGATGGGGCACTCGACGGCCCCGGAGACCAGCATCCGCTGCACGGATTGAATCTCCGGCTGCATTTGCGACATGTTTGCGAGACGCTGTTCGATCTCGATCCAGCGATCGTGGGAAAAGACACCGACCGCCTTGCAATCGACCAGATTGGTGAGGATGGGAGGCAGATCACTCTGACCCTGGAGCTCTCCGCGAAGCGAAGCCGGCAAGCTGACTCGTCCCTTGGCGTCCATGGTGTGGTGAAACCGACCTCGTGCCATCTGGCGGGGCACCTTCCTGCGTGCCGGGGATCCGGCCCCTTCGAGGGATCCGCTCCCTCGTCGTGGGGATGCTTACCACTCATCCCCACCTGACCCCACCTGGCTCTATATATCCTCCACCTGATGTGCGTGTAAAGCCCAAACTTCGCGCGCAGCCTCACTTTTTTTCAGGGCCCCAGATGTAGGGGCCTCTCTCCCCGGGGGCACCCGATCTTGTGGTCAACCCGCTACGGGGCTGGCGGGCCGCAGGCGCGTCGACGGCCCGGGGCGAGGGCACGCACCGCTGCGACGGCGGGAATGGCGCACCCGACATGGGCGCCCCATCCCACCCGGGGCCTCCTCGAGTGCCTCTCGCCCCACTGGGCCGCGGATCCGGCCTGTCGGTGGGGCGGCGGCCCATGCCGGAGCGCGGCCTAGTCGGCGGCTCCGAGTCCGGGAAAGCGTCCCGCGTGGGCGGCGGCCACCTGGGCGATGGCCTGGCCCAGCAGCGTGCCCTCCTCGGCGTCGACGGCCGGAGGCAGGGCCGGGGCTTCGGGCGCGAGCGCGGCATCGAGGGTGGCCGAGACCCCCTCGCGCAAGCCGTCGAGGGAGTATCCGCCCTCGAGGATGAAGGCGAGTCGGCCCCCGGCCTCGTCGTCGGCCAGGGCGCGCACGATGGCGGCCATCTGCCCGAAGCCCTCACCGCTGACCTGCATCGCCGCGAGCGGATCGTCCGCGTGGGCGTCGTAGCCGGCGGATACGAGGATCACGTCGGGGCGGAAGGCCCGGGTGACGGGCACGAGCACGCGCTGGAACAGGCCCACGTACTCGCGATCCCCGCAGCCGGCCGGGAGTGGGAGGTTCACCGTCGCTCCCTCTCCGGCGCCGGTGCCGGTCTCGCCCGCGTCGCCGGTCCCCGGGTAGTAGGGGAACTGGTGGGTCGAGACGTAGAGCACGTCGCGGTCGTCCTCGAAGCTGTGCTGGGTGCCGTTGCCGTGGTGGACGTCCCAGTCGAGGATCAGGATGCGCTCGACCCCCTCGGTCGCCCGCAGTGCCTGGGCGGCCAGGGCGACGTTGTTGAGCAGGCAGAAGCCCATGGCGCGTCCGGCCTCGGCGTGGTGGCCCGGCGGGCGTACCGCCGCGATCCCGGTGTCGAGCTCGCGACGGGCCACGGCCCGGGCGAGGTCGATGGCGGCGCCGGCCGCCAGGCGCGCCACGCTCTCGCTGCGCGGCGCGAAGTAGGTGTCGGCGTCGAGGCGTACCGGCGCCTGCTCGCGCGCCAGGGACAGGACCGAGAGGTGCTCCTGGGAGTGGACGCGCAGGATCTCCTCGTCGTCTGCCTCTCGGGCGGCGACCGGGGTGAGCCGGTCGGCGTGGGCGTCGAGCACCTCTCCGACGGCGCGCAGGCGGTCCGGGCGCTCGGGGTGTCCGTCGGGCCCCTCGTGATCGAGGTAGCGCGGGTCTGCCACGGCGCCCACACTGCGGGGGGCCATCTGCGTCGAGGGTCGCGAGGGCGGGCTCTGGCTCATGGGACGAGCGTACCGCGGCCGGCGGCGGCTGACGCACGGGATGCAGGAGCAGGCGAGGAGGGGGATGAGCAGCGCGACGACCGTGGCGGTCACCGGTCTCCGGACCGAGCTCGGGAGCCGGCTCGTGGCGCGACTGACCGCGCGCCCGGACGTCGTGGTGGTCGGGATCGACCACCAGCGGCCGTGGGGTCTCGATGCTGCCGTCCGCTTCCACGGGCTCGACCTGACCCATCCCACCGCCGACGCGGACGTGGCCGAGGTGCTGCGCAAGGAAGACGTGACGGTGCTGGTACACCTCGCGTTCCGTCGCGAGCCCACGCCCGACGTCGAATCCGACCACGAGCTCGAGACCCTGGGCAGCCTGCACGTGCTCGACGCGTGCACGGCGGCGGGCGTCTCGCGCGTCGTCTTCGCGTCGACGACCATGGCCTACGGGGCGCGCCCCGACAATCCCAACTACCTCACCGAAGACCACCCGCTGCGCGGCCACCGCGCGGCCCACAACGTGCAGAACCGGGTGGAGGCCGAGGGGCTCGCCAGCGAGTGGGCGCGCCGCAACCCCGACCGCTGCCTGACGGTGCTCCGCCACTGCTGGACGCTCGGGCCGGGCAGCCGCCACGCCATGGCGCGCTACTTCGCGCGCCCGGTCGTGCCCATGCTGATGGGCTACGACCCGCTGATCCAGCTGATCCACGAGGACGACTGCCTGCGCGCCTTCGAGCGGGCCACCCTCGAGTCCATCCCCGGCGTCTACAACCTGGTGGGTCGCGGCGTGCAGCCGCTCTCCCGGCTGATCCGGCACGCGGGCAAGCGCGTGCTGCCGGTCCCGGCGCCGCTGATGCATCGGCTGCGCTACGCGCCCTCCTTCGCCCAGACTGGCGACGAGCCCGACGGCTTCTACGACTTCCTCCGCTACCTGTGGGTGGCCGACGGCAGCCGTGGCTTTGCCGCCTTCGGCGAGCCCGACTACACCACGAAGGAGGCGTTCACCGCCTTCGTGAGCGAGCGCAAGCTCCGGGAGATGCAATGAGTGGCCCCCGCTCCCAGGATCTCCTCGACGAGGCCCTGGCGGACCTCGGCCGCGAGATCCGCGAGCGCTTCGACGGGCGTCCGAGCGGTCCGGGCGAGGGCGAGGAGCCCAAGGCCCCGGACGTCGACGTGTTCGCGATCTTCGGCGAGCTGCGCGCTCGCACGCGCACCCTCGGCATGCGCGAACGCCGCGGCGAGCTCGACGAGTTCGGGATGGATCCCGAGTGGATCGAGCAGCTGCGCCCCGCGCTGTCGCTCCTGGCCTCGCGCTGGTTCCGCGTGCGCGCCGAAGGCCTGGCCGAGGTGCCCGACGGTCCCGTGCTCTTCGTGGCCAACCGTTCGGGTCTGCTCCCCTGGGATGGGCTGCTCGTCGCGCATCAGCTGGCGAGCGTTCGCGGAGAGGCGGCGCGGCCGCGCTTCCTGGTGGCGGACTGGCTGATCACGCTGCCCTTCGCGCAGCCCACCCTGACGAGGCTCGGCGCCGTGCGCGCCTGTCGTGAGAACGCGGAGCAGCTGCTGCGCAGCGGCCGCTCGGTGGTCGCGTTTCCCGAGGGCGTGAAGGGGGCGAGCAAGACCTGGGGCGAGCGCTACAAGCTGCAGCGATTCGGCCGGGGCGGCGCCGTCCGCCTGGGGCTCGACCTCGGCGTGCCGATCGTTCCGGTCTCCGTCGTCGGTGCCGAGGAGACCCAGCCGATCCTCTACAAGGTCGAGTCGCTGGCGCGCGCGTCGGGCCTGCCCTTCCTCCCGATCACGCCGACCTTCCCGTGGCTCGGCCCGCTGGGCTTCGTCCCGTTGCCGTCGCGGCTCGACTTCGCCTTCGGCCATCCCCTGGACGTCGAGGACTCCGACCCGAGGGACGAGCTGGTCGTCTCACGGCTGAACGAGGAGCTGCGCTCGCGCATCCAGCAGATGGTCGACGCGGGGCTCGCAGCGCGGCGCGAGGCCGGCTGAGCCCGGGCTACTCGCTCGGAGTGTCCCCGCCCTCGTCGGGGCTGCGCGACTTCTCGAGGGTCTCGAGCGCGTGGGTCACGCGGTCGAGTCGGTCGTTCAGGGCCTCGATGTCCGACCGGCGCGGCAGGTCGAGGGCCTTCATCACCCGCTCCATGGTCGACTGCACGATCTGGTCGAGGTCGGGGGGCGTGAACGCGATCCAGTCGCGATTGCCGTTCGTGTTGCCCATCAGCCGGCGCACGTTGCGCTGGATCTCTTCGATGCCCTCGCGCGGATTGCGGAGGGCTCCGTAGAGGGCGTCGCCCCGCTGGAGCAGCTCGCTCAGCAGGTTGCCCGGAACGGCGCGGCCGCCGCGCTCGGTGTCGACGAGGATCTGCGAGAGGGTCACGGACGTGATGTCCTCGCCGCTCTCGTTGTCGATCACCTGGACTTCCTGGTCGTTCTCCAGCAGCTCGGCGATGCCCTTGAGCGTGATGTACCGGCTGGTGTCCGTGTTGTAGAGCTTGCGGTTCGCGTACCGCTTGATCAGGACGGGCATGGGGCAGCCTCGGGGATGCAGGGCTCGGCTTGGGGCTTCGGCAACGCCCGGAACGCGGTTCGGCGCTCCGAGGCGGGAGTGGGCGAGGACCCTAGCAGAGCGCACTTGGGTGTCATCCCCGCACCTCCGCCCAGCAGTCCCCGACGGGCCCGCTCAGCCCTGGACGCTCACGCGGCGCAGTCGGGGCTCGCTCTCGGGCGCGCTCGCGTCCTCGGGGTCCGCCCCGCTCGGCCGTGCGCGGCTCGAGTGCTCACCGGTCGGCTCGCCTGTGTGCCCGGTCTGGGAGCGCGCCGTCGGAGCCAGCTCCCAGAGCAGCTCGCGCACGGCCAGGAACGCCCGCAGCACGTTGCGCGCCTCGGGCTCGGCGCGGCTGCGTTGCTCCCAGCGCAGGATCTCCGAGTCGAGGGTGTCGAGGAGTGTGTCGAAGAGCGCGCCGTCGGCCTGGGCGCCGCTGCCGAGCCAGGCCTCGAGCCGTCCCATCCACTGGGCGACCGGAGCCAGGCTGCTGTGGTCGGCGGGCATGCCCGTCGTCGCGAGCGCACCGGCGTCGAGCAGCGCGTGGACGGCCGCCAGGCTCTCGGCGGCCGCGGCGCGTGCGTGTCGTCGCGCGCGCGCCAGCGCGTCGGCCACGCTCTCGGTCGCTTCCCGGTCGGCGGAGTCCATGGGGGTCCCCCTCAGTCGTTCGGGCGGTCGTTCGGGCAGAGATGACTCGCGACGCGAGCCAGCCCGTCGAGGTCGTGCACGTCCCGCGAGAACTCGGGAACCACGCACACCTCGCAGCCGGACTGCGCAGCCCGACCGCGAAGCTTCTCCGTCGCCATTGCGTCCTGCTGCACGAGGCCAACGTAGCTGCGCGCCGCGCGAAGCGCCGCGACCGCCGCCTCGTCGCTCGCATCCCCGAGGGCATCGGCCAGTGCGGCCACGGCGGCGGGCGAGTCGGGATCGGGCAGGGCTTCGGACTCGGGCCACACCCGCACGCGGTTGAGCACCAGGGCCCGGACGTCGGCGCCGGACTCCACCAGACGGTCCAGGAAGCCGTCGGCCATGGCGACCGACTCGACGGTCGGGCCCGCCGCCAGCACGAAGGCCGAGCCGCTGCCGAAGAGGAGCTCGCGGACGGAGAGGGCCCGCTCGCGGAAGCCCTCGGACATGCCCTCGATGGACAGCAGGAACTCCGAGAGATCCTCGAGGAAGCCCATTCCCGAGACGCGTTCGATCAGGCGCAGCGCCTGCTGGACGCCGCGCTGGAACAGCCGGAAGCCGAGGCGCGCACCGGCGAAGGCGGGGTGTACCAGCACCTGGACCACCCGGGATTCGAGGAAGCCGATCAGCCGCTCGGGGGCCTCGAGGAAGTCGAGCGCGTGCTGCGACGGCGGCGTGTCCAACACGATCAGGTCGAGATCCTCGCGCTCGGAGAGCTCGTAGACCTTCTCCATCGCCGAGTACTCGGCGCTGCCCGCGAGGGCGTCGGACACGTGCTGGTAGATCGGGTTCGCGAGGATGCGCTCGACCGACGCCTCGTCCGGTGCGAAGCGCTGCACCAGGTCGTCGAAGGTCCGCTTCATGTCGAGCATCATCGCTTCCATGCGCGCGTCCGGCGCGGCACCGAGTGCGACCAGCCGGTCGGAGGGAAGTGCGTGCGGCTCGTTGCCGAGCTCGGCGAGCCCGAGGGCGTCGGCCAGGCGTCGCGCCGGGTCGATGGTCACGACGAGGGAGCGTTGCCCCTGGCGTGCGGCCGCCAGCGCGAGGGCGGCGGCGACCGTCGTCTTCCCCACGCCGCCGGTTCCGACGCACACGACGATGCGTCGCTCGGCCAGCAATCGGTGGAGGTCGCCGCTCATCGCGTCGGCTCTCCGTCGACGAGCGCTTCGGCGAGGCGAGCGAGGTCGTCGATCCCGCGGACGCCTCCCGTGAGATAGGGAAGGCACGTGGTGGGGAGGCCGGTCCACTCGCGGACCCGTCCGAGATACTCCTGTCCCAGCTCGTAGCGCTCGCGCAAGTGTCGCGTGCACTGGGCGAGGGCGCTCGCCGAGGGCAGTCCCGCCACGCCTGTGGGCAGGTCGAGCGCGGCGAGGCGCGCGTCGAGCGCGCCCAGAGAGGCCGGGAACGGCGCGTCGGGGAGGGCGTTCACGATCACGCGGTCCACCGTGACGCCGATCTCGCCGCGCAGCCGCGCCACCAGCTCGGCCGTCTCGCGTGCCGGCAGCTCCTCGGCCAGGGTCACCGGCAGGAGCAGGGTGTCCCGCGGATCCTTGATCATCGCCTCGACCCAGCCCGCGTGTCGTTGCAGGGGGCCCGCGCGGACGGCCGAGACGACGACCCGCGGCACGTCGAGGAACACCAGGCCGTGCCCCGTGGCCGGCGCGTCGACGACGATCAGGTCCCAGGTGGGTCGCCCGTCGTCCTGTGCTTCGCGCAGGTGCCAGACCTTTCCCAGCGTGATCAGCTCGCGCCAGCCCGGAGCGGCGTCCATCAGCTGGCGGAAGCCGGGATTCGAGAGCACGCGGGTGACGATCCCGGGGATACGCAGCTCGCTGCGCAGGTACTCGGTGAGGGCCGCGTAGGGCTCGATGCGCCGGGCCCGCAGCCCGGGCAGGAGATCGCGGCCCTCGTAGCCCACGGGCGCCGCGGCGGGCTCGAAGAGCCGGGGGGCGTGCTCGGCGCGGCCGGTCTCGAGCAGCGCCACCCGCCGCCCGCTGCGGGCCGCCGCCAGGGCCAGCGCCGACGCCACGCTGGTCTTCCCGGTGCCCCCCTTGCCGGTGACGATCACGAGCCGGCGGGCCAGCAGCGGCCGCAACGCCCCCTCGGACGCCTCGCCCGACATGGGGGGCGCGTCGCTCAAGGGCAGCTCTTGCTCGGCCGAAACGCTGGGGGGCACAGGCGACTCCAGGCCGACACTAGCGGTCCGTTCTCCTGTGCGCGCCGAGCCTCTCCGTGATCATCACCTGCGAGCAATGCGAGACCCGCTTCGAGCTGGATCCGAGCAAGGTTCCGGCCAAGGGGGCGCGCGTCCGCTGCTCGCGCTGCAAGCACGTCTTCCAGGTGCTCCCGCCCACGTCGGACGTCGCCGACGCGCTCGAGGACGTGGCCCTGAGCACGGCCCAGGAGCCGGTGGCGGCCCCCGAGCCCAGCCTCGACGGGCCGGAGTGGGACACCCCGGAGCGGACCGGGGGCGACGGTGACGATCCCTTCGCCGACACCATGCTGGGGGGACGGGTCGACCTGAGCTCGCCCGACCAGCCGGCGCCCCCTGGCCATCGCACCGACGCGATGGAGCTCTCCTCGCAGGAGCAGGACTGGGAGTTCAACGAGGAGCCCCCGACCGCCGTCGTCGACGCCGCGGCCGAGAACGCGGCAGAGGCCGGATCCTGGCCGGACGCGCTCGAGTCGAACGCGCCGCCGGAGCCCGCGGCTGCCACGGCGGAGGCGCCGCCCGAGGTCGCCGCTGCTCCCGACACCTCGCCCCCGCTCACCGACCGCCGGCGCGAGGCGTCTTCCGGCGCCGAACCCGACGCGTTCGACGCGTCCGACGCCCTCGGAGACGAGCTCGGCTCGCTCGGCGCACTCGACGATCTGGACGAGCCCGACGACGATCCCGCCGAGGCGGGCGACGACGCCGGGACCACCGACGAGGACCTGTTCGGCAGCTTCGACGATCTCCTGGAAGACGAGCCGGCTCCGCCTTCCGAGGCTCGCGAGACCCGAAGCGCGTCACACGACGCGGAGGGGTTCGAGGCGTCGGCGCCGGCCGAGGACCTGGCCGCCAAGGCGTCGACCGAGGATGCCGCGCCCGCTTCGCGCGAGACGCGCTCCCCGCGCTCCGAGAGCGAGCCGCGGGCCTCGCGGCTTCCCTCGCTGCGCTGGTCGCCCGAGTGGACGCAGGCGATCGGGGGAGTGGTGGTCGCCGCATGCCTCGCTCTCGGGATCGCCGGCGTGGCGGCCGAGGCGCTGCGCGAGCCCGAAGTCGTTCCCCACCGCCCCGGCCTCGTCGGCCCGGGCCTCGAGATCGGCTCACTCGGCGTGCGGCTGGTCGACAACGCGCACGCCGGCCGGATCCTGGTCGTGTCGGGCACCCTCGGGCACGCGGTCTCCGATGGCAGGCGGAGCGTGCGGGCCGTCCTGCTCGACGCCGAGGGACGCAGGCTCCAGACGTCCTGGGCGGGTCCGGACCTCGGCGAGGAGTGGCTACGCGAGGCACGACCGAGCGAGATCGTGAGCGAGCTCGAGGCGCGCTCGGGCCGCTTCGCCTTCTTCGGCGGCCGGCTGCAGGCCGTGTTCCCCGCGCCGCCCGAGGACGCCACGGACTTCCTCTTCGAGGAGGCCACGCGACCGCCGCAGCCGGCCCCCGCTCTGCCCGCAGAGCCGACCGCTCAGGCCGCGGACGCCGGGGACTAGGCACGCCCCCTCATCCAAGGGCGTCCTCGGACGTCGGGCCCGAACCTAGGACTTGTCGCCCTCGGCGACCTCTTCCTTCTTCGGGGTGACGTCGATCTCGTCGTCCCCGGAGACTCCGGCGCGGAAGCCCTTGATGGCCTTGCCCAGGCCCGAGCCGATCTCCGGCAGCCGCCGTGCTCCGAAGAGCAGGACGCAGATCCCGAGGATGATCAGCAGCTCTGTCGCGCCGAGTCCGAACATGCTTCAAGAGTGACCATCGGCAGGGACGGGGTCAAGGTGAAGCCCTTTGCGGGGCCGGGGAGCCGCAGCGAACGCGCGCCCGCGGGGCCTCCGGGGGCACTCTCCGGCCAACCGGGCCCGCGAACCGGCGATGGACCGCGGGGGCGGGCCAGGAGGCCGGGCCGGCTTTTCGGCCGACACGAGCCCGCCTACTCTCCGCTGCCATGCCCATCTTCAAGGCGTACGACATCCGGGGTCTCGTCCCCGAAGAGCTGTCCGAGAAGGACGCCCATCGCATCGGGCGCGCGACCGCGCGCCATCTCGGCGGCCGCCGCCTGGTGGTCGGGAGCGATGCTCGCACCCACTCACCCGGGCTCGTGCGCGAGCTGATCCGTGGCATCACCGACGAGGGGACCGACGTCGTGGACATCGGTTGGGCCGCGACCCCGATGCTCTACTACGCGGTGGAGTCGCTCGAGGCGGACGGCGGCATCATGGTCACCGCCTCCCACAACCCGAAGCAGTACAACGGCTTCAAGGTCTGCGGGCCGCACGCGCGTCCGGTCGGCCAGGACACGGGCCTTCGCGACATCGAGGCGCTGACCCACGCGCTGGGCGACGCGCCGGGCGGCGGCTCGGTGGAGAGCGTGGACGTTCGCCCGGGCTATGCGCGTCACGTGTTGGCCGTGGGTGTCGGCCGCCCGGAGCTCAAGGTGGCGATCGACTGCGGCAACGGGATGGCCTCGGTCGGCCTCGAAGGCGTGCTGGCGGAGCTGCCCCTCGAGGTGGAGCGGCTCTATTTCGAGCCCGACGGGACCTTCCCGAACCACCCGGCCGATCCCCTCGAGGAGGAGAACCTCGCGGACGTGAGCGAAGCGGTGCGGCGCACGGGAGCGGCGTTCGGCGTGGCGTTCGATGGCGACGGGGATCGAGCCGTGTTCGTGGACGAGAGCGGCCGCCCGGTGGCGTCGGACCTGATGATCGGCGTCCTCGCCCGCTCGCAGCTGCGGCGCTACCCGAAGAGTCGGGTGCTCTACGACCTGCGTTCGAGCTGGGCCACGCCCGAGGAGATCGAGGCCGCCGGCGGCGAGCCCGGCATCTGTCGGGTGGGTCACTCGTTCATCAAGGCGGCCATGCACGAGAGCGGGGCGTCCTTCGCCGGCGAGCTCTCGGGCCACTTCTACTTCCGCTTCTCCGAGAACCTCGTGTGCGACGACGGGACCGCCGCCCTGATCGCGCTGCTCGACGTCCTGGCGGACGACCCGCGCCCGCTCTCGGAGCTGATGGAGCCCCTGCGCCGATACTTCGCGAGCGGCGAGATCAACCGACGCGTCCCCGATCCCCACGCCCTGATCGAGGAGGTGGCGAAGGAACACGCGAGCGCGCCGGAGACGTCGCGTCTCGACGGCCTGCTGGTCCGCTACGACGACTGGTGGTTCAACCTGCGCCCTTCGAACACCGAGCCACTGCTGCGCCTCAACCTCGAGGCGCGCAGCGAGGATCGGATGATCGAGGAGCGCGACCGCCTGGTGGCGCGGATGGAAGCGGCTTCCTAGGAGTCGGCGAGCTCTTCCTCGATCAGCTGGACGAACTCCTCGAGCGGCCTCGCGCCCGACATCATGATGCCGTTCACGAAGAAGGCCGGGGTGCCGGTGACGCCGGCCTTCGCCCCGTCCTGGAAGTCGTTCTCCACCAGGTCCTTGTGGCGCCGCTCGGCGACGCACGCCTTGTACTCGGCGAGATCGAGGCCGGTCTGCTCGGCGTAGCCTTCGAGGCTCTGGGCGTCGAACTTCGCGCCCTCGGCGAAGAGCTGCTTGTGGAAGGCCCAGAACTGCCCCTGATCGTCGGCGCACGCGGCCGCCTCGGCGGCGCCCCGGGCCTGGGGGTGGATGCGGTCCAGCGGGTAGTGGCGGTACACGAAGCGCACCTGCTCCGGGTAGCGGGCGAGCAGGGCCTCGATGGTCGGCTCGACCCGTCGGCAGAAGGGGCACTGGTAGTCGCTGAACTCGACGATCGTGACCGGAGCATCGTCGGGGCCGAGCGAGGGGCCGGTGGCCGCGACCTCGGTCCGCGGCGCGTCGATCAGCACCTCGATCTCCTGCCCCTCGCGCAGGGTGGCCAGGTACGCGTCGCGGACCGTGGCCAGGTTCTGCTGCTTCAGGTGCTGCTCGATCTGCGGCCGGATCTCTTCGATCGGGCGCCCGATGCGCTCCTGGTTCTCGTCGTAGAAGGCCTGGACGGCCTCGGGGGTGACCGTGTTGCGCTGCTCGACCTCGCGGCGCAGCAGGTCGTTGGCGGAGAGACCGGCCTCGGCGGCGGCCGCCTCCACCAGCTCCTGGTCGATCATGCTCGTGACGGCGTCGCGCCGCGCCGTCCACGTCTTCACCGGGTCGCCGTCGTCGGTCGCGCGCCGGAAGAGCTGGTCCTTGATGAAGTCGTCGACCTCCTCGACGGAGATGGTGCGATCCCCGTAGCGCGCCGCGGCGGGGCTCTCCGCGGTCGTCGCGGCCGGGGTCGCCGAAGACTCCGGCGCGCTCTCCCCCGCGCTCTCGCCCGCCGGCTGGGTGCACGCCAGCGCGAGCAGGCTCGCCAGGGCCAGGGCCACACAGCGGAAGGTCGACGGGGCGGGCATGCAGGTCCTCCTTGGGCGGTGGGGTCGTCCACCGAGCCGCGAAGGATAGGGGCCCCGTGGGCTACGCCAAACGCGTTTCCGCGGGCGCTCAGCCGGCGGCGCGGAGGCGGAGTCGCGGCTCGACGCCCACGAGGGCGTCGGCGATGCCGGCTGCGAACCCCCCGCTGGCCACCAGCTCGCCCGAGACGTCCTCGGGCAGCTCGGGGCAGAGGGTCGGAAGCAGCCGAAGCCCCTGCCGCACGTCGCAGAGCGCCTGCTGTCGGGCAGCCTCGATGAGGCGCTCGCGCTCCTCGGGAAGGAGATCACCGGGCGGCGGCGTCGCCAGCTGATCGCTCAGCTTGGGCGTTGCGCGCCGGGCGCAGAGTGGCAGGTCGGGGACGAACACGAAGGCGCCGTCCGCGGCCAGCGCGGCAGCCGAGGCGTGTGAGCCGCCCTCGGAGTCGAGCAGCACCAGCAGCTCCAGCGGGCTCTTCGGGGCGGCCGGTCGGAAGACGGTCGCGGGCACCCGGTCGCCTCGGCTCGTGTACTCGACCTCGAGGGGAGCGCCCGGCGAAGGCTCCTCGACGAAGAGCGCCGGCGGCTCGGCCGGGTCCGGTGCGGTGGGGTCCAAGGTCTCGCTCATGGCGGGATCCTACCCGTTCCCGGCGACCGGTGGGCCTGGGCGGGATGTCCGAACCGGACCCGCGCCCGAGGCCGGCTGGGCCCCGGACGCGAGTCCGATCGGATCGTGGCGTCGCTCGGTGGGCCCGCGTCAGCGAGCCAGGAGCAACCGCCGTGCACGGTACAAGTGCGACTTGATCGAGTCCTCGGTCTTGTGGACCGAGGCGGCGATCTCCTGGATCGTGCGGTTCTCCAGGTGATGGAGCCGGAACAGGTTCCACTGCTCGGCGGTGAGGTCCTTCTCGATGACCTCGCCCATCTGCCGCATGCGCTCGTTGCACTCGTAGGACTCGAGCGGGTCGTCCTGGTTCGACTGCTTCGCCACCTGCGCGAGGCGCGGATCCTCGTCCTCGCTGGTGAGCGGCACCATCTCGTGCCGCTTGCGCTTGAAGCGCGCGGCGATGGTGCGCCGGGTGAGTCCGAAGACCCAGGCCGCGAAGGGCGCGTCGCCCCGGAACCCGTGAACCGAGGAGAAGAGGTTGATGAAGACCTCCTGGACCGTCTCCTCGGTGTCGGCTCGGTTGTTCAAGCGTCGGTCGACGAAGCGATAGACGCGCGGAAAGTACCGCTCGTAGAGCTCGTCGAAGGAGGCCCGGTCACCGGCGCGTAGCCGATCGACCAGCTCCTCGTCGCTGACCAAGTCGGTCAGAACGGATGCTGTAGCCATTCTGGATGTGTCCCCTTCCCCAGTTTCTGCCGGTTCTTCCCAGTGCTTTCCGGTGAGCCGCTCTTCTCCATGTGGAGCCGTCCTTCGGTGCCGCCAAACCTGGCAACGAGGCAATGGGGTCGAAACGGTGCTCACCCCCGATGCGGATGTGTCCGCGAGCGCGCGGCAGGTGTCAGAATTCGTCACCGGAAACGAAATTTGTCACCGGGGCGGCGCACCCCCGGGGAGTTTTCGACCCAAAACGGCGTTTTGAGCCGAGATCGGGACGCTCCAGGGGGATCGACGAGGCGTTCGTCCCTCGCGTCCCGGCCCGCGTGTGTGCGGGGCGGCTCAGCCCCGGGCGCGAGAAAAAGTTCGCAGCAGCCGGACGCGGGCCCCGCGGGAGGGGTCGTCCAGGACGGCCGAGGCGCCCTCCAGAGGCGCCGCGAACCGCTCGGCCACGAGCAGCAACCGGGGCGCGTCGGCGGAGAGCCCGGCCCCGCTCGCCCGGGCCGCCTGGCGGCGGGTCAGCCACTCGAGCTGGGCGAGGCCCAGGGCGAGCAGGTCGACTCGGGTGCCCTCGTCCTCCGCCACGAGCACCAGCACCCCCAGGCCCTCGGGGTCGCGCGCGAGCAGCGTACGCGTCGCCTCGGGGCCGAGCTCGGGAGGCAACCCGTCGAGCTCCTCGCCGAGCGAGAGCGGCGGCTCGAGGCGGGCGAGGGCGGGGCCGAGCCAGGAGCGGTCGCCCGGCGCGGACTTCCGCGGGACGTCGTCCAGGAAGAAGTGGAGGACGTCACCGAGCTCGCGAGCCACCGGGGGGCGCTCCTTTCGTGGGCGCACCGGCCCGGTCGGTCAGCTGACGACGAGGACCGAGTTGCGCCCGCCCACCGGGGCCGGAACGGCGTTGGGATTCTCGGGATCCTCGCACCACTCGCCGTCCACGACGTAGCGGTACTGGTAGGTGCCCGGCGGCAGGTGCATGACCTTGACCCACACCCGGCCCCGCTCGTCCTGGCGCAGGCTCGACGCGACGCCCTTGTCCGGAATCCAGCCGTTGAAGTCGCCGGCGATGCGGACGTCGCCGACCTCGTCGCCCCGGAACTCGACCGTGACCTCGCGCTCCCGGTCGCCGCCGAGGGACACCGTCTCCACCGGCAGCAGGTCGTCGTCGAAGCCCGGGTCGAGGGCGATCACCTCGACGGCCAGGGCCGAGTAGTCGACCGCCCCGTTGGCTCGCTTGGAGAACGCGACCAGCGGGCTGCCGCGCCGTGCCGCCTCGCGCAGCTTGATGTTCGAACGGATCACCGTGTCGAAGCAGAGGTCGCCGAAGAGCGAGCGGATCTCCGCCAGGGTCTCGCGCGCGTAGCGTGTGCGGCCGTCGTAGAGCGTCGGCAGCAGTCGCACCGTCGGGTCGTGGCCGATGCGCTCGGAGAGGAGGGCTACGGTCTCGAGCAGCTTCTGCACGCCGTGGATGGCGAAGTCGCTGGTCTCGAGGGGAACGATCACCTCGCCTGCGGCGCGCAGGGCGTTGAAGGTGAGCACGCCCACGTTCGGCGGGCAGTCGACGAGCGCGTAGTCGTAGCTCTCGGAGACCTCCTCGAGGGCGCGCCCCAGGCGCTCGGTGCGTCCGTCGGTGCGGTCCGCCGTCAGCCGCTGCTCCAGCGCCGACAGCACGATGCACGAGGGCGCGACGTGCAGCCGCTCGTTCCAGGGCCGCACGACCGAGGAGAGCGGCGTCCCGGCTCCCTGCTCGGGATCGTTGATGAGCACCTCGTAGAGACTGTCGTCGACGTCTTCGGGCGCGATGCCCAGGGCGAGGGTGGCGTGCGCCTGGGGATCCATGTCGACGACCAGCACACGCGCGCCCTCCTGCGCGAGTGCGCCGGCGAGATTGACGGTGGTGGTCGTCTTCCCGCATCCGCCCTTCTGGTTGACGATGGCGATGGTTCTCACGAGGAGCCTCCTTCCGGCCGGTGCGCGTCGTTCGGCTCGGAAGCCTGCGGCGCGATGCCGGTGGAAGCGACCTCGAGGAGCCGCGGGCGTTCCTCGGGCCGCAGGGGCGTGCGGCGGGGGAAGCGCAGGACCGGCGCGCCCCCGGGTTCCGGCGGGCGGCGAAGCCTCGCCCCATCTCCCTGGCCGCGGCCTCGGCGATTGCTCGGGAACGGCGCGCCGGCCACGCCGGCGCGGTGGGTCGCGCAGAACGTCTGCACGTGGACGAGCCCCCCCGTCATCCGTTCGCAGGCTAACGCCGCACGGTGTCGGGGTCAACACGGAAAAACTCCTAGAAATAGGTACTTGTGACTGGTGTTGCGACTCACCGGGGGCCCTGCGACCGGCGTTCCAGCGGCCCTGCGGGGCGTGGGTTAGCTTGACCTCGATGTCGTCGGAGAAGCCCCTCGACCGTCCGCCGGGCTCCAAGCGGCCGATGGTGCGCGACGCCTCCGGAGAGCGCCCCTTCATGCGAGGGATCCTGGTCCACTCGCTGATGGCCCGCGGCGCAAGCTTCGACGAGGCCTACCGCGCCGCGGGAGAGGTGCGCGAGCGGATCCGTGGCCGCGAGGTCGTCGAGCGCGCCGACCTCGCCCGCTACGTGGAGGAGCTCTTCGCCAAGGGACGGCTCGAGCGGCCGCTGCCCTTGCCCGAGACCATCGTGGTGGTGGCCGAGAGCGGGAGCGAGGCGCCGTTCTCCAAGGGCGTCCTCTCCCAGTCGTTCCTCGCGGCGGCCGTCGATCCCAACGATGCCTTCGACGTGGCGCGCGCCATCGAGGCCGACCTCGTGAGTCGTGGCGTGAAGCAGGTGGGCCGCTCCGAGCTGCGCCGCCTGGCTCACGACCAGCTGGCCCAGCGCCTGGGTGAGCGCCCGAGCGAGCGCTACCGGGTGTGGCGCCGCTTCGTCGCCTCGGAGCGTCCGCTGGTGCTGCTCCTCGGCGGGGCGCCCGGCGTCGGCAAGTCGACCCTGGCGCAGGAGGTCGCCCACCGCCTCGGCATCTCCCGGGCATCGTCCACCGATGCGATCCGCCAGGTGATGCGCCTGATGCTCTCGCCCGAGCTGGTTCCCGCGATCCACGCGTCGTCCTACGACGCGCATCAGCACCTGACCCCGCCGGCCGACGACGAGGAGGCGGTGGTCGCGGGCTTCCGCGCCCAGGCCGGCACCGTCTGCGTCGGGGCACGGGCCATGGTGGAGCGCGCGGTGCAGGAGAACACCTCGGTGATCCTGGACGGGGTCTCGGTGGTGCCGGGCCTGCTCGACCTCGAGTCCCTCGGTGGGGATCCCCACGTGATCTTCCTGATGCTCGCCAACCTGGATGCGGAGACCTTCCGCAACCGCTTCGAGACGCGAGCCCGCAGCGCGAGCCAACGCGAGCCCCATCGCTACGTCTCGAACCTCGACGCCATCCTGCAGATCCAGGATCACCTGCTCGAGCTCGCCGAGCACCACGAGGTCCCGATCGTCGAGAACCGGAGCTTCGACTCCTCGGTGGCGTCGATCCTGCGCCACGTGAGCGAGTCGCTGCGACAGACGGGGGCGCCCACGGCGTGACCCGAAGGACGTCCTCCATGGCCCCGTGGCTTCGGCAGCTCGTGCTCGCGGCGCTCGTCCTGCCCTGGCTGGCCTGTGCGTCGAGCATGTCGACCCAGCAGGAGGCCCGGCTCGGCGACCAGATGGCCCGGCAGGTTCAGGCGCAGCTGCCCATGCTGAACGACCCCGTGCTCGACGCCTACGTCCAGGAGATCGGCGGCCGGATCCTCGACGCCATCGGCCCCCAGCCCTTCCGGTACCGCTTCTACGTGGTGGCCGACCCGGAGATCAACGCCTTCGCCATGCCCGGCGGCCACATCTACGTCAACGCCGGCACCATCCTGTGGTCGCGCAACGTGACGGAGCTGGCCGGCGTGATCGCCCACGAGATCGGCCACGTCTGGCATCGGCACATCGCCGAGAACATCGAGCGCGAGCGCTGGGTCGGGATCGCCGGCGACATGGCGGTCCTGGGCTCGGCGATCCTGGGCGGCCCCACCGGCGCCGTCGGGCTCGCTTCGGACCTCGGCAGCATCGGCGTCATGAACACCTTCGGCCGCGACGCCGAACGCGAGGCCGACGAGTTCGCCATCGTGGCCCTGGTCCGCGCGGGCTACGACCCGAAGGGGCTCTTGAGCTTCTTCCACACCCTGCATCGCAAGGAGGCGATGGAGGGCCCCGGCCGGGTCGCCTTCCTGTCGAGCCACCCGGCCACCGAGGAGCGGATCCAGGCGGCCCACGACGGGATCTCGCAGCTCCCGGCGATCGAGGGCCTCGCCCTGGACGACAACGGCAAGCTCGAGATCATCCAGCGCCGGCTCGAGCTGCTGGTCATGGGCGGTCGGGACGGCGGCACGGCGGCCGGCCCCGGCTCACGCTGAAGCGACGGAGAGGACGAGGCGCGCCCGAGCGGGCAGACTGGAAGGGGGAGGAAGCGGAACATGGCGGAGTCGAGAGCGCGGACCCTGGGCGAGCTGCGGGCATCCGGGGTGGGCCCCCGGACCCTGCGCGAGGAGATCCGAGCGAACCTGCTCGCGAAGCTCCGCGCCGGCGAGAATCTCTTCCCCGGCATCCTCGGCTACGACGACAGCGTGATTCCGGCCGTCGAGAACGCGCTGCTCTGCGGCCACGACCTGATCTTCCTGGGCGAGCGGGGCCAGGCGAAGTCGCGGATGATCCGCGCGCTGGTGCAGCTGCTCGACGAGTGGATCCCCGAGGTCGCGGGCAGCGAGATCCATGACGATCCCTTCCACCCCGTCTCCGCCCACGGGCGTGCGGTGGTGGCCGAGCGCGGCGACGACACGCCGATCGAGTGGGTGCACCGCGACGACCGCTACGTGGAGAAGCTCGCGACGCCCGACGTCTCGATCGCGGATCTGATCGGCGACATCGATCCCGTGAAGGTGGCCGAGGGCCGCTCCCTCGCCGACGAGGGCACCATCCACTTCGGGCTCCTGCCGCGCACCAACCGCGGCATCTTCTGCATCAACGAGCTGCCGGACCTGACTGAGAAGGTGCAGGTCGGCCTCTTCAACGTGATGCAGGAGCGCGACGTCCAGGTGAAGGGCTACCGCGTGCGACTGCCCCTCGACGTGGTCGTCGTGGCGAGCGCGAACCCCGAGGACTACACGAGCCGCGGCCGCATCATCACGCCGCTCAAGGACCGCTACGCGGCCCAGGTGCGCACGCACTACCCCCTGACGCGGGAGCTCGAGCTGGCCGTCCTGAAGCAGGAGGCGCGCGTCCCCGGGGTGCCCGGAGTCGAGATCGTGGTGCCTCCCTTCATGGAGGAGATTACGGCCGAGCTCACGCTCCAGGCGCGCAGCAGCCCGGACGTGAACCAGGCCTCCGGCGTCTCGGTGCGGATGACCCTCGCCAACTACGAGACCCTGCTGGCCAACGCGGTGCGCCGCGCCCTGCGACGCGGGGAGAAGCTCGCGGTACCGCGGATCAGCGACCTCGAGGCCCTGGTGCAGTCGAGCGCGGGCAAGCTCGAGCTCGAGTACGCGGGCGAGGACCGCACCGAGGAGGACGTCGTCCGCAACCTCCTGAAGCGCACGACGCGGCTGGTCTTCGACGCCCAGGCTCCGGTCGAGGCGCTCGGGCCGGTGGTGGAGTCCTTCGATCAGGGATGGAACGTCGAGGTCGGCGCCGACATGGCGTCGTCGGACTACCTGGAAGGGGTCGACGAGATCCGCGGGCTCCGCGAGGTCGCCGAGCATCTCGGCGGCGGGCCCGAGCCCGAGCGCATGGCCTCCGCCATCGAGTTCGTACTCGAGGGGCTGCACCTGCAGAACCGTCTGAACAAGAGCCAGCCGAACCAGACCCATCCGGACCAGTCCGGAGGGGAGGGCGCCGTCCGCTACGGGCGCTCCTCGGCCGGCGGATCCCAGGGCGATCCCACGGGCGGGGCCTGATCGGGTGAGCGCCGCCCGCCGCCATCGCTACAGCCGCTGGGACGGCTCCCTCGAGGAGTTCTCCCTCGACGCGAAGCGCGCCCTCGACGCCCTCTCCGAGCTCCTGATGGAGGGGCTCGAGGTCGACGAGGCGCTCGACTGGATGCGTCGCTTCGGCTTCCAGATGGCGGGCATGGACTTCCGGGTGATGGGCGCCGAGGAGCTCGCGAACGAGCTGCGGGAGCAGGTCCGTGCGCTCGAGCAGCAGTACAACCTCGACCACTCCACCGAGGAGCTCGCCCGCCGGCTCGACGAGATCCTCGATCGCGAGGAGCAGGCCCTCCGCTCCGCGCACGGCCACGAGTCCCAGCGCATGAACGAGTTCCTGTCCCGGCGCCACGGCGGGACGGAGCCCAACGAGAGCCTCTCCCAGGCCATCGAGCGCCTGCGCGATCACCGCTTCGAGGACGAGGAGGCGGGCTCGGACTTCCAGGAGCTGCTGGCCGAGCTCGACCGTCTGAAGGCCCTCGAGGAGTTCCAGCAGCAGCGCGGCCAGCGCTTCCGCGGGCCCGAGTCGGCCGACTACGAGCAGGCCCAGCAGATCCGCGAGCAGATCGAGCAGCTGGAGCAGCTGGCCCAGCAGCTCGCGGACGGCGACTTCCAGGGCGCGAACATGACGCCGGAGCAGCTGCGCGAGCTGCTCTCCGAGGACGGCGTGCGCTCGCTGATCCTGCTGCGCGACATGGAGCGCAACCTCGAGGAGGCCGGCTTCCTGGCGCCCGGCGAGGAGGGCCCCGAGCTCACCCCCCGCGCGATCCGCCGGATCGGCGCCCAGGCCCTGGCCTCGGTGTACGGCGCGCTCCGCAAGGGCCGGCCCGGCGCCCACGACACGGTCCACTACGGCGTCGCCACCCGTAGGCCCGACGAGACCAAGCCCTTCGAGTTCGGCGGCGACCTCGACCTGCACGTCGTGCGGACGCTCATGAACGGCGTGCGCCGTGCCGCGGCCGCGCGGCCCGGCGAGCCCCTCGAGCCGCCGATCCGCCTCGACGTCTCCGACCTCGAGGTCTACGAGTGCGACTTCAGCACCCAGACCACCACCGTGCTGCTGCTCGACATGAGCTGGAGCATGTCGTGGGCGGGGCGCTTCCCGGCGGCCAAGCGCGTGGCCATGGCCCTCGATCACCTGATCCGCACGCGCTACCCGCGCGACGACTTCTTCGTGGTCGGCTTCTCGACCCGCGCCCGAGAGCTCCCGATCCGCGACCTTCCCCTCGCGCGCTGGGACATGGGCGACCCGTTCACGAATCTCCAGGAGGGGCTGATGGTCGCCGAGCGGCTGATCGATCGGCACCCGAGTCCGAGCCCGCAGATCCTCGTGATCACCGACGGGCAGCCCACGGCCTACTACGCCGACCGCGAGCTGCACGTGGAGTGGCCCATGGGCTTCGGCGGCGTCTCGCCCCACGCCGTCGCCGAGACGCTGAAGACCGTGCGGCGGGTGACGCGCCGGGGCATCACCATCAACACGTTCATGCTCGACGACGCGCCCGAGCTGGTGGGCTTCGTCGAGCGCATGACCGAGATCAATCGCGGCCGCGCGTTCTTCACGTCGCCGACGCAGCTCGGCTCGTTCCTGATGGTCGACTACCTGAGCCGGCGTCGGACTCAGCATCGATGAAGGTCGTGCTCGGCTGATGGCCCGCGAGCGCAACCTGCCTCGGCGTCTCGCGACGGGCGCCGGCTGGCTCTGGCGCCGCGGGCGCGGGCGCCTGCGGCTGCCGCGCGGACGCTTCTGGCTGCGCCTGCGGCTCCCCTCGCCGATCCCCGAGTCGCCCACCCCGGGCTTCTTCGGGCGCCCGGCCGAGCTCTGCTACCTCGACGTGCTGCGCGCCCTCGACGCCGCGCGTACCGACCCGCGGGTGGCCGGCGTGCTGGTGCGCTTCCACGGCCCGCCGGGAGCCATGGCGCGCAGCAGCGGCCTGCGCCGGGCCCTCATGCGCGTGCGCGAGGCCGGAAAGCCGGCCGTGGCCTTCAGCGAGCGCTACTCGAGCCTCGACCTGCTCGCGGCGAGCGGAGCCAGCCACGTGCTTCTGCCCGAGAGCGGGAGCGTCTTCCTGACGGGGCTGCGGCTGGACGGGCTCTACCTGCGCGATCTCCTGGATCGGCTCGGCGTGCGCGTCGACGTGGTCCGGGCCGGCGACTTCAAGGCGGCCGGCGAGATGCTGACGCGCAGCGGGCCCTCCCAGGAGAACCGCGAGCAGCTGGCGGCGATCGCCGACGATCTCTTCGCCGAGCTCGAGGGCGGTCTGGCCGAGGGGCGCGGCCTGCCCGGGGAGGAGGTCGCGCGCCTGGTCGACCGCGCGCTCTTTCCCGCCGCCGCGGCCGTCGACGCCGGGCTGATCGACGGCGTCCGCTACCCCGACGAGATCGAGAGCCTGCTGCTCGAGCTGGCCCCGGGCGTCGGGCGGCCGGACCACATCCCCGTCGTCGACGCACCCGCGTATCTGTCCCTGCGCGCCCGCGACGCCGGGATCCCGTGGTCGGGGGCCCAGCGGATCGCCGTGGTGATCGCCGAAGGCGGCATCCGCAGCGGCGGGGGCTTCCGCGGCATCGCGTCGGAGCCGTTCCGCGCGCTGCTCGAGGGCCTGCGCCGGGACGAGGGCCTGGCCGGTGTGCTGGTGCGCATCGACAGTCCGGGCGGGGACGCGGTCACGTCGGATCTGCTCTGGCGCGGGCTTCGCCGCATCGGTGAGGAGCGGCCGGTGGTCGCTTCGCTGGGCGACGTGGCGGCCTCGGGTGGCTACTTCATGGCCTCGGGCGCCGCGACCATCGTGGCCGAGGCCGGCACGCTCACGGGCTCCATCGGGGTGATCGGCGGCAAGCTCGATGCCTCCGGCCTGCTCGAGCGCCTGGGCGTCCACAGCGAGCCCACCGAGCGGGGCGCCCGCGCCGGGCTCCTCTCCCCCGAACGGGGCTTCTCGAACGAGGAGCGCAACGCGCTCCGCGACGAGATGGAGATCCTGCACGGGCTCTTCGTCGACCGGGTCGCCACGGGCCGAGGGCTCTCCGCCGAGGCGGTGCGTCCCCTGGCGGGCGGCCGCGTGTGGAGCGGAAGCCGGGCGGTGGAGCACGCCCTCGCCGATCGACTCGGGGGGCCCCTGCAAGCGCTCTCCATCCTGCGTGAGCGCCTCGGCCTCGGCGCCGAGGCGCCGCTCTCCCTGGAGCTGCACCCGGGCATGCCGCGCCTCGCCGGGCTGGCGCGCCTCCTGCGCCCGAGCCGGGGCGTCCTGGTCTAGGCCTCGCTTCCGTTGGGTCGAATTCGGCCCGCGGCCCGAGGTGAGATGAGCCGGGGCTCGTGGTGCCCGTGCATCCATTCGACGGAGGGCGACGAAAGGCTAGACCGGGAATCAACTCCAGCGGAGGTCCGGATGCCGGGACTGCTCTCTGATCCGATCATGCGCTTCGGCGTCGAGCTCGCCGAGACGGGACGCCTGCCCGACAAGGTCCTCGCGGCGGCGATCCGCTCCATCTGCCGGCGCAAGCTGGCCGAGATCGCCGAGGGGGGCAGTGCGGGCTCGACGGCCCGCAGCAACGCCTTCGTCCTGCAGATGAACGCGAGTCCGATCGCGCTCTCGACCGACGCCGCCAACGACCAGCACTACGAGGTGCCCCCGGCCTTCTTCCAGGCGGTGCTGGGGCCGCACCTCAAGTACAGCTGCTGCCTCTTCGACGGTCCCGACGACTCGCTGGGCGAGGCCGAGGCGCGCATGCTCGCGCTCACCGCCGAGCGGGCCGGCATCGCCGACGGGATGCGCATCCTCGACCTCGGCTGCGGCTGGGGCTCGCTGTCGCTGTACCTGGCATTCCACTTCCCGGGCGCACGCATCCTCGCCGTCTCCAACTCGAAGGACCAGCGCGAGTTCATCCTCGCCCGGGCGGCCGAGCGGGGGCTCTCGAACCTCGAGGTGCGCACCGCCGACATGAACACCTTCGACCCGGCCGAAGCCGGCGCGACCGAGCCCTTCGATCGCGTGGTCTCGATCGAGATGTTCGAGCACATGCGCAACTGGGGTCGGCTGTTCGAGCGGATCTCGGGCTGGCTCGCGCCGGACGGGCGCTTCTTCCAGCACGTGTTCTGCCACCGGAACGAGGTCTACCCCTTCGAGTCGCGGGGCGAGGCGGACTGGATGGCGCGCAACTTCTTCACTGGCGGGATCATGCCGAGCCTCGACCTGCCGAAGCGCTTCGATCGGCACCTCGAGGTGGAGCAGCAGTGGACCGTGGACGGCAACCACTACGCCCGCACCTCGGCCGCCTGGCTGCGCAACCTCGACGAGGCCGGGCCCCTGGCTCTCGAGACCCTGGGAGGCCCGGACGATCCGATGGCGGCCCGACGCCTCCATCGCTGGCGCATGTTCTTCGTGGCGGTACGGGAGTTCTTCGCGCTCGAGGGCGGGCGCGAGTGGTTCGTGGCCCACACGCTGATGCGGAAGCGCTCGTGAGGATCGGGATCGTCGGAAGCGGCATCTCGGGGCTCGTCTGCGCCCACGTGCTCCACCGCGAGCACGACGTCGAGGTGTTCGAGGCGGGCGACTGGATCGGCGGCCACACGCACACCGTGGACGTCCCGGATGGCGACCGCACGCTGGCCATCGACACCGGCTTCATCGTGTTCAACGAGCGCACCTACCCGGACTTCATCCGGCTGCTCTCCGAGCTCGGCGTGTCCTCGAAGCCGACGGAGATGGGCTTCGGCGTCCGCTGCGAGGAGACCGGGCTCGAGTACTCGAGCCGCGGCCTGGGCGGCGTGTTCGCCCAGCGGCGCAACCTGGGCCGCCCGGCCCACCTGGCCATGGTGCGGGACATCCTGCGCTTCCACCGCGAGGCACGGGAGCTGCTCCGAGCCCCGCTGGCTCCGGGTGAGCCCGGGCCCTCGCTCGGCGACTGGCTCTCCGGCCGGAGCTATGGAAGGACCTTCCAGGAGCTCTTCCTGCTGCCCATGGCCGGCGCGATCTGGTCGGCAGATCCCGAGCAGATGCGGGCATTTCCGGCCGTTTCGTTCGCGCGCTTCTTTCAGAATCACGGGCTCCTCCAGCACGGCACCCCGCCGCGCTGGCGGGTCGTCTCCGGGGGCTCACGGAGCTACGTCGAGGCCCTGGTCGCCCCCTTCCGCGAGCGGGTCCACGTGGCGAGCCCGGTGCGCCGCCTGCGGCGCCTCGCCGGCGGCGGGGTCGAGCTCTCGGTGGGCTCCGACACCGCGCGCTTGGCCCGCTTCGACGAGGTGATCGTGGCCACCCACAGCGACCAGGCCCTGGCCCTGCTCGAGGCACCGAGCGAGGCCGAGCGACGGGTGCTCGGGGCGATCCGCTACCAGCCGAACGAGGTGGCCCTCCACACCGACCGCCGCTTCCTGCCGCGGGAGCCCCGGGCGCGGGCCGCCTGGAACTTCCACCGCATCCCCGGCCGGATTCGCCGCCAAGGGCTCGCAGGGACAGGCGAAGAGGGCGCGCGCGTGGCGGTGACCTACTCGATGAACCGTCTCCAGGGGCTGCGCAGCGACCGCGAGTTCTGCGTGACGCTCAACCGGACGGACGAGATCGCCCCCGACCAGCGCATCGGCGTCTGGCGCAAGGACCACCCGCTCTACGACGCCGGTACGCTGCGGGCCCAGGCTCTGCGCCACGAGATCTGCGGCGTGGACCGCGTGCACTACTGCGGCGCCTACTGGGGCCACGGCTTCCACGAGGACGGCGTGAAGAGCGCCCTCGCGGTGACCCGGCGCTTCGCGGGGGCCGCCCTCGCCGCGCGGGCGGCCTGAGTCGTGCGGGACGGGGGGAACAGCGCGCTCTACTTCGGGAGCGTCTGGCATCGTCGCCATGTCGAGGGCCGCCACGCGTTCCGCTACCCGCTCGTGCTCTTCTCCCTGGCGCTCTCCGAGCGCCCGCAGTGGCCGCGCCTCGCCCCACTCTTCGCCGACGAGGGGAGGGCGCTCTTCTCCTTCCGCCGGGAGGATCATCTCCCGGGCACCGAGGGCCCCCTGGACGAAGCGGTGCGCGACCTCGTCGAGGCGCGCGACGGTCGACGCCCCACGGGCCCGGTGGATCTCCTCACCCTTCCGCGTGCCTTCGGGCTGAGCTTCAACCCGGTGAGCTTCTACTACTGCTGGGACCCCGAGCGTACGGCCCTCGAGGCCGTCGTGGCCGAGGTCACGAACACGCCCTGGGACGAGCGCCACTGCTACGTGCTGCCCGCCTCCGAAGGGCAGCGGCGCGGCCGGGTGCTGCGCTTCATCGAGCCCAAGCGCTTCCACGTCTCGCCCTTCCAGCCGATGGAGCTCGACTACGCCTTCGCGTTCGGCCTGCCTGGGCCGCGCCTGGGCGCGGCCATCGCCTGCCATCCGTCCGAAGGCGGCCCCCGCGTCTTCGACGCCTCGATCCACCTCGAGCGCCTGCCGCTCACGCGCCGCTCGATGCTGCGCGCGGCTTCGCGAGGCGCATTCCAGAGCGCGCGGAACCTGGCCGGCATCTACTTCGAAGCCCTGCGCACGAAGCTGCGCGGGGCCCCCTACTACCCCCATCCCGAACGATCCCAAGCGCCCCTGGAGTCCCTGCGATGAGCGAGTCGATCCAACCTGGTCCCGACGTTCCCGGCTTCGACCCTCTGGGCCTCGCGGTCGAGACCGAAGCCGTCTTCGCGGGGCGTCGCGGCCCGCTGCAGGGCCTCGCCCGCAAGCTCGTGCTGCGTCGTCTCGAGCAGATGTCCGCCGATCGCCTGTGCATCCACGAGGGGGGAGACCGCCTCCTGGTGGGCGGCGGCTCGGGGTCCGCCGCGGAGATCTTCGTCCGGGATCCGGAGCTCTGGACGAGCCTCCTGCTGGGCGGCTCGATCGGCGCCGCCGAGAGCTACATGCGCGGCTCGTGGACGACCCCGGACCTCGCCGGACTGATCCGCCTGCTGCAGCGCAACCGGGCCACCTTCGAGCAGCTCGAGAGCGGCCTCGCTCGGCTGGGCGCCGCGCCTCGCCGGGTGCTGCACCGGCTCCGCCGCAACCACCGCGGCGGCAGCCGCCGGAACATCCACGCCCACTACGATCTGGGCAACGACTTCTTCGAGCGCTTCCTCGACTCGACGCTCACCTACTCCTCGGGCGTGTTCGAGTCGGCCGATGCGAGCATGGAGGAGGCCTCGCACGCCAAGTACGAGCGGCTGTGCCGGAAGCTCGACATCGGCCCCGACGATCACGTCCTCGAGATCGGGACGGGCTGGGGCGGCTTCGCCATCCACGCCGCTAGCACGACCGGCTGTCGCGTGACCACCACGACCCTCTCGAGCGCCCAGCTCGAGGTGGCGCGCAGGCGCGTCGAGGCCGCCGGCCTCACCGATCGCATCACGCTGCTCCAGAAGGACTACCGCGACCTCGAGGGCCACTTCGACAAGCTCGTCTCGATCGAGATGATCGAGGCCGTGGGCCACGAGTACATGGAGACCTTCTTTCGCGTATGCGCCGACCGCCTGGTGCCCGAGGGGCGCATGGCGCTCCAGGCCATCGTGATCGCCGACCAGGCCTTCGAGCGCTCGAAGCGCTCGGTGGATTTCATCCGTCACTACGTGTTCCCGGGAGGGTCGCTGCCGTCGATCACGTCGATGACGAAGGCGGCGACCGCGGCCAGCGATCTGCGTCTGCACGGTCTCGAGGACCTCTCGCCGCACTACGGAGAGACGCTGCGCCGCTGGCGCCGAAGCTTCCACGAGGCGCTTCCGTCGATCCGCGAGCTCGGCTACGGCGACCCGTTCCTGCGCATGTGGGACCTGTACCTCGCCTCGTGCGAGGCGGGCTTCGAGGAGCACGCCACGGGGCTGGTGCAGCTCGTGATGGCCCGCCCGGGCTACCGCCAGGAGTCCCTGCAGGCCCCCGCGTAGACCGCCGGGGGGCGAGCGCCTCGTCGGCTAATCTCCGCGGCCTTGAGTCGCTCGCTGAAATACGACATCCCGGGGGAGGACCGCCGGGTGACCCTGGAGGAGATCCGGGAGAAGGGGCTTCCCGCGCTCTTCGGCCCGGAGCTCTCGGGGGCCCACCCCCTCGTGGTGGAGCTCGGCTTCGGGCGCGGCGAGTTCCTGCGGCACCTGGCGGCCGAGGCTCCGGGGACGGCGCACCTCGGCGTCGAGCTCTCGTTCAAGCGCGTGCTCAAGATGTCGCGCCGGATCGCCCGCGAGGGCGACCCGAACATCCGCCTCATCGAGGCCCGCGCCGAGGAGGTGGTGCCGGAGCTGCCCGACGCCGGCGTCGCGGCCTTCTGGATCAACTTCTCGGACCCGTGGCCCAAGAAGCGCCACCACCGCCGCCGGCTGGTCCAGCCCGCGCTCGTCGAGACGCTCTCCCGCAAGCTCGAGCCGGGCGGGCACCTCGACATCGCGACCGATCACGTCGACTACGCCGAGCACATCGACGCGGTGCTGAAGGCGGCCCCGGGCCTGCGCAACCGGCTCCACCCCGTTCCCTTCGCGCGCGAGATGCCGGGCCGCCGCCACACCGCCTACGAGGACGAGTGGCGCGCCGAGGGCCGGCCCCTGCACTTCTTCTGCTACGCGCGCCGGCGCAGCTCGGCGCGATGAGCGGGATGCAGCTGAAGGACCTGTCGCCGGACGCCCTGCGCGCGCACTTCGCGGCCGAGGGCCTCCCCGCCTATCGCGCCGATCAGCTCGCGACCTGGCTCTACGCGAAGGGCGTCGAAGAGGCGTCGGGGATGACCAACCTCCCGAAGGAGCTGCGCGCCCGCCTCGGTGACGAGTGGCAGACGCGGGCGCTCTCGACGGACCAGGTCGCGCACTCCGAAGACGGGACGGTGAAGGCGACGCTCCGCACCGGGGACGGAGCGGTGATCGAGGCCGTGCTGATCCCGGAGGAGTCCCGGACCACGCTGTGCGTCTCGACCCAGGTCGGGTGCCCGCTGGCGTGCTCGTTCTGCGCGACCGGCACTCTCGGCCTCGGGCGCAACCTGACCACGGCCGAGATCGTCGACCAGGTGTGCCGCATGCGCGAGCTCCTGCCGGGCGAGCGGCGCATCACGAACGTCGTCTTCATGGGCATGGGCGAGCCGCTCCTGAACCTCGGAAACGTCGTCGAGGCGATCCGGACCCTGCTCCACCCGCGCGGCTTCGCGATGGCGCCGCGTCGGGTCACGGTCTCGACCGCCGGGGTGGTGCCGCGCATCCCCGACCTGATCTCCGAGGTGCCCGTCAACCTGGCGGTCTCGCTGCACAGCGCCCGCGACGAGGTGCGCGACGTCCTCGTCCCGATCAACAAGCGCTTCCCCCTCGACGTGTTGCTCGGGACGCTGCGCGAGCTCCCCCACCTCGATCGCCGCCACCCCGTCTTCTTCGAGTACACGCTGATGGCCGGCGTGAACGACTCCGTGGAGGACGCCCGGGTGCTGGTCGAGCGGCTGGCCGGCATCCCCTCCAAGGTGAACCTGATTCCGATGAACCCCCACGCGGATGCTCCCTACCGACCGCCCGGCCCCGAGGTGGTCGACCGCTTCATGGGCGAGCTCGTGCGATCGGGGATGCGTCCGACCCTGCGCCGGAGCCGCGGCTCGGACATCGACGCCGCCTGCGGCCAGCTCGCCCTGCGCGAGCCGCCCCCGCGCGAGCCGGCCCTGCGCGAGCTCGACCCCCCACAGGCTCGCCCCCCACAGACTCGCCGGCAGGGCGCGGCTTCCGGGCCGAGCCGCGGCTAGCCCGCGCTAAGCCCGCCAGGCCGTCCGGCCGAAGCGTCCTGAACGGCGGTCCGCGGGCGCGGGCCGCCCGGCACCCAGCGGTTCGGACGAGGTCGATGCTCTACGCGGTCGGGGACATCCACGGCGAGCTCCAGAAGCTCGAGGCGCTGCTCGACTCGCTCCCCCTGGAGGACAACGACCGCCTGGTCTTCCTCGGCGACTACGTGGACCGGGGCCCCGAGCCCAAGGGGGTCGTGGACCGGCTGGTCGAGCTCTCGCGGCACTGGCCCTGTGTGTTCCTGATGGGGAACCACGAGTCCATGTTCCTGGACTTCCTGGGCTGGAAGGACCCCGCCTACTTCGGGGGCGACGCGTTCCTCGGCAACGGCGGCGACCGCACCCTGGCGAGCTACGGCTACTTCGACTCGCCGGCCCCGGATCCGCGCACCTTCGAGCTGCCCAAGGACCACCACCGCTTCTACGAAGGCCTGAAGCTCTACTACGTAGATGGCGACTATGCCTTCGTCCACGCAGGGCTTTCTCGGAAGGCCCTGTCCCAGGGCGACCTCGGATTCGCGCTCCGCCGCTCGAAGCCCGAGGACCTGCTCTGGAACCGCTCCACCGGCGATCTGCCCCACAACCTGGGCGCCACCATCGTCTACGGGCACACCCCGAGTCAGGACCTGGGAGTGCGCTGGAACGAGCCCTTCAGCATCGGGGTCGACACCGGCGCCGTGTACGGCGGGCCGCTCACCGCGATCCGCCTCCCCGACGAGTCGCTCTTCCAGAGCTTCTAGGTCGGCTCTGCACGGGCTTCTCTACACGTCGCGTTCGAGCCCGCTGGGGGTCCTACCGTCGCGTGTCGTTCACACCTGCAGAGCGCGCTAGGGCCGGGCCGTGCCCGGCAGGTAGAGGCGCTGGCCCACCTGGATGCGGTTGCGGTTCCGCAGGCCGTTGTGCTCCGCGAGCGCGGCGGCGGTGGTGTTGAAGCGGGCGGCGATGGATTGGAGGTTGTCGCCGCGCTTCACCACGTAGACGCCGGCACTCGCCGCTCCGGCGCGCGCCGTGCGGGAGCCTCCGGGCAGCTGCAGCACCTGTCCCACGGCGATCCGGTTGGCCCGCCGGATGCCGTTGGCGTCCGCCAGGTCCTGGACCGAGAGGCCGAAGCGGCGGGCGATCCCCGACAGGGTGTCGCCGCGCCGCACGCGGTAGAGGCCGTCGGCCGGGATCGGAGCCGGAACGCTGCGCTCGGCGACCGAGGCGGGCGGCCCCGCGATGTCGCGCACGGGGAGCTTCAGCTTCTGCCCGGCGCGGATGCGATGGCGGCTGCGCAGCCCGTTCAGGGCGACCAGCTCCGACTGGCTCACGTTGAAGCGGCTCGCGATGCCCGAGAGGCTGTCGCCGCGGCGTACCGTATAGGTGCGGTCGGGACGCTGCTCGCGGAAGCGGTCTCCGCTCGGGATGCTCGCGAGCAGGGTGCGCGCCGGCGGGGCATCCAGGCGCCGGGGCACGCGCAGCCCGTAGCCCTTGGGCACGTGCTTCGAGCCCTCCCAGACCGGCGAGAGCAGGGCCGGGTTCGCCTTGCGCAGGGTGGCCAGCGGGAGGTTCAGGGCGTCGGCGACCTTGGGTGCGCGGTAGTAGTGCTCGAGCGCCACGATCTCCGGGCTTTGCGGGGCGTCCTTCTGGATCGGCCCGAAGTAGCGCTCGGGGTCGGCGTCGATCTCCTGGGCCGCGAGGAAGCTCACGTAGAAGTTGCGCGAGGCGAAGCCGAAGGTGCGGCTCTTGTAGCGCCGGATGATCTCGTCCATGTCCCGCGTCCCGAGCTTGCGGACGGCCCGGGCCATGCCGGCGGCCCCGTGGTTGTAGGCGGTGATGGCGAGCGACCAGCGATCCAGCCGCTCGTGGTTCGCCTTCAGCAGGCGGCTGGCCGCCACGCTCGAGAGGAAGGGGTCGCGACGCTCGTCGACCACGTGGTCGACGCGCATGTAGAGGCGGCCGGTCGAGCGGGTGAACTGCCAGAGCCCGGAGGCCCCCACGTGGGAGCGCGCCTCGGGATTGAAGGAGGACTCGACGTGGGGCAGGGCGACCAGCTCCACGGGGACGCGGTGCTCCCGCAGGGTCTGGCGGATGTACTCCTCCCAGCGTCCCATCCGCACCAGGCCCGCCTTGAACTTGTTGGCCTGGCCGCGCTGGAAGCGGATGCGCTTGCGCGCGTCGCGCAGGGTGGCGTTGGAGACGCCCGTCGGAAACAGGGCGAGCACGCGCCGCTCCTCGTTCGAGAGGCCGCTGCGCTTGCCCGTCGAGAGCTTCTTCAGGATCGCCTTGTAGTGGGCGCGTCGCTTGTCGAGGATGCGATCGTAGGCGCGGCGGGAGAGGCCCTCGGGCGCACGCGTCGTCTCGTAGACGATGGTGAGGTCCTTCGAGTCGTGGAGCAGGCCGGCGTTGGTGCCGACCTCGGAGTACACGCGCTTCCAGAAGGCGACCCGGTGGTCGAGGCCCGCCGGACGGTCGAAGGCCGCGGGCCGGGCGGCCGGTGGGGTCGAAGCCTGGGCCGCACCCTGGGCGGAGGCAGCGGTCGTGAGCCCCGCGGCGATTGCGAGGGCCAGGCCCCACGCCACGGCCGTCCTCCGGCCGAGATTGGAGGTGCCCCACGTGAGCCCGGGGAGGGCTCGAGTCATCGATTCCCGCAGTTGCATCGGACCCGCGCTTGAGTCGAGAGGTGGATCCACACAGCGATCGGCAGAACCCGCTCCAAGCTAGACCCCAAGCTGCACGGCCAGGTGAAGGTGAACAGCCAGGGGCCTTCGAGACGACGCGAGACGATCCGAGCTCACTGCAAACTCGCGGGTGTTGGGGGATTGCACCCGCCCGGAAGAGACTAGCGACCCGATCGCCGTCCGGGAGGAGAAGCGCGGGGAGGCGGCTACTTCTTTCGGCCCTTCCGGCGCGCGTTCTTGGCCGACTTCCGCTTCTTCTTGGCCTGGCTCCGAGCCCGGGCGGCGTTGGCCCGCCGCGCCTTGCGATCGCCCCCGCCGCCGAGCATCTCGCTCGGGTCGAAGCCCGCGGGCATGCCGGCGCCGGCGAGGCGGTTCATGCCCGGGATGCGGGACATCAGGCCGCCCCCGCCTCCGCCGCCGAGCGAGGCCATCATCTCGCGCATCTGCCGGAATCGGCCCACGAGGTCGGTCACGTCCTTCGCGTTCCGCCCGCTCCCCTTCGCGATGCGCGTCGCGCGGCTCTTGTCGATCACCTCGGGCTGCTTGCGCTCGCCCGGCGTCATCGACTGGATCATCGCCTCGACCTTCTTGATCTCGCCCTCGTCGACCTGATCGGCCACCGAGTCCATGCCCGGGAGCTTGCCCAGGATGTCCTTGAGCGGGCCCATCTTCTGGATCGTGCGCAGCTGGGTGAGCAGGTCGTCCATGCCGAACTGCCCCTGCAGCAGGCGCTCGGCGTCCTCCTCCGCCTTCTTCTCGTCGACGACCTGCTCGAAGTCGCGCACCAGCCCGACCACGTCGCCCATCCCGAGGATGCGCGAGGCCAGGCCTTCCGGGCGGAAGGGCTCGAGACGGTCGACGGTCTCGCCGGTGCCCAGGAACTTGATCGGGACGCCGGTCACGGCCTTCACCGCCAGGGCCGCGCCGCCGCGGGAGTCGCCGTCGAGCTTGGTCATCACCAGCCCGTCGAGCGAAAGCCGCTCGGCGAAGGCGCCCGCCACGTTCACGGCGTCGCGGCCCATCAGGGCGTCGCACACGAGCAGGGTGTTCGCCGGCTCGGTGCGCGCGGCGATCTCGGCGAGCTCCTCCATCAGGGTCTCGTCCACGGCCAGGCGGCCGGCGGTGTCGTAGACGACCGCGTCGAAGCCCTCGTTCTGCACGCGCTCGCGTGCCGCGGCGCAGATCGCCGGGGGCTCGTCGCCGGGGCCGCCCACGTGGACGGGGACGTCGATGCTCTCGCCGAGCTGCTGCAGCTGCAGCACCGCCGCCGGCCGCTGGGTGTCGGCCGCGACCAGCAGCACCTTCCGGCTCTCGCGCTTCAGGTGGTTGGCGAGCTTGGCGGCGACCGTCGTCTTTCCGACGCCCTGGAGGCCGACCAGCATGACCGAGGTGGCGCCCTGCTTGCGCGAGAGCGACGGGTCGACGGGCCCCATGAGCTCGACGAGCTCTTCCTCGCACACCTTCACGAACGCCTGGCCCGGGGTGATGCGGACGGTCTGTCCCTGGGCGTTCTTGACCCGGGTCTCGACCTTGCCGCCGAGGGCCCGGCCCTTGACCCGGGCGATGAAGTCCTTGACCACGCCGAAGTCGACGTCGGCCTCGAGCAGCGAGGCGCGCACGTCCTTCAGGGCGTCGGCGACGTTGTCCTCGGTCAGCTCGCGGACGCCCTGGAGGCGCTCACGGGCGTTCTTGAAGCCGCTACTCAGGGTCTCGAGCATGGGGGGCAACCTACCGAAAGGGCGCGCGGCCGGCCCGGCCCGGGACCCCGGGACGCTCCTGTGGTATCTCCGGCCCCGAGGGGTCGAGGCCCGCGCGGAGGACCGATGGCGACCGAAGTCGAATCCCAGATCTCGGGCAACGTCTGGAAGATCGAGAAGCAGGCCGGCGACGCCGTCGAGGAAGAGGACGAGATCCTGATCCTCGAGTCCATGAAGATGGAGATCCCCGTCGAGGCCCCCTGCGCCGGTCGGCTCGCCGAGATCCGCGTGGCCGAGGGCGACCACGTGGAAGAGGGCACGGTTCTCGCCGTGATCGAGTGATGGCGGTGGCGGTGGAGACGACCCGGGTCCGGCCGATCGTGGCCGAGGACGGAGCGATGGTGCTGCGCCATCTCGAACGGGAGCCGCGTCTCAACCTGCCGCTGATCGACATGGCTCTGCGCCTGGCGGAGCCGCCCACCGGCATCGACCTGCGCACTGCGCTGGTCGGCGCCTTCCAGGGCGACGAGCTGCTCGCCGTGGCGTCGACCCAGCCCAGCGTCGTGCTGGATGCGACGGCGAGCCCCGGCGCGCTCGAAGCCCTGTTCCCCCACCTCTCCGGGGTCGGCACCGGGCTGGTCAAGAGCACCGAGGAGGTGGTGGATCCGCTCTGGACCTGGCTCGAGAAGCGCGGTCGTCGCGCGCTGCTCGATCGCATCGAGATCGGCTTCGCCCTCGACGCGCAGACTCCGGAGATCGGCCTCGAGCCCGAGCCCGACTCGGGGCTGCGCGTGCGGTCGGCCGCTGCCTCCGACCTCGACGACCTGGTCCAGGCGGCCCGGGCGAGCCTGCGGGAGGAGAACCGGCCCGATGCCTTCCGCGGGGATCCGGTGGGATTCCGTCGCTGGGTACGGGGTCGCCTGCCGCGTGCCACCGTGGTGGAGGAGGGCGGCCGCGTGGTCTTCGTCGGCTACGCCGACGTGCAGTGCGCACGGGGCTGGCTGCTCCAGGGCGTCTACACCTGGCCGGCGCGACGCCGAAAGGGGCTGGCCCGGGTCGGCGTGGCCGAGATCTGCCGGCGCGCCTTCGCCTCGGGCGCCGACCACGTGCAGCTCGCGGTGGTCGAGGGCAACCTCGCGGCCGAACGCCTCTACCGCGGCCTGGGCTTCGAGTCGTTCGCCCGGCTCCGGACGCTGCTCTTCTCGTAGGGCGGCTCGCGTCCCAAGGCCCGCTCCGAAGGCTGGCTTGATTCGCGAGTCAACGCGCTGCTAGCCTCGGCCGCCCGGCCTCGAAAGGCCGGCCCCGCACCGACCCCCGCGCAAGCCCCGGTCGCGTGCCCAACGGAATCCCCCACGCGAAGGAGCATCCCATGGGTCTCTTGGATGGAAAGGTCGCCCTCGTCACCGGCTCGGGCGGCGGAATCGGTCGCGAGCACGCGCTGGCCCTGGCCAAGGAGGGCGCCAAGCTCGTCATCAACGACCTCGGTGGAGCCCGGGACGGCTCCGGCGACGGCGGCACCGCCATGGCCGACCAGGTCTGCGACGAGATCAAGGCCATGGGCGGCGAGGCCGTCCCGAACTACGACACCGTCGCCACCCTCGAGGGGGGCGAGGGCATCGTGAAGACCGCCCTCGACGCATTCGGGCAGCTCGACATCTGCGTGAACAACGCCGGCATCCTGCGGGACAAGACGGTCTCCAAGCTCACCGAGGACCTCTGGGATCCCGTCATCGCGGTCCACCTGAAGGGCACCTACTGCGTCTCGCGTCCGGCCTTCAACCACATGAAGGAGCGCGGCCAGGGCGGCGTGATCATCAACACCAGCTCGACGTCGGGCCTGAACGGCAACTTCGGTCAGGCGAACTACGGAGCCGCCAAGGCCGGCATCGCCGGCTTCACCCGCTGCATGGCCCTCGAGGGCCAGAAGTACGGGATCCGCTGCCACATCCTGGCGCCGGTGGCGCTCACCCGGCTCACCGACGACCTGCCCGGCTTCCAGGCCGACGAGCTGAAGGAGCGCATGAAGCCCGGCCTGGTGTCGCCGCTGATCGTGTACCTCTCGAGCGAGCTCTCGAAGGAGCTCACCAACAAGACCTTCTTCGTCGGCGGCGGGCGCATCGCCGAGATGAAGGTGGTGACGGCCAAGGGCGTGACCAAGAAGGAGGACGGCGGGCTCTGGACGCCCGCCGAGATCGCCGACCAGATCGGCGACATCATGCTCCCCGAGTAGGCCGCCGGGCCCCGGAATCGATCGAGCGATCGATCGAGGGGCGATCGACTGGCAAGGGCCCTCGCTCCGTCGGGAGCGGGGGCCCTTCTGCGTCCAGAGGGGCCGAGGAAGCGGGGCCCTTCGCCCGCCAACGGCTACGATTGCCCCCCATGGCCGGCGATCCCACGCAGACGCCGGAGGCCGGGGCTCCCCCGGAGACCCCCTCCGCAGAGATTCCCCCCTTCCGGCTTCCCGCCGCCGAGGTCGCCGATCCGCGCTCGGCCATGGCCACGGAGTTCAACCGCATCGTGGCGCGCTTCGCGCGCCGCTACTTCCGCTGGTTCGATCTCGACCCGGAGACGGTGGCCAAGCTCCGCGCCCTCGAGGAGCAGGGCTCGGTCGTGTACGTCATGCGCTACGCGAGCCGGCTCGACTACTTCCTCTTCAACTGGCTGTTCATCCGCGAAGGCCTGCGGCTGTGTGCCTTCGCGAACGGCCTGTCCTTCTACTACTACCGCCCGATCAAGGTGGGCATCCGGGGCTGGTGGCAGCGCCGACGCATGGGGCGCGAGGCGCGCCTCGCCGCCGACCGGGAGCGCGCGGCCCAGAAGACCCGCGAAGTGGTGGACAGCGGCGAGTCCATGTTCCTGTTCCTGCGCACCGCGCGCCTGCGCGGCTGGTGGATGGGACGCCAGGCGGCGCTCGAGCAGAGCCGGCAGGAGCGCGACCTCCTCGCCGAGGTCGTCCGCAGCGCCTGGGACGGCGAGCGACAGGTGGCCGTCGTGCCCCTGGCGCTGTTCTGGCGCAAGGGTCCGCGCGCCGAGCGGCGCTTCCTCAACCTCGGCTATGGCGCCCAGAACCGTCCCTCGGACGTGACCAAGGTCGCCTCCTTCCTGGCGAGCTATCGCGGCCTCGCCGTTCGCGCCGGCGACCCGATCGACCTCACCCGATTCATCGCCGGCCGGCGCGAGGAAGGCGAGGCGACGATCGTGCGCAAGGTGCGCCGTTCGCTGCTGCTCTTCCTCTACCGCGAGGAACGGGCCGTCGAGGGGCCGGTCCTGCGGCCCCTGCACCGGGTCCAGGAGAGCGTGCTCGAGCACCCGAGCGTGCGTGCCGCGATCCAACGCCGCGCCCACGACAAGAAGGGCAGCATCGAGGCCGCGCGCGCCGAGGCCGAGCGCATGTTCCGCGAGATCGCGGCCAACATGAACTCGACCCTGCTGGCGTTCCTGCGCGGGATCGTGACCGCCCTCTTCGGGCGTCTCTTCGCGGGCATCGAGACCCGCGGGCTCGGGAAGGTCGCCGAGTACGCCAAGCGCCACCCCGTGGTGCTGCTCCCGAGCCACCGCTCCTACTTCGACTTCCTGATCCTCTCCTGGCTCTTCTACCAGAACCACCTGGTGCCGCCCCACATCGCGGCACGCGAGAACATGGGCTTCGGACCCTTCGGGTTCATCTTCCGCCGGGCCGGCGCCTACTTCCTGCGCAAGAGCTTCGACGACCCGCTCTACAAGGAGGTGTTCCGCCGCTACGTGGGATACCTGGTCGCCGAGGGGTTCACCCAGGAGTTCTTCATCGAGGGCGGCCGCTCGCGCACGGGCAAGATGCTGCCGCCGCGGCTCGGCATGGTCTCCTGGGTCGTGGACGCCTTCGTGGCCAGCGGCCGCCGCGACCTCTTCTTCGTGCCCGTCGCCATCACCTACGAGCGCCTGGTGGAAGAGGGCTCGATGGTCGAGGAGCTCGAGGGCGGGGCCAAGAAGGACGAGAGCATGCTCGGGCTGGTGCGCTCGCGGAGCGTGCTGACCCGGCGCTTCGGCAGCGTGTTCCTGAATTTCGGCGAGCCGATCTCCCTGGCCGACGCGCTCGAGGGCAATCGCGACGCCTTCCGCACCGACACCGAGGCCACCGAGCCCGTCCGCCGGGAGTTCACCGAGCGCCTCGGCAACTCGGTGGTGGAGCGCATCAACTGGGCGATGGCGGCCAGCGCCACCAGCGTCGCGGCGGCGGCGCTGCTGGGCGAGGACCGCCGCGGCATGTTCCGCAGCGAGCTCGTCGAGCGCATGGGCGAGGTCACCGAGCTCCTGAAGCTCCAGGACGTCCACCTCACCCCGGCGCTCGAGGCCGACGAGGGCGAGTTCACCGAGTCGATCCCCTTCCTGCTGCGCTCGGGCCTGATCCAGACGCGTGAGGACGCCCGGGGCGAGATCGTGTTCTTCGAGGAGTCGCGGCGCCGCGCCCTCGAGGTCTACCGCAACGGCATCTTCCACTTCCTGGCCGCACCGAGCATCATCGCCCGCCGCCTGGCTCGCGGCACGAGCGAGCGTGAGCTGCGCGAGGACCTGGCCTTCTGGCTCGACCTCCTCTACGCCGAGTTCTTCGTGCCCCGCGCCATGGTCATGGCCGTGCATCTCGACGCCTTCATCGACTACTTCGAGCGCATCGGCGCGCTCGAACGCGCCGACGGCGACCTGCGCGCCACGGAGAAGGGCCAGCGCTACTTCCGCTTCCTGGCCGCGCAGACGCGCAGCCTGCTCGAGGCCTACTACGCCGCGACCCAGGCCCTGCAGGAGCTGCCCGAGCCCACCTCGGCAAGGGCGCTCGAGAAGGCCGCCGAGGCCCAGTTCGAGAGCGCCAACCTGATCGGCGAGATCCAGCGCCGCGAGGGCTGGAACACCACCACCTTCAGGAACGCCCTCGAGTTGCTGCTTCGCCGCGGGATCCTCACCATCGAGGACGAGACGGCGCGAGAGAAGCTCTACACCCGCGGCGAGGCCTTCGGCGAGCTTTCGGGCCTGCGCGAGCGCCTCGGGGCCGCGCTCGCCGAGTAGCGCGGCCGGCCGGCCCCGGGCGGCCCTGCTAGAGTCCGCGCCCCATGGGCGCAAAGGACACGCCGGACTTCGACAAGCGGGGCGGGCTCATCACCGCCATCGCCCAGGATCACGAGACCCGTGAGATCCTGATGGTGGCGTACATGAACGCCGAGTCCTTCCAGAAGACCCTCGAGCTCGGCGAGGTGGTCTACTGGAGCACTTCGCGCAACGAGCTCTGGCACAAGGGCGAGTCGAGCGGCAACACCCAGGTGCTGAAGGAGCTCCGCGTCGACTGCGACGGGGACGCCGTGCTGCTGATCGTCGAGCAGAAGGGCCGCGCGGCCTGCCATACGGGTCAGCGCAGCTGCTTCTTCCGCGTTCGCGACGGCGAGGGCTGGCGCGAGGATGGGGAGCAGGTCTTCGACCCCGCCGAGGTGTACGGCAAGTGAGCGCGCGCAAGCGGAAGATCCTGAAGCTGGGCCTGCCGAAGGGGAGCCTCCAGGACACGACGGTCAGCCTCTTCGAGAAGGCTGGCTACAACATCCGCATCGCCTCGCGCTCCTACTATCCGGAGATCGACGATCCGGAGATCGAGTGCATCCTGATCCGCGCCCAGGAGATGGCGCGCTACGTCGAGCAGGGGGCCCTGGATGCGGGCATCACCGGCGTCGACTGGGTGATGGAGAACGGCGCCAAGGTCAAGGAGCTCGCCGACCTGGAAGCGCCCTGGCCGAACTACCGGACCGTTCGCTGGCTCCTCGCCTGCAAGGAGGAGTCGAAGTTCCGGCGGGTCGAGGACCTCGAGGGCAAGCGGATCGCGACCGAGGCGGTGGGTCTCACGCGCCGCTACCTGAAGCGACACGGTGTCAAGGCAGAGCTCGAGTTCTCCTACGGCGCAACCGAGGTCAAGCCGCCGCTCCTCGCCGACGCCATCGTCGACGTCTCGGAGACCGGGTCGAGCATCCGCGCCAACCGACTGCGCGTGATCGATACCGTGGTCGAGAGCACGCCCCGCTTCATCGCCAACCGCGAGTCGATCAAGGACGAGTGGAAGAAGGGCAAGCTCGACCGCATGACGCTCATGCTGCGCGGGGCGATCGCCGCGGCGGGCCGCGTGGGGCTGATGATGAACGTGCCGAAGAAGGATCTCGCTCGCGTGCTCGAGCGCCTGCCCGCACTCGGGACGCCCACCATCTCGACCCTGTCCGACGAGAAGTGGGCGGCCGTGAACACCATCATCGAGGAGTCGGTGGTGCGTCACCTGGTGCCGGAGCTCGTGGAGATCGGCGCCAAGGCGATCGTCGAGTACCCCCTCAACAAGATCGTGGAGTGACGCCTCCGCGGTCTTCGCGCGCTCCGGACGGCCTGCGCGGCGGCATGCTGGGCGGCATGCTCGGGGGCTACTTCGGCACCGCCTGGAAGGGTCTCTTCGCGAACCACCTCGCGAGCACGCCGCCGACCGTCGTGCAGGCGGTGATCCTCGGGCCCGAAGGGCTGCTGCTCGCCGTGCGCAGCGACCTGCGCGGGTGGGAGCTCCCCGGCGGACGCCCCGAGCCCGGGGAGAGCGACGAGGAAGCCGTGGTGCGCGAGGTGTTCGAGGAGACCGGCGTGCAGGTCGCCGTCGAGGCCAGGGTGGGCGACTACCATCGCAGCGGGTTCCTGCCCCACGTGGCCCGGGTGTTCCGCTGCGGGGTGCTCTCGGGCACCCCTCGCGGCAGCACCGAGAGCGTGGAGGTGCGCTACTGGCCCCCGGAGGCGCCGCCCGCGGGCCTCTTCCCGTGGTATCGCCAGCCCTTGGCCGATGCCCTGGCCGACCTCCCGGAGCCGGTCGTGCGACGCGAGCGCCAGGGCCTGGCGGCGATCTGGGCGGGCCTGCGCATCGACCTCGCCGGTCGCCTCGGAAGGCGGGACTGAGAGACCCGAGGCGGCTCTTGCCGAGGCGGGTCGGGCCGGCTGCTAGGATGGCGGCTCGGAGGATTCCCGATGCCCGACGCCGCACTTCCCGAATCGCCGCGAGCGAGCCTCGTCCGCCCCAACTTCGCCATGTGGCGCCAGGCGCTCACGGTGATGCCGCGCATCGAGAAGTCCGACTGGGACGCGCTCGATCTCGTCTCGCGTTGGCTGATCGCGACGCGCGCGGCCGTGATCATCATGACCTTCACCTCCGCTGCCTTCGCCGGCGCGCTGGCGGTGAAGGCCGGTGCCTTCGACTTCGGCCTCTTTGCGCTGGCCACCGCGGGCCTGTGCCTCGCCCACGCGACCAACAACCTGCTGAACGACCTGACCGATCACTGGAAGGGCGTCGACAAGGACAACTACTTCCGCACCCAGTACGGCCCGCAGACCGTCGAGGCCGGCTTCCTCTCCGTGGGCCAGCTGATGACCTACGCGGCGATCACCGGCGGCGCGGCCCTGGCCATCGGCGCCTACCTGGTGGTCCAGGGCGGCATGCCGGTCCTGTGGCTGCTCGCCGCGGGTGCGTTCTTCGTGCTCTTCTACACCTGGCCGCTCAAGTACATCGGCATGGGCGAGCCGGCCGTGCTCGCCGTCTGGGGCCCGCTCATGGTCGGGGGCACCTATCTGGTGATCACCGGCGTGTGGAGCCAGGACGTCGCCATCGCGAGCCTCGCCTACGCCCTCGGGCCCACCGCGGTCCTGTTCGGCAAGCACATCGACAAGCTCGACGCCGACCGCGAGAAGAAGATCCGGACCCTCCCGGTGATCCTCGGCGAGTCGCTCTCGCGCCATACCGTGATCGCCATGCTGCTCGCCCAGCTCGGCGTGATCGTCTACCTGGTCGCGACCGGCTACTTCACGCCGGCCATGCTGGTGACGCTGCTCGCCGTCCCGTCCCTGAAGCGCGTCTTCCAGGTGTACGGCTCGCCCCGTCCGAGCGAGCCGCCGGACGATCTCCCCGACGGAGTATGGCCGCTCTACCTGGTGGCGGCGGCGTTCTGGTACACCCGCCGCTTCGGCGCCTTCTTCCTGCTCGGGCTGATCGCCGACGTCGCGATCACCCGGCTCTGGCTCTAGGGGCCCCCCGGCTCTGGCTCCAGGGGCCCGCCGCGATCAGCCGTTGCTGGAGACGTCGGCGGCCGCGGCCCGCACGCCGTCTGCGGGCCGGGTCATGACGAAGCCCTTGCACTGATCGGCGGGCCGGTCGTAGAGCACGTCGAAGCAGTCCTTCAGCGGCCACTCGTCGAACGCCTTCGCCTCGCCCATCTCCTCGGAGTCGTCGCCGAAGGCGTACCAGTCGTCGAACATCAGCACCGTGCCCGGCTGGAGCAGCTCTTCGCAGAAGTCGAGCACCACCTTCGTCGAGGTGTAGAGGTCGCAGTCCACGTGGATCACGGCCGCGCGCTCGAGCCCGTGCTTCTGCTTCGTCTGCGGGTTGCAGGTGTCGTCGTAGAGGCCTCGTACGACGTGGACGCGCTCGGAGGGCACGCCCGCCTTGTCGACGATGCGGCGGAAGAGATCCTCGTCCGAGACGAAGTCGCCCTCGTTGAACACGCCCTCGCTGTTCGGCAGGCCGCCGAAGGAGTCGAAGGCGAACATCCGCAGGTGTCCCAGGCCGTGGCGCTTGGACGCGCCGTGGGCCGCCACGAACGAGGTTCCGCGGTACACGCCGAACTCGAGGTAGTCGCCCGTGGTCCCGTCCTTCGCACAGCGCCCGAACACGGTGTCGAAGATCTCGAGGCGGGCGTCGCGCAGCACGGTGGCCCGGGCCAGCGCATACGCCCCGCGTGCGAGGGGGCGCGGCAGGGCCAGGAACAGGTTCATCAGGCTGCGGTTCTTCATCGTCGGAATCCGGACTCCGTTGGGGCGTGGCCGCCGCGCCGGGGCTCGACCCTCGTCGGCATCCCGAGCCTCTCCATGTAGGCCAGGGGGACCCACCATACCAGCCGCGGCCCTTCGCGCCCGACTTCGCCCGGGGCTACCGCTGGATTGCGTACGAGTTGCCGTCGAGCCCGTCGGGCGCGCACCTCGGTGATCGAATCCCTCACCGGGGTGATCGAGCGGGGCTCGAGGTCGGTCATCCGCGCAGCACCACCGACACATGGCGAAACAGGGGAGGCGAAGCTGGGCCAGGCAGAAGGCCTGGAGCGTGAGCTCGTCGAGCGGGCTCGATGCACGCGGTCACGACGTGCAGGCAGTCGTGGATCCGGAAGCCGCGCGAACGGCTTGGCGTAGGGGCTCGTGGTGGACGCCGCACTCCTGCGGGTCGTCGAAGGCGCGCCGGAGCGACTCGGCGAACGACCCGCCAGCAGGGAGAGGAACAGGGAGAAGAGCAGGGAGTGGTATGGGCCTTGCTCGGCGCGGGGGCTGCGGAGTACCCTCAACCATATGGTTGATCATTCGGCGGCTGGAAGCGACCGCAAGCCGGACGCCGCGCTCGACCGGACGCTGGGCGCCCTGGCGGACCCGACGCGCCGGGCCATCGTGGCGGGGCTGCGGCGGGGCCCGGCCACCGTGAGCGAGGTCGCGCGCCCCTTCCCGATCTCCCTCTACGGGGTCTCGAAGCACGTCCGGGTGCTCGAGCGGGCGGGCCTGGTCCATCGCGAGGTCCGCGGGCGCGAGCACCACCTCTCGCTGCGCGCCGAGCCCCTGCGGGCGCTGTCGGACTGGCTGGACGGCTACGCGGCCTTCTGGGAGGAACGTCTCGACGCCCTGGAGCGGGAGCTGGCCGAGGATCGCCGTGGCGATTGAGTCCGGCTCCATCGTCCAGGAGCGGGAGCTCTCCGCCTCGGCGGAGCGCGTCTTCGAGGCGCTCCACGACCCCGAGCGCATGGCCCGTTGGCTGGTTCCGGGCGAGCTGGAAAGCGCGACCGTGGATGTCGATTTCCGGGTCGGTGGAACGTTCAAGGTGGTGATGCACGGGAGCGAGCGCGACTTCGGGCAGAGCGGCGAGTACCTGGTGATCGAGCCCCCGCGGCGGCTCGTGTTCACCTGGGTCTCCGACTTCGTGCCCGAGGCCGTGGCCCGGACCCGCGTGTCCGTGAGCCTCGATCCGCTCGGCCCCGAGCGGACGCGGCTGCGCCTGGTGCACGACGAGCTCCCGCGCGAGGGAGACGACTACGACGGGCACCAGGGCGGCTGGAGCTCGATCCTCGACAAGCTCGAAGCCCTGCTTCGCAGCGAAGGAGAACCCAGATGACGACGACGGTAGGCAGGCTCGCCGGCGAGTCCCCCGAGTATGCGAAGGTCCGCGACGAGATCCAGGAGGCGGAGATCGCCCTGCGCGACCAGCGCGAACGCGTGGCCGAGCTGCGGCGCGGCCTTCCTCACGACCAGGTGGTGGCGGACGAAACCTTCCAGGAGATCCGCGACGGTCAGCTCGCGCCCGTGAAGCTCTCCGAGCTCTTCGACGAGAGCGACAAGCCCGTGGTGCTGATGCACTTCATGTACGGCGGCAGCATGAGCTCGCCGTGCCCCATGTGCACGTGCTGGGCGGACGGCTACGACGGCGTGCTGCCCCACCTCGAGCAGAAGGTCCACTTTGCCGTGTTCATCGCCGGAGACCCCGGTCTCTTCGGTGCCTACGCGCGCGCCCGTGGCTGGAAGAACCTGCGGGTCGTGGCGGCGGGCGAGTCGGATCTCAAGAGACGGCTCGGCTTCGAGAACGAGGAGGGCGGGCAGCAGCCCGGAGTCTCCGTCTTCACCCGCAACGAGGCGGGCGAGATCGTGCACTTCTACTCGCAGTCCGCGTTCTACGGGGAGCCCGGCTTCCGCGGCATGGACCTGCTGAATCCGCTCTGGCACTTCCTCGACGTGACGCCCGAGGGCCGCGGGGACTTCTTCCCCGCGAAGCAGTACTAGCCCAATCGGGAGTCCCCCCGGCTCTGCCGGGGTGGCAGGAACAGTTTGACAGTGCCGGGAGTCCCGAACGCAAACTCCCTCTCGTGAGCCGCCAAAGCTTCATCGAGAGGGAGTTTCTACGTGTCAGACACCAGGACGTTGAACCACACCGAGTGGGAGTGCAAGTACCACGTGGTGTTCATCCCGAAGTACCGCCGAAAGGTGCTGTACGGGCAGATCCGAGAGGATCTTCGAGGGGTGTTTCGCCGGTTGGCCCAGCAGAAGGAGAGCGAGATTGAGGCGGGCCACCTGGCCTCGGACCACGTTCACATGATGATCGCGATTCCGCCGAAGTTCTCGGTTTCGCAGGTGATCGGGTTCATCAAGGGGAAGAGCGCGATCCATATCGCGCGGACCTACGGGGAGCGGAAACGGAACTTCGTGGGGCAGCACTTCTGGGCGAGAGGCTTCTTCGTGTCGACTGTGGGTCGGGACGAGGAGCGGGTCCGGAACTACATCGCGAGTCACGAGGCCGAGGACGTTCGCCTCGAGCAACAGAGCCTGATCTAGGCTTCACCCGGCCCCCTTTAGGGGGCGCCAGGCCGCGCAGCGGCCGTCCTGCCGCTTTGAGCGGCTCACAATCCTCAATTCCCCCGGCTCTGCCGGGGGATCGTTAACGGCGGGTCGCGGCGACGAAGGCCTCGAACAGGGGCCTGCGCTCCTCGGGCCGGAGCTTCTCGGGGTGCCACTGCACGCCGACCACGAACCCGTCGCGGTCCGGGTCCTCCACGGCCTCGATGCAGTCGTCTTCCGCCCAGGCCACCGCGGAGAGGCGGCCTGCGTCGGCCACGGCCTGGTGGTGGAGGCTGTTCACCGGGCTCGGCTCCGGGCCGAGGACGTCCGCGAGTCGCGAGCCCGCTGCCACGCGGATCGGGTGGGTCTCGGACTCGGGGAGCCGATGCTCCCGGGCCGAGGGGGCCTGGGTCGCCAGGTCGTGGATCAGCGTTCCGCCGTAGTGCAGGGCCAGCAGCTGCATGCCGTAGCACACGCCGAGCACGGGAATGCCGCGTTCGAGCGCCGCCGAGAGCAGGGCGGTGTCGTAGCGGATCTGCTCCGGGGCGGCGGGGTCGAGGCGCGCCTCGGGGGGCAGTGGCGTCGGCGACGGGAAGTCGTCGCCTCCCGGGAGCAAGAGGCCGTCGAGTGCCTCGATCGCGGCCGCAGGCGCGGCCGGTGCCGGCAGGTAGAAGGGCAGGGCGCCCGCCTCGGCCAGGCACTCGGCATAGCGGACGTCCAGGTAGTGCGTGCGACGCCCCGCACGGATGCGCTCGGACGCGTCCAGGCACGGAGGGATTCCGATCTTCGGCACCATGGCCCGAACATGGCGCACCCGGCCGTGGCGCAACACCGGGGGATGCGAGACCATCCCCGCCCCATTCCTCCGATCCCTCCCACCGCTGCACGCGCGCGCGAGGTCGCGGCCGCGAAGGAGAGCTCCGATCGCCACGCGCGTCGCCGTCTCGTTGCTCGCACTGTGCAGCCTGTCCATGGCCTGCGGCTTCGCCGAGCCCTACACCGCCTGCGAGGCGGGGGAGGGCTTCGAGCCGACCTGCGGCTTCGAGAATCCCGAGGATCTCGTGCTGCTCGCCGGAGGCGAGTGGCTGCTGATGGCAGAGATGGCGCCCATGGGTCGCAGCGAGGGCGACCCGGGACGCCTGCTCGCCTGGCGCCCCGGCGACGACACGCGCCGGGTGCTCCATCCGCTCGATGGAGCCGATGCCCCGGACGCCGAGGTCGGCGACGCCGAGTGCCCGGGCCCGCCGCTCGCCGATCGCTTCGCGCCCCATGGCATCGACCTGAGCCCCGACGGCTCGCGGCTCGCCGTGGTGAATCACGGGGGACGCGAGGCCGTCGAGCTGTTCGCTCTCGGAGCCGACGGCGAAGGGCCCACGCTCTCCTGGCTCGGCTGCCTGCTGCTCCCCGGTGAGAGCTTCGGCAACGACCTCGTGTTCCTTCCCGACGGATCGCTGGTCGTGGCCAACATGCTCCCGCGCGATCCGGGCTTCACGGACAACGTCCGCCTCCTGATGGGCGGGGACACGGGCGAGCTGATCCGCTGGACCGACGGGGCCGGCTGGAGCGAGGTCGCCGGCAGTCGCGCGCCCACGCCGAACGGCGTCGAGGTGTCGGCGGACGGGAGCACGCTCTACTTCACGGCGTGGGCCGCGCGGCGCCTGGTCGCCGTCCCCGTCGACGGGGGAGAGCCCCGCTCGGTCGACCTCGGCATTCGCGGCGACAACCTGAGCTGGGACTCGTCGGGCCAGCTCCTGATCACCGGGCAGGACACGGGCATGTCCGAGCTCGTGGGCTGCACCTCGCGCAAGGAGGGGACCTGCCCCATCGCCTTCGAGGTGCTGCGCATGGACCCCGAGACCCTCGAGGTCACGCGGCTCTTCTCCCACGACGGCCGCTCCGTGTTCGGAGCGGCCTCGGTCGCCCTCGAAGCGCCGGGCGGATGGTGGCTCGGAAGCTTCGGGTCCGACCGCATCGCATGGAGGCCCGCACCATGAGCGACGACCGCGCCGCGTTCGAGGCCCTGGGACACGAGGACTACGTGAGCCTCGCCACCTTCCGCAAGAGCGGAAAGGAGGTGCGTACGGCGGTCTGGATCGCACCCGACGGCGACCGGCTGGTGGTCTACACCAACCGCACCTCCGGCAAGGCCAAGCGGATCCGCGCCGGCAGCCGGGCGCGCCTGTGTGCCTGCGACGTACGCGGCCGGCTCACGAGCCCCGAGCGCTGGCTCGAGGTGCAGGCGCGCATGGTCGAGGACCCGGCCGATCAGCAGGACGGGCTCGCGGCGGTGGTCGCCAAGTACGGCTGGCAGATGCGCCTCGCGCTGCTCGCGTCGCGTGTGTCCGGCCGCTACGCCGACCGCGCGATCATCGAGATCCGTCCGCTCGAGGCCGCGAGCGACGGCTAGCGCCCGCCAATCGACCGGCCAACGACCGACTAGCGCCCGCCGATCAGGCCGCCCACCAGCGAGGGACGCCGCACCAGGCCGAGCAGGGCCGCGACGCGGATCGCCGGCTCGATCTCCCACGGCACCGAGTAGAGCCCGCCGTGGATCTGCTGGTGCTGCAGGGCGGCGGCGCGCTCGGCCGGGCTGGCCTCGTGGTCGATCGAGCCGGGTGCGTCGGGGTTCTGCAGGTCGTGGATCCAGAGCAGGCCGTTCAGGGCGCGAGTGGTCGCGGGCTCGAAGGCCTCGACGCCGAAGGCGCCAGCCCCGAGGAACGCCGCCTCGAAGACGGGATGCCGCAGCGAGCGCGTCATGGTGATCGCGGCGAGGTTGGCCGAGACGCTGACCGGCCCCGCGTCGCCGGGACCCGTCGTGGCCCAGCGCTCGGCAGCGAGGATCTTGCCGATGTACTGCGCCGCCTGATACGTCGGCCCCTGTACCGAGACGAGCGACTTGAGCAGGCGCGCGGCGCCCGCCTCGACGTAGCCCGGCGCCACGACGCGCAGGCTCTCGAGGGCGCGCTGCCAGAACGGACGTCCCGCGTTGCGCGACTCGGCGGCTTCGACCTCGTCGGGAGTGAGGACCACCGGTGCGGTGGGCGACACGAGGAGACCGACGGAGCGCACCAGCCCCGGGAGGGAATCCACGATCGCGTTCATCGCGCCGGTGAGGCGCCACTCCTGCCCCTGGCCCGGTGCGTAGGCGTAGAGGCCGAGGTCGACGGGCTCTCCCTCGGCGAAGGCCCGGATGGCGGCAGCGGTCTCGGCCGGCCGCGCCAGGAGGTCGCTCCCGCCCTCGGGAACGAACAGGCGTCCCGAGAAGCCCGACTCGAGCAACTCCGCCGGTGGCTCGTTGACGTCGATCCACAGCACGTCGGCCCCGGCGGCGAGCAAGAGCGGCGTCGGAGCGATCTCGGCTCCGGCCCCGAGGATGGCGATCCGACGTCCGCCGAGATCGATGCGACCGGCTTCGTCGAGGCCGTTGCGCATCACCCAGACGAGGGCGTCGGCCGCCGCCTGCGACAGCCGCGCGTCGGCGAGCAGCTCGCCCGCCAACGTCTCGATCTCGAGGCCCCGGTACTCGCGGTCGCCGTAGGGAACGCGCGGCGACAGCCGGGTGCGCTCGCTCGCGGAGTTGCTCGTGGCGTGGACGCGCAGCTCCGGTCCCGGCGTGGCCGTGTCGAGCACCTCGCCCAGCGGAAGCGGCTCGCTTCGCGGATCGTCCGCCGAGCCGAACACGAGGCCGGCCTGGGCGCGCTCGACGAGGAAGCGGCCGATCTCGAGGCGCTCGGGCGCGGCCACGCGGGCCGCCTCGAAGCGCACCACGGCATCGGTATAGCGGCGCTTGAAGCGGCTCGCGTCGGGGTCGAGCTGCGCCACCGAGAGCGACTCGGGCCAGCGCTCGGCGGCCTGGCGCAGCAGCGAGTGGAGCAGCGAGGAGCCGGTCTCTCCGGCCGGCAATCGCACCGCGGGCTCGTCCTGCGGTGAACGCGTGGTTCGCTCGTCGTGCGCGGAACGCGTGGTTCGCTCGTCGTGCGCGGAACGCGTGGTTCGCTCGGTCTGCATCATCGTCCCCCCATCCTGGGCGAAGAGCATTCGATCGAGGGCGGAGCGGGATTCGCGCCGCCGATGTCCGGCCTAGGGCTGCGTGCGCGCGGCTTCCTCGGCGGCCTTGGCTGCGTCTTCCAGCGACTGGGCCAGCGCGTCGAGCTCGACGCTTCCCGCCGACGCGACGGCGAGCAGCGCGCGGGTGAGCTCGTCGAGGGCCGGGCCCGCGGCATCCGCGAGGGCGCCGACGTGATCGGCGGCGTCGCGCAGGTGCGGGGCGGCCGCCTCGGCGCCGCGGGCCACACCGAGGATCAGCTCGTCGATCTCGTCCGCGGCCTGGCGGATCGCGTCGCCCGGACCGGTCGTCGGAGGGGTCGCGCCGGCGCTGCTGCCGGGTGCCGGGGCCGCGGGCGTCGCGGGGTCGGCGGCCGGAGCCGGTGCGGGCTGCGGCGGGGCGCTCGCGCTGCCACCCCGATCCACCGTCGGGTCGGCACCCGGATCCAGCTTCGGGTCGGCCTCGGCGAGGATGCCGGCATCGCGCCCGTGGTCGCAGCCACTGGGCCCGGCGAGGGCCAGGCTCGGCAGCCCGAGCAGTGGAGCCGCGAGCAGCAAGGCGAGGAGCTTCGGCAGTCTCGAACGCGGGGGGTTCATGCGACCTCCAGGCTCGCGCCCGAGGGTGGGCGCCGTCGCTGCAAGGCTAGCGCTCCTCGGCCCCCATCCCCCGTCTCCCGCCAGAGCCCCGAAACGAACGCTGTGTCGGCGGAGAGACGTGTAGTCTCCGGCCATGTCCCGCCGTCGATCCTCGGAGACCCCGTCCGGGGAGCAGCTCGGGCTCTTCGCGTCTCCGTCGGAAGAGCCCGAGGAGAGCCCGCGGGAAGAGCCCGGCGAGGAGCGCGCCGGCACCGTGCGGATCTCGGCCGGGGCGCGGGCGACGCGGCGCGCGTTGCTCGATCGAGTGGACGCGTACCGACGCTCTGTCCTCGAGGATCCGCAGCGCCTCGCGGCCGGCGCACGCATCCTGGTTCCCTCGCGCACGCTGCGCGATCAGATCGGCGTCGCGTGTGCGCGCCGCTTCGGTGGCCTCGCCGGCCTCCGCATCCAGACGAGCTTCGAGCTGGCGTTCGAGCTCGCCTCCAGCCCGACCGCCGGAGCGACCGCCGGAGCGACCGCCGGAGCGGACGCGGGAGGCGTCGCCGAGCGGGTGGCCGTCGGTCGCCGGCTGCTCCCGGTGCTGGTGCGGCGCCACGCGCGCCGGCACGACGAGCTGCGGCGCCGCCTCGACCCGTTGAACGACGGGTTCGGCGTCGCCGTGGCCTCGGTCGACGACCTGCTCGACGCGGGCTTCGAGCCCGCCCTCGCGGAGGGAGCGATCGAGGCGGCGGCCGAGCTCGGCCCCGGCGCCGCGCGCGCCCAGGCGCTGCTGCGCGTCGCGGCCGACGTCGTCACCGAGCTTGGAAGCCTGGGCGCCGAGGCTCGGGCCGGCCTGTTCCGCTTCGCCGCCGATCGACTGCGCAGCGGCACCCCGCTCCCGGATCGGGAGATCTGGATCCACGGCTTCGCCGACGCCACCGGGGCCCAGTCGGAGCTGCTCGCGGCCCTGGTACACGCCGCCGGCGCCGAGCTCTGGATCGACCATCCAGTCGACCCGGCGGAGGCCGCGGACCCGGACGAGCCCTCGGCCGGGCCGGGTCCGCGCTTCACCGCGCGCCTGCGCGAGCACGTGGCGGCACCGGAGCGCCACGAGGCGCCGGTCGCGATCGACGAGGCGGAGATCGCGCTGGTGCGCGCGCCGGGAGCCCAGGCCGAGGCGCGCTTCGTCGCGGAGGCCCTGCGTCGTCATCTGGACTCCGGCGAGTCGCCCACGGACATGGCCGTCGTGGCGCGGGATCCCGAGGCCTACCGCATCGCGCTCGCCACCCAGCTCGAACGCCTGTCGATCCCGTACTCGGGGGCGCTCTCCTCGCCCGGCCCGGCCGCACGGCGGTGCCGGGCCTGGCTCGAGCTGCTCGAGCGCGGCGAGGGCTGTCCCGTCGACCGCTGGCTCGAGCTGCTGCCCGATGCCGACGCCGTCCGCGCCGGGGAGCTTCGGCTGGCCCTGCACGGCATCGGGGCCGGCCGGCTGCGCGATGTGCGAGACCTCGCCCTCGAAGCCCTCCTCGGCGACCGGGGCGCCTACCCGCTTCGTTCGCTGCGCGCGTTGGAGCACGCCGACGGTGCCGAGGACGAGAGCGAGAAGGGCGCTTCGCCGTCCGTCGACGTGCGGCGTCACGTCTCGAAGCGGCGCCTCGAACGCGCGCGTGACCGGGCCCGTGCGACCCTCGACGCGCTCGACGCCGCCCACGCTGCGGACCGCCTCGACGCGGCCGTGGAGGCGCTCCGGCGGCTCACCGCCGGGGCGCTCGGCGTCCGGCCCGATCTTCCCGGTGGCAAGGAGATCCTCTCGGCCCTCTCGGCGCTCGAGCGCGACCTTCCCGGAGCCACGCGGCTCGCACCGGGCGAGCTCGGCCTGCTCCTGCGCCGCGAGCTCGATGGCGCGGGCGCCGTGCGACTCGGCGGCCAGGGGGGCGGCGTGCAGCTCCTCTCCGTCACCGAGGCACGCGGGCTGTGCTTTCACCGCCTCTTCGTCGTGGGGATGAACCGCGACGTGTTCCCGAGGATCGCCAACGAGGATCCGCTGCTCGGCGACGACGTGCGGCGGCCGCTCCTGGCCGTGCTTCCCGATCTGCCCATCAAGTCCCGCTCGGCCGACGAGGAGCGCTACCTCTTCGCGCAGCTCTGCAGTGCGGCGCCCAATGTGACGCTGTCCTGGCAGGGCCAGGGCGACGACGGCCGGGAGCGCGTGATCTCGCCGCTAGTCGAGCGGCTTCGCCTGGGGCGCGCGCTCGAGGTCGAGACGGCTCCCGAGGTGCTCGACTCGGA
>JASJCN010000120.1 GCA_030065975.1 Myxococcota bacterium
CCGTCGGTGAGCTCCGCACCCGGTCGCCGGATTCGGGCTCCCGATCCCCCCTGGATCTTCAACCTTGGCAGAGCCGCCCCGGGCCGGCAAACCACGCGCACCCGACGAGCCTGCATGGGTAAAGTTTCTCCCACTTTCCCCCAACCCTTTCGGTCCCGCGCGGCGAAACGCGGGCTCGATGCCCGCGGGTCGCGGGCTTCCGGGGCCCGCAACGCCGCCCGCAACGCCGTTTGGGCCTCTGCCCCCGCTGGGCTTGGACGCACCAGGCCACCCCGCTGTTCGGGCCAGGAAGCGCGAATCCCGGCGCTTCCGCAGGGAGAGCGGCAGCTTGCACCCCGCCCGTGCACATGCCCTGCCCTCGGCGTTACCGGCGGGGCATCGCGGGACACCCACGAGGGGTTCCTCCATCTCTGAATTGGCACGTGGCTTGCGCAGCATCTGGCGGGATCTGTGCTCGCGTGGCATCCGTCCATTCGCGGGAAGCTCTCCCGCGCAGGCCCTCGAACACTCCACATGACCGTTCTTTGCATCATCGACCGCGACCCGTTGCGGCGCGCACGCCTCGAACGAGAGCTCGCGCGCTTCGGGACGATCGTGTCCGCAGCGCCGGACGATGCACGCTGGCGTGAAGCGGGCGCGGTGGCCGATGCCGTGGCCGATGTCGTGGTGTTGGGCGCGAGCGAGCTCGAGGACGCACTCGCCTTCGCGGACGCGCAGGCCACGCGGCTCCGCCGCGCGCGCTGGCTCGTGTTGCACGATCCGCGCGTCGAGGGAACGCGAGCGCAGGCGCTGTTCGCCGGGCTCGACTGTGCGTGCCTCGCCTGGCCCTCCCCGCCCGGCGCGCTCGAGCGCACCCTGCTCGGGCTGCTCGCTCCGCGGCCGCGAGGCCTCGCCGCACGCCGCCGCCTGCATGCCCTCGAGGCCCAGGCCGGCCGCTTCTTCCAGGATCTGGACCTCGCGGTCCTCTCGCGACGCCCGTCCCTCGACCGCCTGCTGGTTCGCGGCGAGCCGGGCACCGGCCGGCTGCTCCTCGTGCACCTGCTCCACGCGCGCGGAGGCGACCGGGCCGGGACGCTCCTCACCCTGCCCTGCACCGAGACGACGAGCCCCGAGGACGTCGCCCGGGCCCAGTCCGAGCGGCTGGCCGCGGACGCCTCGGGCGGGCCGATCACCCTGTGCCTGATGGACGCCGACCGGCTCTCCGAGGCGACCCAGCGGGTCGTGCAGGGCTGGATCGAGCTCGGCGGCACGCCCGAGCTGCCGCCGGCGCGCTGGTGCGCGACCGCGGGCCCCGCACCTCGCTGGGCCCCCGGCTGGGCCGCCGGCCTCGCCCCGGAGAGCCCGCTCGAGACGGCGCTCGGCCGGCACGTCGTGGAGCTGCCGCCCCTGCGCGAGCGCAGCGCCCTGATCGAGCCCTTCGCGGTCCTGGCCATCGCGGACGCCTGCGCCCGCCGTGGCGTCTCCCCGCCGGTGCTCGGCGAGGACGCCCTCTCGGCCCTGGCCAGCCACCCGTGGCTCGGAAACCTCCGCGAGCTCGAGAGCGTGATCGCGCGGACCCTGGAGGGGCTGCCCGAGCCCGCCCCCGAGGTGCTCGGTACCGAGCATCTCGCCCTCGAGCCGGGGACGCCGCTCACGGCCGGCCTGCAGACGTCGGCCAGCGCGGACCACGACGACCTGCCCGACGCCGAGGACGCCCTCGAGGCCCTGGGCGGCGAGAGCTTCACGGCAGAGCCGGCGCCCCAGGATCCGCCGCAGCTGGTGCCCATGGAGCCCGAGCCCGTGGAGGGAACGCTGCAGCCCACGGCCGACACGAGCCCGGGCCCGAGCTCCGACGGCCACGCGGATGCGCCGGGCTCGCCGGCGCTCGAAGACGAAGCGCCCGGCGCTGCGCCGACCGAGCGGGCCGAGCAGGCGGCGCTGCTCGCGCGCCTCGCGGGGTCGATGGCTCACGAGGTACGCAATCCCCTCGTGACCCTTCGCACCTTCGCCTCACTGCTCCCCGAGCGGCACCAGGACCCGGAGTTCCGCGACGAGTTCGGCGGCCAGGTGCTGGCCGAGGTGGAGCGCATCGAGTCGCTGCTCGACCGACTGCAGGAGCTCGCCGACGTCGGCAGCCCGAAGCTCACCTCGGTGGACGCCACCGGCCTGCTCGAGGGGCTGCTCGAGGAGCACCGCCCGGAGATCCAGCGCCGCCGGCTGCTGGTGCTGCAGGAGCTGGACCCCACCCGGCCGCTGGCCATCGCCGACCCCGAGCTGCTGCGCCTGGCACTGGCGTCGCTGCTGCACCGCGCGCTGGCCTGGGTGCCCGAGCGGGCCGACCTCTTCGTGGCGTCCAAGTACCACACCGTGGGCCGCAACGGCGGACCCACGGTGCAGATCCTGCTGCGCTTCTACAGCCCGGATCAGGCCAGCCCGAGCCCCTCGGACAAGGCGCGCCAGGCGCTCGGGCTCGACGCCACCTCGATCGACGTGCTCTTCGCCGAGCACCTGGTGGCCCTGCAGAACGGCTCGCTCCGCTTCGAGCACGGCCAGCCGGACGAGACACTCGTCATCCTCGATCTACCGGCGGTTGAATAGAACGAATCGCTAGCTTTGCGGGCATGCCGCGTGTGCTCGTGGTGGATGACGAGACCAGCGTTCGCGAGTCGCTGCGGATGCTGCTCAAGGGCGACTGCGACGTCGTGACCGCCGACGGCGCCGAGGCCGGGCTGCGCACCCTGGCCGAGATGCCCGTCGACCTCGTGCTCCTCGACCTGGTGATGCCCGGAAAGAGCGGGCTCGACTTCCTGGCCGAGCTGCACGAGCGCGGCGACGGGCCACCGGTGATCGTGCTCACCGCGACCAAGACCGTCGACACCGCCGTCGAGGCCATGAAGCTCGGCGCCGCCGACTACGTGACCAAGCCCTTCGAGGTGGAGGCGCTGCGGCACAAGATCCGCCAGGCGCTCGAGCTGCGCGCCCTGGCCCACGAGGTCCGGCGCCTGACCGACGAGCTCGAGGAGCGCGATCGGCTGGGGGCGCTGGTCGGCCGCTCGGAGCCCATGCGCGCCGTGTTCCACACCCTCGAGCGCGTGGCCCGGAGCCCCGCCACGGTGCTGATCCAGGGCGAGAGCGGCACCGGCAAGGAGCTCGCCGCGCGCGCCATCCACGATCTCGGAAGCCGCGCGGGCGGGCCCTTCGTGGCCGTGAACTGCGCCGCCATCCCCGAGAACCTGATGGAGAGCGAGCTGTTCGGACACGAGCGCGGCGCCTTCACCGGCGCCCAGGATCAGCGCATCGGCCGCTTCGAGTCGGCGGCGGGCGGCACCCTCTTCCTCGACGAGATCGGCGAGCTCGGTCCCACCCACCAGGCCAAGCTCTTGCGCGCGATCCAGGAGCGCAGCATCGAGCGCCTCGGCGGCAGCAAGACGATCCCCGTCGACGTGCGCATCGTGGCCGCCACCAATCGCGATCTCCGCCACGCCGTGGCCGAGGGGAGCTTCCGCGAAGACCTCTTCCACCGCATCAACGTGGTGCCCCTGCGCATGCCGCCCCTGCGCGAGCGCCAGGGCGACGTGCCGCTCCTGGCGGCCGGCTTCCTGCAGGCGGCGCGGGGCGAGTTCGGCGCGGGGCCCACGCGCTTCGAGCGCGGCGCGATGGCGGCGCTCGAACGCTACCCCTGGCCCGGCAACGTGCGCGAGCTCGAGAACGCGGTGCAGCACGCCGTGGCGCTGTGCGACGGCGACGCCGTCACCCGGGCCGATCTGCCCGAGGCCATCGTCGCCGCCGGGCGCACCGAGGCGCTCCGCGAAGACGTGCGCGAGGGCCGGCTCGGCTTCGAGAACGCCGTCGCTCGCTTCGAGGGAGAGCTGATCCGCGAGGCGCTGGCGCGGCTCGACGGCAACCAGACCAAGGCGGCGGAGGCCCTGGGCATCACCCGCCGGGTGCTCAAGATCAAGATGGACCGCTACGGGATCGAGCCCGAGTAGCTAATCCCGGATCCACCCCGGCAGACAGCCGGCGCGCCGGCACTCGTCCTCGAGCCCGCCCTGGTCGAGATAGGCCTCGAGCTCGCGCTCGCGGCGGGCGAGCTCTGCGGCCTCGGCCTCGACCTTCTCGCACGAGTAGTTCTTGCGCATGCCGTCTTCGTCTTCGACGTAGAGCTTGTTGCCGCGGTTGCAGAAGCGCAGCGCCTTCTCGACGTAGGGGCGCCGGTCGGCCACCGCCTTCTGCTCGGCGATCGCCTCCTGCTTCTTGCGCTGCCAGCTCCGGGCCTGGGCCTCGTCGTGCACCGAGGCGGCGGGGGCGCGCGTCCGCGGCCGCGACGTGGCGGCGCCGGCGCTCGCCGGCACGGACTGGATCTGGCCGCGCGGCGTGTGCGCATCGGCACCGGGGCACTGGCTCTTGTCGCTCGTGTAGAGCGTCTTTCCGTCCTTGCCCTGACAGCGGTACATCTCCGCGGCCGCCGGGCTGCACAGGAGGAGGGCGAGCCCGATGGCCCACCCGGCGCGCGTCATCGCCATGCCTGGGGTACCCCCGCTGCGTTGGCCTCGTCCTCGAGGCGCTCGATCTCGACGGCCAGGTCGCGCTGGCGCTGTTCCAGCTCGGCCACGCGCGAGCGGTCGGTCAGCTGGTTCTCGTCGAGGTAGCGATCCAGGCGCTCCTTGCGGCTGCGCAGGTTCTCGAAGCGCTGGCGCCACTGCTTCTCGGTCACGCCCGAGCGCACGCCGTCGTTCGGGACGAGACGGATCGCGTCGTGGGTCGGATCGATCTGGAAGGTGAAGTTGTTGAAGAAGGTGCCGCCGAGGAGCCCCACCTGGAGCTCGGGGCTCACGTGGGCCGAGACGCCCTCCATGCGCACCTCACCGGCCTCCACCGAGTCGAGCTGGATGATCGGGCTCGACACCATGCCGTTGGCCGTGTTGTACACGCGCCGCGGCGTGTCGGCGGTGATGCGGATGCCCGCGGCATCGGCGACGGCGGCGGGCACCGCGATGTCCGACGCGCCGGTGTCCACGATGAAGGGAGCGGTCACGCGATCGTTCAGGCGCACCTGCACGATGGCCATCGAGCCGCGGCGCAGGTACGGGATCTCGAGCACCTCGCCCGGGCGCGCGAGGCGTCGGCCGCGGCTCCCGCTCGGCGCGCTCCGCCGGCTCTCGCCGCTCGAGTAGGTCTGGAAGTTCCCGGCCTCGTCCACCGGCTTCGCCGTGCGTCCGGCGGGGGCCTTCGAGGGATCCTGGGTGTAGTGGACGTTCCCCTCGGCGTCGGTCCAGCGGTAGATCTCCGCTCCTGCGGGCACGGCCGGCGCCGCGAGCAGCGCGAGCGCCGCGCACAGGAACACCGTCGCGCTGGCCAGGGGCAAGGGCGTCATGAGGCTTGGATCGACCGGAAGCGGGCCGGCCTTGATGCCGGCCCCGGAGGTCGGAGCGGGTGCTCCGCCTCGTACGCCCGGGGCGCCCGCCGTTCCATCTCGAACACTCCCGGGATTCCCGTTCGATTCCGGCGACTTGCGGCCCCACGGGTGGGCGGGGTGTTCGAGTCGGAACGCTCCACCGGGAGACACGGCCCGGGGCCGGCTCCGGGGGAATCGGAAAACCCTGATGATTTCCGGGAGGTTGGACCGATGGAGGAGTGACGGGGGCGGTTGGCACGGCGCTTGTAGTTCGGGAGGGCGGAGTCGTGCCCCGCGGTGGGGCCTGAGGAGCTCGCATGAGTGATGCCGAACCTGCAGTGGTCCTGGTCGTCGACGACGAGCGCGGTCCGCGCGAGTCGCTGCGGATGATCCTCGAGCCCGACCACGAGGTGGTCTGCGCGCGCAGCGGCACCGAGGCGCTCGAGATCCTGCGCAGCCGCCCCATCGATCTCGTGACCCTCGACCTCAACATGCCGGGCATGCAGGGCGAGGAGCTGATGCGCATCCTGCGCCAGGAGCATCCGAGCGTCGAGGTCATCATCATCACCGGCTACGGGACGCTCGAGAACGCCACCGAGGCCCTGCGCGCCGGCATCGCCGACTACCTGCAGAAGCCCTTCGACGTGGTGCAGGTGAGCGCGTCGATCTTCCGCACGCTGGAGCGCCGCCGCTCGCGCCAGCAGCTCGCGGGCTTCCTCGAGTCGCTCGGCGAGATGGTGGGCTTCGACAGCCAGGCCTCGCGCGTGCTGGCCCAGGTCGAGCAGGACCCGCGCGTCTCCGGCCGCATCGGCGAGATGCTGACCCAGCTCGCGAGCGCCGACCCGGCGGATCGGGCGAGCCACCCCGGCCTGCAGTTCCTCGAGGTGCTGGCCGAGACCGTGGAGAGCCAGAGCCCCTTCATGCGCGGCCACGCGCGACGCACCGCCCTGTATGCGGGCCTGCTCGCCGAGCGTCTCGGACTGTCCGCCGAGAAGCTCGGCCAGATCCGCCTCGCCGGCTTCCTTCACGACATCGGAAAGATCGGCGTCCCGACGGAGCTCCTGCTCCGGGCCGGCGCGCTCACGCCCGACGATCGCGGCCACGTGGAGAAACACCCGGAGATCGGCGCCAATCTCGTCGCGCCGCTCTCGCTCCCGAGCGCGGTGGTGGGTGGCATCCGCCACCACCACGAGTGGTGGGACGGCCGCGGCTACGGCGACGGACTGTACGGCGAGCAGATCCCGGTGGCCGCGCGCATCGTCGCCCTGGCCGACGCCTACGACGCCATGTCGTGCGATCGGCCCTACCGGCGAGCGCTCGCCCCGCAGGTCGTGGCCAAGGAGCTCGACCGCTATGCCGGCGTGCAGTTCGATCCGCGTCTCGCGAAGGAGTTCCTGTCGATGATCGAGTCGAGCGAAGACCTCGTGATGCTGGCCGACCCGATGGGCGCTTCGCCCCGGGTCGCGGGAGCCCGGGCATGAGCGCCCTCGAAGTGCAGATCCCGCTCTTCGAACGCACCAACCGCGAGGCCACCCGGCGCGAGCCGCGTCAGGCCCTGGTGCGGCGCGTCGAGTACTGCCGCTTCCCGCGCGTCTGCGCCGACCAGCGCATGCGCGTCGCCTTCACCCTCGACGTCTCGCCCTCGGGGCTCTGCATCCACGGCGGCGAGGCGGAGCCCGTGGGCGCCCTGCTGCGGCTCTGCGTCCAGGGCCTCGACGGCGTGCGCGAGCCCGAGCAGCTGGCCCGGGTGGCGTGGTCGGCGGCCGACGCCGAGGACTCCCACCGCATGGGCCTCGAGCTGCTGGAGTCGGGGCCCTCGCGCCCGCTCCGCATCCGCTACCTGCGCCGCTCGTAGACATCGCCGGGCCGCGGGGCCCGGACCCTCGAAAGGGCTAGATTCCGCGCCATGTTCGGCATCGGACTTCCCGAGCTCCTGGTCGTCGCGGTCGTGGCCCTGCTGGTCCTCGGCCCCGCGCGGCTGCCCGAGCTCGCCCGCTCCCTGGGGAAGGGCCTCGCCGAGTTCCGACGCGCCTCCGCCGACCTGCGGAGCACCATCATGGATGCCACCCAGGACGCCCGCGAGCCGCTCGAGGAGATGCAGCGCGAGCTGCGCGAGGCGACGAAGGTGCCGCCGGCCACGCCGCGGCCTCCGGCCTCCGCTCCGTCTCAGCCGGCGGTCTCCGAGGAGACGGGCGGCGCGCCGGAAGGCGCCGCCGCGGTGGGCGCGGCCGGCCCGAGCACGGAGCCGAAGCCCGACGCGCACGTGGACGCGAACGTGAGCGAGAAGCCCGACGGTGGATGATCCCGCCCTTCCGCTGACCGACCACCTGGCCGAGCTGCGGAGCCGCCTGTTCAAGATCCTGGGCGCCTGGGCGGTGTGCGCCGTCGGCGCGTGGAGCTTCAAGGAGCAGATCTTCGGGCTGCTGCTCCAGCCGGCGACCCAGGCGCTCGGCCCGGAGGGCACCCTCCAGGCCATCGCCCCCACCGAGATCTTCTTCACCTACCTGAAGAGCGCCCTGCTCGCGGGCTTCGTGTTCTCGATCCCGGTGTTCTTCTGGCAGCTCTGGGCGTTCATCGCCCCCGGCCTGTATCCCGGCGAGAAGCGCGTGGCGGCGCCCTTCGTGATCGTCTCGACCTTCCTCTTCGGCGGCGGCGCGTTCTTCGGCTACTACGTCGTCTTCCCGCTGATCTTCCAGTTCTTCGCCGGCTTCAGCAGCGACTTCGTCGAGTCGGCCTGGACCATGCGCGAGGTGTTCGCGCTCACCACCCGGCTGCTGCTCGCCTTCGGCACCGGCTTCGAGCTGCCGGTCGTCGTGTTCTTCCTCTCCATGGCCGGCGTCGTCACGCCCCGGCAGTTCCTCTCCGGAGCCAAGTACGCCGTGCTCGGCTCGTTCGTGCTGGCCGCGATCCTGACGCCGCCCGACGTCGTGAGTCAGGTGCTCCTCGCCGGGCCCCTGATCCTGCTCTACCTGGTCGGCGTGGCGGTCGCCTTCGTCTTCGCCCCTGCTCAGGAAGAGACGGAGAACAGCATCCAGCCCACGCGCTAGGCTCGCTAGGCGCTAGGCGTTGGGCAAGCGGTCCAGGAGCGCGACCAGCTCGTCATGGACGCGGCCGTTGCTGTAGCGGCAGTTGCCGCGATCGATGCGACGGCCTCCTTCTCGATCGCTCATGCGTCCCCCGGCCTCCTCGACGAGCACCAACGCCGGAGCGTGGTCCCACACCTGGCCACCGGGATCCACCACGGCCTCGAGGCGCCCCTCGGCGAGATCCAGGATCGCGTCCAGGTCCGGGGGGATGAAGCGCACGTGGTCGCGCAGCAGCGCGAGGTCCGGGTGGGGCTCCTTGGCCCAGACCGTGATGCGGGCGTCCGCGAGCCGGCTCGTCTCCGACACGCGCAGGCGCTGCGCCTCGTGGAGCGCCCCTTCGGCGGCGCGATGGGCGCCCCCGCCCCGCAACGCCCACCAGCGCAGGGATCGCGTCGGCCGGCTGATCACTCCGAGGCGGATCTCCCCGTCCTCCTCGAGGGCCACGTGGCTTCCCCACTGATGCGTGCCGGCGACGAAGTTCATCGTGCCGTCGATGGGATCGAGGATCCAACGACGGCGAGAGGAGCCGACGGCGCCGCCCTCCTCGCCGAGGACGCCGTCGTCGGGTCGCTCGCGGCGAAGGGTTTCCACGAGACACCGCTCGACCTCGACGTCCGCGGCCGTGACGGGCGAGCCGTCCGCCTTGGTGCGCACCGGCGTGCCGGACTCGAAGTAGCGGAGGGCGATCTCGCTCGCCTGATCCACCAGCCCGTGGGCCAGCTCGAGGTCGGCCTCGAGGTCGCTCACGCGCCGCCGAACCGGTCGAGTGGAAGCTTGAGATACGCGACGCCGTTGCTCTCCGGAGCGGGGAGCTCACCCGCCCGGATGTTCACCTGCATCGAGGGCAGGATCAGCGCGGGGACGCCGAGGGTCGCGTCGCGTTCGGTTCGGAAGGCGACGAACTCCTCGCGAGTCGTGCTCGCCCGAAGCTGCACGTTCCCGTCGCGCTGCTCGGCGAGGCTCGACTCGAAGGCCAGCTCCCGCCCGCCCGGCTGATAGTCGTGGCAGGTGAACACCCGGGTCGAGCCGGGAAGCGTGTCGTAGAGCCGTTGGATCGAGTCGTAGAGAGCAGCGGCCGAGCCGCCCGGGAAGTCGCAGCGCGCGGTGCCGTGGTCGGGCTGGAAGAGCGTGTCGCCTACGAAGAGGGCATCCTCCACCCGATACGTCAGGCAGGCGGGCGTGTGCCCCGGAGTGTGCAGCGCACGAAGCTCGAAGGCTTCGACGTCGAGGACACTGCCCTCCTCGAGGAGCACGTCGAACTGCCGGCCGTCGGGCACGAACTCCGGCCCGAGGTTGAACGTGTCTCCGAACACCCGCTGCACCTCGGTGATGCCCGCCCCGATGCCGCTTCGCGCCCCGAATCGCTCCTTGAAGTACGGAATCGCGGAGAGGTGGTCGGCGTGAGCGTGGGTGTCGAGGACGTAGGGGATGCGCAGCCCCCTCCCCTCGGCGAAGGTCGCCACGGCATCGGCCGAGCGCGTACCGGTGCGCCCGCTCGCCATGTCGAAGTCGAGGACCGGGTCGATCACGACGCCGACCCGGGCGTCGGCATCGTAGACCAGGTAGGTCAGCGTCGACGTCTGCGGATCGAAGAATCCCTCGACGTCCATGGTCCACCCTCCAGCCCGAGCCCCTACCCTCTGCACGGGCAGCGCTCGATTGACATACTCACTCCGGGGACGACCCCTGTCACGCAGCCTTCCGATCCTTCTTCGGTCCAGGAGCCATCGTTGACGGCAGCGCCGGTCACCATCGAGCGCGACCGGCAGGTCCGGCGCGTGATCCTGATCGAAGGCAGCGCCAATGCCGGGGTGCTGGTGCTGAAGCTCGCCGCCGGGGTCGCCACGGGCTCGGCCGCGATCCTGGGGGACGCCCTCCACTCGCTCACCGACCTCGCGAACAACGCGCTGGCCTGGTTCGTGGTGCGGCTCTCCCAGCAGCCGCCCGACCGCGAGCATCCCTACGGCCACCGGAAGTTCGAGACCCTGGCCGTCTTCGCCCTGGCCACCCTGCTCGCGGTGCTCGCCTTCGAGCTCGCGCTACGGGCGATCCAGCGCGAGGACCCGGTGATCCTGCACAGCGACTGGGCCCTGGTCGTGATGCTCGTCGTGCTCGGAGTCAACGTGGTCCTGGCGAGCTGGCAGCTCTTCTGGGCGCGGCGCCTCGACTCCGACATCCTGCGCGCCGACTCCCGGCACACGGTGTCGGACGTCCTCACCACTCTCGTGGTGATCGGAGGCTGGCAGGCCGCGACACGCGGCCACGCCTGGGTCGATACGGCGGCCGCCCTCGGCGTCGCCGCGACCATCGCGGTGCTCTCCTTTGGACTCTTCCGGCGCTCGATCCCGATCCTCGTGGACCAGAGCGCCCTCGAGCCCGACGTCGTGGAGCAGACCGTGCTGCGGGTCCCCGGCGTCGTCGGCGTGCGCAGCGTGCGGTCGCGGGGCTACGGCGCCGCGGCGGCGGTGGACGTCGTCGCCTCGGTCGCGGCCGAGCTCTCCACCCACGACTCCCACGAGATCGCCGACGCCATCGAGAACGAGCTGCGCCGCTGCTTCCCGGTGGAGTGGGTGAACGTCCACGTCGAGCCGGCGGAGGGGCGAGCGTGAAGTGGTCGATCCGGATCGGATCCGTGGCGGGGATCGGCGTCTACGTGCACGCGACCTTCGCCATCCTGATCGCGTGGATCGCCGCCGCCTCGTGGAGCCGCGGCGGCACCCTCTTCGCCGTGTTCGACGGTGTCGCCTTCGTGCTCGCCCTGTTCGCCTGCATCGTGCTGCACGAGCTCGGCCACGCCCTCGCCGCGCGCCGCTACGACATCCGCACCCGCGACATCACCCTGCTGCCCATCGGCGGCCTGGCGCGGCTCGAGCGCATGCCCGAGGAGCCGGCCCAGGAGCTCGTCGTGGCCCTCGCCGGCCCGGCGGTGAACCTCTTGATCGCGGCGGTGCTGTGGGTGGCGTTGGGCTTCGGGGCAGGCTTCGATCCCGAGGCCGTGACGAGCGCCTTCGAGGGTCCGTTCCTCCAGCGGCTCTTGATCGTGAACGTCGCCATCATGCTCTTCAACCTGCTGCCCGCCTTCCCCATGGACGGGGGCCGCGCGTTGCGTGCCGTGCTCGCCACCCGGATGGACTACGTGGCCGCGACCCAGCGGGCCGCGCACATCGGCCAGGCCATGGCGCTCGGGTTCGGCCTGCTCGGGCTGCTCGCCAACCCCTTCCTGCTCTTCATCGCCCTGTTCGTCTGGATCGGCGCCGCGGCCGAGGCCAGCATGGTGCAGATCAAGTCGGCCCTGGGCGGCATCCCCGTGGACCGGGCGATGCTGCGCGACTTCGCCTGGCTCGCCCCGGGCGAGCCGCTCTCCCGCGCCGTCGAGATGACGCTCGCCGGATCCCAGAAGGACTTCCCGGTGATCGAGGCCGGACGGGTGCGCGGCGTCCTGACCCAGGAGCGGCTGCTTGCCGGGCTCACGGAGTCGGGCCCGAACGCGCCGGTGGATTCGGTGCTCGAGACCGAGAGCGGCGAGGCCGACTCCCACGAGATGCTCGAGGCGGCGCTCGCGAGGCTCGAGGAGTCGGGAAGCCGGACCATGCCCGTGACCCACGACGGCCGCGTCGTCGGGCTCCTGACCCTCGACAACGTGGGAGAACTCCTGCGCATCGAGTCCGCGCTCGAGGGCTACGTCGGGCGCCACCCGCGAGCGAGTGGCCGCTAGACACAGCGTGGAATCCCGCGGGGCGCGTTGCCTTGACAGGGGTCGCCTCGGGGACGATTCCTGGGATTGTCCAAGGGCGATCTCGACCGGTGCGGTTCGCATCGGAGGGGCCCGTATTCGCGAAAGAGTCCGCGAAGGATGAAGGAGGAGTGGGCGCGAGATGGCAGCCGGAGCCGCGGGCGGGACGGATCTCTACGCGACCCTCGGTGTCGCGCAGGATGCCGACACCGAGACGATCCGGAAGGCCTATCGCAAGCTCGCGCGCCAGAACCACCCCGACCTGAACCCCGGCGACGAGGCGGCCGAGGAGCGCTTCAAGGAGATCGCGCGAGCGTTCGAGGTGCTCTCGGACGAGGATCGCCGCAAGAACTACGACGAGTTCGGCGAGATCTCCCTCGAGGCGGGCTTCGACGCGGACGAGGCCCGCAAGGCACGTGAGGCCTTCGGCGCGCGGTTTGGCGGATACGGCGGGTACAGCGGGCACGGCGGGTACGGACCGCCGGGAGCCGGCTTCGGGGGCGGCGGGCACGACTTCGCCGACTCCTTCCAGTTCGGCGGCATCGACGACCTGCTCGGCCGCATGTTCCGGGGCGAGGGAGCGGCCCCTGGCGGCGCGCCCGGCATGGGCGGCATCCGCATGCGCGGCCACGACCTCGAGGCGAGCCTCGAGCTCGACTTCCTGGAGGCCGTACGCGGCGGCGAGAAGCAGCTCTCCCTGGCGCGGCCCCAGCCGGACGGGAGCGTCCGGCCCGAGACCCTGAAGGTGCGCATTCCTGCAGGCGTCGACTCGTCGGGCAAGCTGCGCCTCGCGGGCAAGGGCGGGGCCGGGCTCGGAGGCGGCCCGGCGGGCGATCTCTTCGTCACCATCTCCGTGCGACCGCACCCGGTGTTCCAGCGCGAGGGCCGCGACCTGCTCCTCGACGTCCCGATCTCCGTGCGCGAGGCGACCCTCGGTGGGCCCGTCGACGTCCCGACCCTCGAGGGACGCGCCACGCTCACGGTGCCGCCCGGGAGCGACGGCGGAACGAGGCTGCGCCTGCGCGGCAAGGGCGTGCCGGGCGCCGGCGGAAGGCCGGACGGCGACCTCATCGTGCGCCTGCAGATCCAGGTGCCGAAGTTCCCCGATGGCCCCGACGCCGAGACCAAGGAGGCGATCGAGGCGCTCGACCGCCACGCGGAGCCGGATCTGCGCGGAGGACTGTTCCGATGACCCGGCGCATCCGGGTCGAAGAGGTGTTGATCCACCTGGGCGTCGAGGCAAGGCCCTTCCTCGAGCAGCTGCGCGGCGAGGGGCTCTTCGAGAGCGACGAGCTCGAGCCCGAGCAGGCCGAGGACCTGCGCCTCGCCACGGTGCTGATGCACGAGCTCGGCGTGAACGCGGCGGGCGTCGAGGTGGCGCTGCATCTGCGCCGCCGGCTGCTGGCCCTCGAGCGGCGCACGCGCACGCTGGCCGATGCCCTCGAAGCCTCGGTGCGCCTCGGGGAGCGCTAGGGAAGCGCTGCACGGGAGAGGCCTGCGGGGTTGGGAGGAGGCGGAGTCGGGGGGGGGGGGGG
>JASJCN010000121.1 GCA_030065975.1 Myxococcota bacterium
GGCCGTAGAGGGCGGCGAGCAGGTGCTCGACGGTGCCCACGGTGGCGTCGCCGCGGCCCAGGGTCGTCGCGTTCCGGGTCGAGATCACCGAGCCGGGGCGGGCCGGGATCTCGACCGGGTGGGCCAGATCGGTCCGCACGAAGATGACGCCCTCTCCCACCCGGGCCGGGTGCAGGGTCATCTGCACGGGCGCACCGGAGTGCAGTCCGATGCCCGTGCACGAGATCTTCTCGGCGATGGTTCGTTGGGTACGCATGGATCGTGATCCCCCTTTGCATCCCACGAGCCCGCCGCTCCTGCCTGCTCCTGGGGGTGGGAGCGGGTCTTCGGAGCGCTGCGGGATCGTGCCCCTCCGGCGACGGCAGCCCTGGGCCGCACGGCGCCATGTGATGCGCTTTCGGGGTCTGGATTAGCAAGGCGCGTGCCCAACTGGCCGGGATTCAGTCAGCCTTCACCCAAGGTGCGGGTGGCTTGCCTGGGGGGTGCCGAAATCCCGAGCATTCACGGTGCGTTGCGCCGACGCACCGCGGCATCGATCCAGTCCGGCTGAAATCCCCGCAGGGAGGGCATGCGCAGCGGGAAGGGCGAAGGAGCCGTTTCGAGTGACGTTTGGGTTACGCACGTGACGCCAGCATCACACCCCGACCGCGGGCTCGGGCAGGTGCCGGCGACACCAATCGGCTTCGCCCGGAGAGGTCAGGACTTGCGGGAGGCCCGCGCGAGCGCCGGCTTGATCACCGCCGAGATCTCGCCGGCGCTCTGGAAGCGCGCGCCGGGGTCCTTCTGCAGGCACTTGAAGATCACCTGGGCCAGCAGCTTCGGGAGCTTCGGGTTGACCTTCAGCGGATTCGGGGGCGGCGTGTGGACGTGGTGGTAGGGGACGTTGCCCTCCTTGAAGGGCAGCGTTCCCGTAGCCATCTCGAAGAGCGTCACCCCGAGGCTGTAGATGTCGGTGCGGTGGTCGACGTTCTTGCCCAGGGTCTGCTCCGGGCTCATGTAGTAGGGCGTCCCCGAGACCAGGGTCGTGTGGTTGCGGACCTCTTCGACCACCTTGGCGAGGCCGAAGTCCATGATCTTGGCCTTGCGGTCCTTGGTCCACATGGTGTTGGCCGTCTTGATGTCCCGGTGCACGACCTTGTGCTTGTGGGCGAACTCGAGGGCCTCGCACATCTGCACGACCACGTGGAGCACTCCGCTCGGGGCCAGGGCGCCGCGCTTGCGCACGATCTCCTTCAGGGTCGTCCCGTCCACGTACTCCATCGCGATGTAGAAGCGCCCGTCCTGCTCGCCCGCGTCGTACACGGTCACGATGCCCGGGTGGTTCAGCTTGGCGGCGCTCTTGGCCTCGCGCAGGAAGTTCTTCATGGCCTGGGGGCTGTCGCGGAGGGCCTCGGGCAGCATCTTCAGCGCGACCGGGCGGTCGAGGACGGTGTCCTGGGCGCGGTAGACGATGCCCATGCCGCCGCGGCCGAGCTCGCCCTCGATCTTGTAGCGATCGTTCTCCTCGCCGCGATCGGCGCCCCCGGGGCGGCTGAGCGCCATCGGGTTGTCCTGGAGCTTGGCGCGGAGGCCCTGCATGCGGGCCTCGGCGTCCTCGTACTGGAAGTCCACGGCCAGCACCTGCTCGTAGAGGGCCAGCGCCTCGCGCAGCTGGCCCAGCTCCTCGCGGAGCTTCGCCAGGGCGAAGAAGAGCCCGACGTTGTCCGCGCCGGCCTCGCTGCCCTCGAGGGCGTGCTCGAGCTTGGTGACGGCGAGCTCGGGCTTGCCCCGGCCGGCCAAGAGCGGCCCGAGCAGGCCGGCGGCCTCGCGGGCGGCCTCGGGCGGCTCCTGCACCTGCTGGAGCAGCTTGATGCCGGCGTCCTCCTTGCCGGCCCCGAGCAGCACCTTGGCGGCCTCGAGGGAGCGCCCGGCCTTGTGCAGCAGCTTGGCCTGGCGCAGGGAGTCACCGATCACGCTGGCACACTCCGCGGCCTCGTCGAAGTGGCCCATGCGCTCGAAGCAGTCCAGGGCGCGAGCGTGGTCGCCGCCCAGCCGGAACATCTCGGCGGCGACGATCGGATCGCCCTGCCGCTCGTAGCACTCCCCGGCCATCTTGTAGTCCTCGAGCTTCCGGTACAGATCGCCGGCGGACGCGTAGTCCGCGGCCTGGACCAGGAGCCGAGCAGCCTCCTCCTCCTCGCCCTTGTCGCGGTGGTACTCGCCGAGGATCTGGGCGGCGGCCTGGTCGTTGCCGCAGCGCTTGAGCGCCTCGGCGGCGCGCTTCGCGTCGCCGCTGCGCTGGAAGAGCTCCGCGGCCTTCTCGAACTGCTCCAGCCGGTGGGCGATCTCGGCGGCGCGCTGGAGCTGGCCTCCGCGCTCGAGCACCTGCTGGGCCGCCTCGAGGTCGCCGGCCTGCTCGTAGAAGCTACCCGCACGCAGCACCATTTCGCTGAGCTCGGACTGCTTGCCGGGATCGCCGCCGCCGCGGTTCGACTCCTCTCGGATCACCTCGTCGAGGGAGGCGGCGGCGCGGGTGTGATCGCCGGCCCGCTCGAAGGCGTCGGCGGCCTGGCGATGGAACTCGCAGCGCGCATAGCACTCGCCGGCCCGGCGGAAGTCCTCGGCGCGCTCGTACATCTCGCCGGCGACGCTCATGCGGCCGGCCTTGAAATAGCAGTCGGCGGCGTTGGCGAAGTCGTCGTGGGAGGCGTAGATCGTGCCCGCGGTCTCGTGCTGACCGGCCTTCACGTAGAGCGCCGCGGCATCGGCCAGTCGGTTCTGGTCGTGACGGATCTCGGCCGCCCGGGGCAGCTCGCCGGCCTGCTCGAAGTAGTCGGCCGCGAGGTCCAGGAGCCCCGAGTGCATGCACAGCTCGGCCGCCTCGGTGACGAGGCCCTTGCGGGCCGCGGCCGCCGCCTGCTTCTGCACCTTGCGGGCGGCGCGCCGGTCGAGCGAGGGCTCGCCGTGCCCGGACACCGGAAGCTCGACTTCGGGCTCGCCCCCGCCGCGGGAGCGGAGGCCCGTGGCCAGCAGCACGATGCCGAGGCCGGTGCACGCGGAGGCCCCGACCGGGTTGAGCAGCGCGCCTTCCAGCGCCACGGCCACGCTCTCGGCGCCGAGCGATCCCAGGGTCCCGGACAGGCCGTCCCAGGCGGACCCCACGAAGCCCACGTCGGGCAGGAGCCAGCCACACAGGCCGAGCCCTCCCAGAACGAGAGCCAGGGCAGCAGACCCGAGAGCGAGCACGCGAAGCACGATGAGAAAACCTCGTTCCCCGCGGGACGAGCGCTGGGCCCCCGCTGGCTCGTCCAGTCTCGGGGACCCCGCCCATCACGGGGCCGCCCGTCTCATCGGCGGAACCCCGGCGCGCGTTGAGGCCTCTCGCGGGAAAGCGCGCCCGCCGGCGCACCGGCGCGGCGCAGCGGCCCGGGCGCCTAGAACAGCCGGCGCTGGGGTCCCGCGCCGGTGTCGGGCGCTGGCACGCCGAGATGGGCGAAGGCCCGGGGCGTCGCCACCCGGCCGCGGGGCGTGCGATCCAGGAAGCCGCCCTGGATCAGGAAGGGCTCGATCAGGTCTTCGAGGGTGCCCTTGTCCTCTCCGATGGCCGCGGCCAGGGTGTCGAGACCCACCGGGCCGCCCTGGAATTTCTCCACCAGGGTGCTCAGCAGGGCCCGGTCGAGCTTGTCGAAGCCGGCCTCGTCCACGTCGAGGCGCTCGAGCGCGTAGCGGGCGACCTCGGCATCGATCTCGGCCTCGGGCCCGCCCTTCACGCTCGCGAAGTCGCGCACCCGACGCAGCAGGCGGTTGGCGATACGCGGCGTCCCTCGCGAGCGCCGCGCGATCTCCGCCGCGGCCGCGTCGGCGAGGCCGACCTCGAGGATGCGCGCCGAGCGCAGGAGCACCGCCTCGAGGTCCTTCGCCGGGTAGTAGTCGAGACGCGCCGACCAGCCGAAGCGATCGCGGAGCGGGGCCGTCAGCAGCCCGGCCCGGGTCGTCGCGCCCACCAGCGTGAAGCGCGGCAGGTCGAGGCGGATCGAGCGAGCGCTCGGCCCCTGCCCGATCAGGAGGTCGAGCTGGAAGTCCTCCATGGCGGGGTAGAGGATCTCCTCCACCGTCGGTGGCAGCCGGTGGATCTCGTCGATGAAGAGCACGCAGCCCGCTTCGAGGTTCGAGAGCAGCGCCGCGAGGTCGCCCGCCCGCTCGAGCACCGGGCCGCTCGTCGCGCGGAACTCGGTGCCCATCTCGCGCGCCACGATCCGCGCGAGCGAGGTCTTGCCGAGACCTGGCGGCCCGTAGAAGAGCACGTGGTCCATGGACTCGCCGCGGCCCCGCGCGGCCTCGACGAAGACCGCCAGGTTCTCGCGCACCCGATCCTGTCCCACCATCTCCGAGAGATCCGCGGGGCGCAGGCGATCCTCGAAGCTGCGCTCGCCGTCCTCCTGGCTGCCGCGGAGCGCCACGTTGCCCGGCTCGGGACTCATCGCGCGAGCCTCCGCAGCGCGGCGCGCACCAGCTCCTCGATGCCCGGCGGCTCGCCCGCGTCGCTCCGCGCGGCCTCGAGCACCTCGTCGCTCACGCGCTCGGCGCGCGCTTTGGGCACCTGCAGGTTCATCAGGGCCGAGATCAGCTGGGTGCGCGGCCCGTCGGGATCCTCTCGCGGCCCGGCGGCGGGGGCGGGCCCGGCGGGTGCGGCGCCGGCCAGCACCTCGTCGACGCGATCGCGCAGCTCGACGACGATGCGCTCGGCCATCTTGGGCCCGACGCCGGGCACCTGGCGCAGGGCCGAGACGTCGCCGCCGCGGATCGCCTCGGCGAGCCCTTCCGCCTCCATGCCCGAGAGGATCGTCTGAGCGAGCTTGGGCCCCACCCGGCTCGCCATCAGGAGCAGGCCGAACACGGCCCGCTCGACCTCGGTGGCGAAGCCGAAGAGCAGGAAAGCGTCCTCGCGTACGTGCGTGTGGATGCGCAGGGCGACGGTCTTGCCCGGATCCGGCAGACGCGAGTACGTGGAGAGCGGGATCAGCGCCTCGTAGCCGACCCCGCCGACGTCGATCAGCACGCGCGTCGGGTCCCGCTCGACCAGGACCCCCTCGAGACGCGCGATCATCGCGCCCTCCGCACCACGAAGCTCGCACCGGACGCGCGGCCGCGGCGGCCCCTGCCGCGTCCTCGCCGCACGTCGAGGTCGGCCAGGGCGCCCTGGTGGGCGCGGCACACCGCGGCGGCCAGCGCGTCGGCGGCGTCGGTCGGCGGCGCTTCGGGGAGCGCCAGCAGACGCGTCACCATCGCCTTGACCTGGGCCTTGGTGGCGTTGCCGGTGCCGACGACGGCGCTCTTGATCTGGCTGGCGCTGAGCTCGCCGATGGAGACGCCGGCACCGGCGACGGCGGCCAGGGCCGCGCCGCGCGCCTGCCCGAGGACCAGGGCCGAGCGCGCATTGGCGGCCACGAAGACGCGCTCCACCACCGCGACGTCGGGACGATGACTCAGGACCACGTCTGCGAGCTCGCGATGGATCCGCGCCAGGCGGTCGGCCAGCTCCTCGCCGCGCCGGCCCGAGATCGTCCCGTGCGCGACGTGTCGGACGCCGTTCGCAGCGATGCCGGCCTGGGCCTCGGTGCGGACCTCGACCACTCCGTAGCCGGTGATCGTCGAGCCAGGATCGATGCCGAGAATCCGCAAGCCGTCCCGCCGAGCTCGTCGACCGGCTCACGCCGATCGCGGAGAGGAGTTTCTTCGGTGGGGGGCCTGCGCAGTCTAGCAGTGCGTCCCCCCCGAAACGCGCCGCCTCGTTCGTTGCGGGCCTCAGGCGCCGTCGGCCAGACGCGCCATGGTCTCTTCGCTGATGTCGAAGTTGGCGTGGACGGCCTGGACGTCGTCGAGGTCTTCGAGGGCGTCGGCGAGGCGCAGCATCGCCTCGGCGTCGCCGCCGTCGAGGTTGACGGTGGTCGAGGGCTCCATGCTGATGCGCGCGTCGGCGGCCTCGAAGCCGGCCCCTTGCAGCGCGCTCTTCACGGCGTGCAGCTCGCTCGGCGTGGCGACGACCTCGACGCCCGCGTCGCTCTCGAGGACGTCTTCGGCGCCGGCCTCGAGCGCCGCCTCCATCAGCGCGTCCGCGTCGATGCCGTCGCGGTCGAAGCTCACGAGGCCCTTCTTCTCGAATAGGTACGCGACGCAGCCCGAGGAGCCGAGGTTGCCCCCGTTCTTCGTGAGGACGTGGCGCACCTCGCTGACGGTGCGGTTGCGGTTGTCCGTGAGGGTCTCGAGCAGGATGGCCGTCCCCCCGGGACCGTAGCCCTCGTAGACCACCTCTTCGTAGGCCTCGCTGTCGCCCCCGCCGGCGCCCTTCTGGATGGCGCGCTCGATGTTGTCCTTGGGCATGTTGGCCGCGCGCGCCTTGTCGACGACCAGGCGCAGCCGGGGGTTTCCGGCGGGATCCGGGCCGCCGAGCCGGGCGGCGGTGGCGATCTCGCGGATCAGCTTGGTGAAGATCTTGCCCCGCTTGGCGTCGGCGGCGCCCTTCTTGCGCTTGATCGTGGACCATTTGGAGTGACCGGACATGGCCACAGGGTCGAGGTCGGGCCGCCCCCGGTCAAGTCGTCGGGCTCCGTCGGGGCCCGGATCGGGGCCCGGATCGGCGCCCTCCCTCGCCGCAGCCCCTTTCCGGTAGGTCCCTGGTAGTCCCTGGTAGGTCCCTGGCACCTTCCTGGAACCGCCTCCATGGAAGCACCACCCCGGGCTCAGGCCCCGGGCCCCGCGGGCCGATACGGGGCAGGAGTCAGTGGACTCGCGCGGGCCTCCCGTGCGAGCGGAGGGGACATGGCGGAGATCGCCGTCGGCATCGACCTCGGCACCAGCAATTCATGCGTGGCCCACGCCCGGGGATCCCGGGTCGAGGTGCTTCCCAACGCCTACGGCGAGAACGTCACGCCGTCCGTGGTGGCCTTCCGCGAGGACGGCTCGATCGTCGTCGGCCAGGGCGCCCGCTCGAATCTGGTCCACGACCCGCGCAACACCGTGGCGTCCGGAAAGCGGCTGATCGGCCGTTACTTCTTCTCCGAAGAGGTGAAGAAGGCCCAGGCCGTCGTGGCCTACCAGATCGCCGAGGGCCCGGGCCACGGCGTGCGGGTGGGCGTGCGGGGCGAGCAGTTCTCGATCCCCGAGATCTCCGCGATGGTGCTGCGCGAGATGAAGTCGGTGGCCGAGCGCAAGCTCGGGCAGGAGGTGACCAAGGCCGTCGTCACCGTGCCCGCCTACTTCAACGACAACCAGCGCCAGGCCACGAAGGATGCGGGCCGCATCGCCGGCCTCGAGGTGCTGCGGCTGCTCAACGAGCCCACCGCCGCCGCCCTCGCCTACGGCTTCGGGCGCGGCCTGACCCAGCGCGTGGCGGTCTACGACCTCGGCGGCGGCACCTTCGACATCTCGGTCCTCGAGATCGGCAAGGACGTCTTCGAGGTGCTGTCGACCTGCGGCGACACCTACCTGGGCGGCGACGACTTCGACGACCGGCTGATCGACCTGCTGGCCGACGAGTTCCAGGCGGCCCACGGCATCAATCTGCGCAAGGACCCCTACGCCCTCGAGAAGCTCAAGCTCGCGGCCGAGCTCGGCAAGCGCGGGCTCTCCGTCGACGAGCAGGTGGAGATCCGGCTCCCGGACGTGGTGCAGGGGGACGACGGCAGCTCGCTCTCGATCGAGCGCACGGTGACCGCGGCCGAGTTCTCCTCGCTCGTCATGGACCTGCTCCAGCGCACCTTCAAGGTGTGCGACGAGGCCCTGCAGCAGGCGGGCCTGATCGCACGCGACCTCGACGGCGTGATCCTGGTGGGAGGCCCCACGCGGCTTCCCCTGGTGCGCCAGTCGGTCGGCGACTACTTCCAGCAGGAGCCCAAGACCGACGTCGACCCCGACGAGGTGGTCGCCCTCGGCGCCGCGATCCATGCGGCCTCGCTGGTCTCCGACGGCGACGACGACGAGGAGGAGGACGCCGCGAGCGCCTTCCTGCTCGACGTGACGCCGCTCTCCCTGCGCCTCGGCGTGGCCGGCGGCCTGGCCGAGACGGTGATCGAGCGCAACACGCCGGTGCCGATCGAGCAGTCGCGGCGCTTCACGACCTTCCAGGACGATCAGGAGCGCGTGCAGGTCCGCATCTACCAGGGCGAGTCGCGTCGCGCCGAGGAGAACGAGTTGCTCGGCCAGTTCGAGTTCTCGGGCTTCAAGAAGGCGCCCCGTGGCGAGGCCCAGATCGACGTCACGTTCTCCATCGACTCGAACGGCATCGTGAGCGTGCGCGCATGCGACCCGGAGACCGGCGAGGAGACCTCGACCGAGCTGTCCCTGTCTTCGGGTCTCTCCGAGGACGAGATCCAGAACATCCTCGACGACGGACTGGCCGACCGGGTCCAGAGCGACGCTCCCGATGCCGAGGCGCTGGTGCCGGCCGAGACGTCCGCGGCGCCCGCTGCCGTCGAGCCCGGACCTGCCGTCGAGCCCGCACCGCAGCCGGCGCCTGCCGTCGAGCGCGTGCCCGAGCCGGCGCCGGCGGCCGCCGTCGAGGCCGCGCCCGAGCTCGAAATCGCGCCGGCCGACGAGCCGCTGCCGGAGCTCGACTCCTCGCCGCCGGTGTACGAGGCCTTCTCGCCGGAGATCGAGGGCGAGATCGAAGAGGACGACGCGGAGCTCGAGATCGACTCCGGCATCTCCGATGCCCCGACCGGCGACATGGTCGAGGCCGCGGCCCAGAAGCAAGAGCCGGCCACCGTCGGCGAGGAGGCGGTGCTCGACGCCGCCGACCTCGAGATCGAGCCCGGTGACCTCGAGGAGCTCGACGTCGAGGCCGAGCTCGAGGGCGACGACGGCCTCTTCGATCGCTCCGGGGCCGACCTCGCACAGTTCGGGGACGACGGAGAAGAGCGCTAGCCGATGACCCCTGCCCTCCCGCCTGCGGAGATCCGGGCGCTCGCCCGCCTGCTCGACGAGCTCGACTACTATCAGCTCCTCGAGATCGCCCCCGAGGCCGGCACCTCGGAGGTGAAGCGCTCGTACTACACGCTCCAGCGCCGCTTCCACCCCGACGCCAACCGCGGTCTGGACCAGGAGACGCGCAGCTGCCTCGAGACGATCGCGCGACGCATCGCCGAAGCCTACGCGGTGCTGCGCGACCCCCGCCGGCGCAAGGCCTACGACGGCCAGCGGGACGGCGAAGAAGCGGCGCTGCGCATCCCCCTGGTCGCGGCGGAGGCCAAGACCCAGCGCGAGAACATCGAGGAGACCCTCGGCCGCACGCCCAACGGCAAGCGCTTCTTCGCCCTGGCCCGCGCCGACATCGACAAGGGCGACCTCGACGCCGCCCTCCGGAACCTCAAGATGGCCCTCACCTTCGAGCCGGCCAACGGCTTCTTCAAGCAGAAGCTCACCGAGGTCCAGGACGCCCAGCGCGAGGCCGACGACCGCAAGCGCGCCGAGTCCCGCTAACCCCCCAAAGATGGGGACGGTCCTCGCCCTCGAGGGAGGGGACGGTCCTTACCCTGGAGGGACAGGACCGTCCCCACCCCGTGGGATGGTTGCGGGGGTGGTTTGGTCTGGTGCATGCTCGGGTTGACTCGTGAGTCAATCCAGCGCCCAGCCCCCGAGCGCCGACGATGGCGTCGGCGTGGGCGGGTGACACCAAGGAGACCCGACCCATGGCGGAGGCCCAGGCCCTCCTTCCCGTCGTCGACTACCTGAAGATCCCCGACGACGGCGATCCCTATCTCGAAGGCGCGAAGTGCGGCAACTGCGGCGCGATCTATCTCGGCAGCCGACGCGCCTGCTCCAAGTGCGGAACCGTCGGCGGCTTCTCGTCCGAGAAGCTCTCCAACAAGGGCGAGCTCTACGTGTTCTCGATCGTGCACCGCTCCTTCCCGGGGATCGAGGTCCCCTACGTATCGGCCGTCGTCGACCTCGAAGGCGGCGGCACCGTGAAGGGCAACCTGATCAACGTGGAGCCCACGCCCGAGACGGTGAAGCCCGGCATGCCCATCGAGGTGATCTACAAGACGGCACCGCGCAAGGATGCCGAGGGCAACGAGTACCTGACCTACTACTTCCAGCCCCGCGGCTAGGGCGAGGAGCCAGACATGAGCGACGTCTACATTCTCGGAACGGACATGATCAAGTTCGGTCGCTTCCCCGACCGGACGGTGCCCGACCTCGGTGCGGAAGCCGCGCTGCTCGCACTGAAGGACGCGAACCTCGGCATCCAGGACATGGAGGCCCTCTACTGCGGCAACCTCTACCAGGCCAGCGCCATGGTGGGGCAGCGCATCCTGCAGGAGATCGGCCAGACGGGCATCCCGGTGGTGAACACCGCCAACGCCTGCGCCACCGGCGCCACCGCCTTCCGCGAGGCCTGGATGGCCGTGAAGGCCGGCGTCTACGACCTCGTCCTCGTGGTGGGCGTCGAGCAGATGGGCAAGGGCCTGCTCGGGGGCGGAGGCGGCGGCAAGGGCATCCCGCGCGAGGGACTGCTCGGCTCGGGCACCATGCCCTCGGTGTTCGCCGAGGCCGGCATGGAGCACGCCCGCAAGTACGGCACGACCTTCGAGCAGTTCGCGAAGGTATCGGTCAAGAACCACCACCACAGCACCATGAACCCCAAGGCGCGCTACCAGATCGAGACGCCGCTGGAAGAGGTCATGAACGCCGAGATGATCTCGTACCCGAACACCAAGCTCATGTGCTCGGTGAACGTGGACGGCTCGGCGGCCGCGGTGCTTGCTTCGGAGAAGAAGGCCCGCGAGCTCGGCCTCGGCCGGGCCGTGCGGGTGCGCTCCTCGGCGCTCACCAGCGACCCCTGGCAGGAGCGCGACCTCGTGATGCCCGACGTGAACACCTGCACCCGCAAGGCGGCCAAGACGGCCTACGAGATGGCGGGCGTGGGCCCCGAGGACATCGACCTCGTGGAGCTCCACGACTGCTTCGCCACCGCGGAGATCCTCCACTACGAGAATCTCGGCCTGTGTGGCGACGGCGAGGCAGGCAAGATGATCGACGAGGGCCAGACGCAGCTCGGCGGCCGCATCCCGGTCAACTGCTCGGGCGGCCTGCTCTCGAAGGGCCACCCCCTCGGCGCGACCGGCGTGGCGAACATCTACGAGGTGGCCACGCACCTGCGCGGCGAGGCCGAGAAGCGCCAGGTCGAGGGCGCGAAGCTCGGCCTGACCCACGTGATCGGGCTCGGCAGCGCCTGCGCGATCCACGTGCTGGAGAAGGTCTCCTAGGCCTCCCTCCCTCGGACGGGATCGCGTCGAGATCGCGAGCCGGCCGGGCCCGATGGGGCCCGGCCGGCATCCCACGCCCGCCCCCGATCTCCTCGGGAAGCTCTGCAGCTGTTGACTACACGCGACTGCCGGGCTTCGACGGTCCGTGTAGAGAAACCTGTGCAGAGCTTCCCTAAGCTGCGGGCTATGCGAAAGACCGCCCTGCTCGCGGCCCTGCTGCTGGCCACCGCATCGCTCCCCGCCTGCTCCGACGGGGCCTCCGAGGGCCCCTCCCCCACGACGAGCACCACCTCGTCGAGCCCCAGCGCGTCACCGGCCGAGGCTCCGACCGCGGACACCGAGCCCGAGGTCGAGCCGGCTTCGGCACGCCCCGCCCAGGCGGCTCCGAAGAAGCCGCGCCGGCATCCGCGCGAGCGCCCGCTGCCGGCCTACCAGGGGCTCACGCTCGAAGACGAACGTCTGTCGTTGACGGACCTGATCGGGCGACGCTTCCTGATCTTCTTCTTCAACCCCGAGGTCGAGAGCGCCGAGAACGTGGGAGAAGTCGTGGCCGCCCTCGAGGAGGAGGCCGGCGACCACAACTTCGCCCTGCTCGGCGTCGCCCAGGGCAGCAGCCGCTCCAACGCCCAGGCCTTCGTCGCGCGCCACGGCATCGACGCCCCGATCCTGCTGGACGGCAACGGCGGGCTGGCCGGCAAGGTCGGCCTGCGGGCACCCGTGGCGCTCGCCCTCGCCGATGCCGAGGGATACCTCGTCAACGCTTCGCTCCCGCCCGAGGGCGTGGACGATCCGAAGGCCGTGCTCGAGTCCGAGCTGCGCGACTGGCTGCGCCTGCCCCCGCCGGGCCACGGCATCCCGCAGCTCGCGAACCCGGTGGCGCCGACCTTCCGCGCCGCCTACCTGGATCAGGAGGGCACCTTCGACCTCGCCGCCATGCGCGGTGAGCCCCTGGTCCTGATCTTCTTCCTGCACACCTGCCCGCACTGCCACCACGCCCTGCGGGCCATCAAGAAGAACCTCGACGCCATGCCCAAGGACGCCCGCCCCAACCTGGTGGGCGTCTCGGTGTACAACAAGTCGATGGGCGTGAAGGATCGCCTCGAGGCCGACGGCCTCGACTTCTTCACCGTACTGACGGACTTCGACGGCACCGTGCGCAACGCCTACGGAGCGAACGGCGGCGTGCCCGTCGTCCTGCTGATCGACGCCGAGGGCCGCATCATCTCGCGCACCGAGGGCTGGCGCGACGACCGCGACCCGCCGCTCCTGCGCATGCGCATGGCGCGCATCGCCGGCCAGCCGATCCCGATGCTGCTGCACCGCTCGGGCTACAGCGGCAACGAGTTCTGCACCGTGTGTCACGAGCAGCAGGGGCTCACCTGGGAGCTCACCAATCACGGCGGTGCCTTCGACACGCTCGTGCGCCACGGCGCCGACCGGGACGGCGAGTGCGTGGGCTGCCACGTGGTCGGCTACGAGCAGGCCGGCGGCTGGAGCTTCGAGAAGCCGGACCCGGCCCTCGAGGACGTCGGCTGCGAGACGTGTCACGGCCAGGGCGGCCCCCACACCGGAGGCGCCCACCCGAAGACGGCGAGCGAGTACGAGGCCGTGTGCGTCGGCTGCCACAACAAGGAGCACTCGCTCGGCTTCGAGTACGCGAGCTTCGTCCCCCGGGTCTCCCATGCGGCCAACGCGGCACTGGCCCAGCTGTCTCCCGAGGAGATCGCCCGGGTGCTGGAGGAGCGGCGCAAGCCGCGCTCGAACATCCTGCCCGACGACGCGGACTACGTGGGCTCGGCAGCCTGCCAGTCGTGCCACGCCGCCGAGTACCAGACGTGGCTCGAGCAGCCCCACGCGAAGGCGGTCGCCACCCTCGAGGCCAAGGGCGAGGCCGGCAACGCCGAGTGCCTCGCCTGCCACACCACCGGCTTCGACAAGCAGGGCGGCTTCCCGGCGGGCGGCACCGCCGGCGAGCATCCGGCCCTGGCCGCAGTGGGCTGCGAGTCGTGTCATGGACCGGGCAGCGCCCACATCGCCGAAGGCTCTCGCAAGCTCGGGACGATCATCTCCCTGGGCGACAAGTGCGACTCCTGCGTGATCCTGCAGATCTGCGGTGGCTGCCACGACGACGCCAACGACCCGGGCTTCGAGTTCCAGGTGCAGCCGCACATCGATCGGCAGCGTCACGGGACCATCGAGGCCGGGACGGGCAAGCCCAAGTCTGCCGAGAGCGCCGCGCGGCTTCCGAGCAGCGCCGTCGCGGCGGCCCTCGAGGCGGCGCTCCGGGACGGCGTCGACGCCGGGTCCGCGGAGCGACCCGCGGGCTCATGAGCGCGCCGAGCGAGGATCCCCGCGAGCTGCTGCGCGCCGCCTCGGCCTGGCTCGAGGAGTGGATCGAGGAGGGCGTCGAGGAGATTCCGGCGCTCGCCGCGGACGCCCCGCAAGACGAGGCACCGTCCCGCCCCGAGCCGCCGGCGCCCCGCCCCGCCGTGGCCGTCACCCCTGCGCGGAGCCCTGGCGAGTCCGCCGCCCCTGCGCGGAGCCCTGGCGAGTCCGCCG
>JASJCN010000122.1 GCA_030065975.1 Myxococcota bacterium
TGAAGGCGAAGGCGATCGCGATGCATCCAGTCGTCCGCGTCCATGCGCGCGACGTACGCGCCGCGGCAGTGCCCGAGGCCCGCGTTCAGGGCCGGTACGAGTCCCTCGCGCGCCCGGCGCAGCACGCGGAAGCGGTCGTCCCGGCGCGCGAAGCTCTCGGCGATGGCGGGGCTCGCGTCCCGCGAGCCGTCGTCGACGACCACGCACTCGAACGAGACGCCGCGCCGACGCTCGAGGCGGCCCTGCGCAGCGTCGCCCGTCAGCGGGACGTCTCGTTCGAGTGCGTGGTCGTCGACGACGGCTCGCGGGACGCGAGCCCCGCCATCGCCGAGAGCTTCGCGCGCCGGGACGGCCGCTTCCGCGTGCTGCGCCGGGAACGCGAGGGCCTGGTCCCCGCTCTGAACGCGGGCCTCGGGCACTGCCGCGGCGCGTACGTCGCGCGCATGGACGCGGACGACTGGATGCATCGCGATCGCCTTCGCCTTCAGGCCGCGCTCCTGGAGGGGAGCCCCGAGCTCGCGGGCGTGGGGTGCCACGTCCGCCTCTTCCCTCGCAGCGCCCTGCGGGACGGGATGCGCCGCTACGAGAGCTGGCTGAACGGAATCCGCGACGACCACGACGTGGCGCGCGAAGTCTTCGTCGAGTGCCCGCTCGCCCATCCGACGCTACTGCTGCGCACCGGGCTCCTGCACGACCTCGGCTACCGGGATGCCGGCTGGCCCGAGGACTACGACCTCGTGCTGCGCGCCCTCGCGGCCGGGCACCGCCTGGGCGTGGTGACGCGTCGCCTGCTCGGATGGAGGGACCGGCCGGAACGCCTCTCACGCCTCGGCGCTCCCTACCGGGCGGAGCGCTTCGTCGCTTGCAAGGCCCACTTCCTGGCCGGTGGCTTCCTTTCCCAGGAGCCGCACTACGTGCTCTGGGGCTACGGCGGTACGGGCCGCGCGCTGCGACGCGCCCTGCTCTCCCATGGACGCCAGCCGAGCCACGTGGTCGAGGTGCACCCGGGGCGCCTCGGCCAGCGCATCCACGGAGCCCCGGTCGTCCCGCCCGAAGCGCTGGACTCGCTTCGCCCGCGCCGCATCGTGGTCGCCGTGTCGGGCGCGGGAGCCCGCGCGGAGATCCGGGAGGCGTTGACGTCGATGCGGTTCCGGGAGCTCCGGGACTTCATCCACGTGGCCTAACGCCGCTCGAGGAGCCGCGAGACGATCTTCGCCTAGAGACGCCGAGCGGATCGGGCATCAAGAAGGAGATCCGGATCGGCGGGAAGCGGATCGAGAACGCCTGCTGGTCCGCCACGAGTTCGGCGAAGCGGCTGCGTCGACTCGAACGACTTCCAGGGCATCCCCTTTCCGACAGCAGGCCGGAACCCGGCCTGACGGAGTCGGCCCGACGAACCGGGCGGGCCATCGCGAGGCGGCGTACCTTCCCCGGGTGCCCGAGCTCCCCGACATCGAGGCCTATCTCGTCGCGCTCGAGCCGCGCGTCCTGGGCCAGACGCTCGAGAAGATCCGCCTGCCGAGCATCGCGCTCCTCCGCACCGTCGAGCCGCCGCTCCGCGACTTCGAGGGTCTCCCTGTGCGCGAGCTGCGACGACTGGGGAAGCGGGTGGTGTTCGGCTTCGACGAGGAGCTCTTCCTGGTCTTCCACCTGATGGTGGCGGGCCGCTTCCAGTGGAAGAAGCGCGGCGTGGCCATCCCGAAGAAGCGGGCCCACGGCGCCCTCGACTTTCCCAAAGGCTCCCTGCTGCTCACCGAGGCGGGCACCAAGAAGCGCTCCACGCTCCACGCCATCCGCGGCGAGGGCGCCCTCGCGGGCCTCGACCCCGGCGGCATGGAGGTGATCGGCTGCGCCCTCGAGGACTTCCGCGCTGCGCTGCTGCGCGAGAACCACACCCTCAAGCGCACGCTCACCGACCCCCATCTCTTCAGCGGGATCGGCGGCGCCTACGCCGACGAAATCCTGCACAAGGCGCGTCTCTCGCCGGTCAAGTGGAGCCAGCGGCTCTCGGACGCGGAGGTGGAGCAGCTCTTCGAGGCGACCCAGGAGGTGCTGGTCCTGTGGCGCGACCGGCTCTGCGACGAGGCGCGCGAGGCCTGGCCGGAGAAGGTGACGGCATTCCGGCCGGAGATGGCCGTGCACGGACGCTTCCGCGAGCCCTGTCCCGAGTGCGGCGCTCCCGTGCAGCGCATCGTCTACGCCAGCAACGAGACCAACTACTGCGCACCCTGCCAGACCGAGGGGCGGCTCCTGGCAGACCGCGCGCTCTCCCAGCTGCTCAAGAAGGACTGGCCGCGCACCCTCGAGGAGATGGAGCAGCGGCGCCCGGCGCGAAGCGCCTGAGCGCCCCGCTCAGGATCCCGGCGGCGGCTCCATCAGCAGGGTCTTCGCATCGTTGAGCAGCAGTCGGGGATCGAGGAAGCCCGTGCTGTAGACGTTGCGCACGCGGCCCTGGTCGTCGAGGAGGAACACCTTGAGGACGTGGCGCAGCTCGCCCGTGAAGTCTCCGTCGGGCCCCCGCAGGAGCACGGCGTCCTGACCGAAGTCGCGTAGCACCGGCGCCACCGCGTCCGTGCTCTCGGCGGTGAGGAAGCGCCAGCGCCCCTTGGGATGCAGGCCGGCGCGCAGCCGGGCCATGGCTTCGGGCGTGTCGCGCTCGGGATCGAAGCTCACCGTCACGAGCTCCACGCGGCCGGCCGTGGCCTCGTCGCCCGCGATGCGCCCGTCGAGGTCGGCGAGGCTCGCCGTGGCCAGGGGACAGGCTTCGCCGCACGAGAGGTAGACGAACGAGACGAACGCGACGGCCCCCTCGCCCAGGCCGGGGAGCGAGGCCGCCTCGCCCTTCGAGTCGAGCAGCACGTGCTCCTCGATGCGGGCGATCGGCGGGAGCACGTAGCTCCCCGGCGCGGGCGCCTCGAAGCGCGGCGGCGGACCGGTCCCCCCGTGGCGGTGCGCCTCGTGCGCGCGCGCAGCGACCGCCAGGCAGAGCCCGGCGCCGACCCCGATGCCGATGGCGATGGCGATCGTCGCCGTGAGCGCCTTCACCGCGCCGCGACGGCCCCCTCTTCCGCGGCCGGCCGCTCGCCGGTGTGGAAGCCGATCTGGCCGAAGCGCATGATGTGCGGCCGGCCGATCTTCTTCTCGCGGAAGTCGATGGCGAAGCGCTCGATCAGCTCCTTGCCGTTCCAGTCGTAGGCCTTCAGGAACTGCTCGTCGTCGTGCCCGGTGCCGTCCCAGTTGGCGAGCAGCGAGCTCGTGAAGTAGACGCGCTTCCCGTCCCACGACTGGGAGACCATGTTCACCTGGGAGCCGATCTTCTTCTCGTAGATCTGGCGCGCGTTGCGCGGGTCGCTCACGTCGTAGACCCGCACCTTCCCGTCCATGAAGGTGTCGACGAAGAGCGTGGTGTCGTCGGCGGAGAGGCTGATGTCGACGGCGAGGAGCGGCTGCTCCTCGCGGGGCCCGATGTCGCCGACCTTCACCGCCTCGAAGGTCCCGTCTTCGGGCTTGCGAAACACGCCCCAGAGCTCGCCGGTGAGCGCGGCTTCGATGAAGGCGTACTCGTGGATGGGGTTCAGGGCCCAGCGGATCTCGAGGGGCGCACCCGGAACCGTGAGCACCTGGAGGGGCTTGCGCGCGTGGAAGTCCCAGACGACGACCTCGTTGCCGAAGTTCTTCATCGCCTCGGCATCGCCCATGAGCTCGGCCAGGGGTCGCATGTAGTTGGCGTGGCCCGTGAACGACGAGGTGAGCATCCGGTTCAGGTGGGCGTTGACCCGCGCGTCGTATCCGTAGGGCGCCTCCTCGGGCATCCAGGTGGTGCGCACGTACTCGCCTTCGTTCGAGTACTCGACGATGGCCGTCTTCCCGCCCTTGTCGACGTCGTTGGAAAGCGACGGGATCAGCATGCGTCCCGGCAGGGCATAGAAGCCGTGGGGCCCGACCACGCCTCCGGACTTCTCGACGAAGTCGTCGATCGTCTTCACCAGCTTCGGCCGGGCGGGATCGGTGGCGATGTCGAAGATGTAGATCTGGCTCGTGTCGAGCCCGCCTACCCAGTAGTGGCGGCGATCGTCGGTCAGCCCACCGTGATGGGCCTCGTGGCGCCCGCCCACCGAGACCGAGTGCACGATCTTCCCGTAGTCGGGTCGGGCCGGGTTCGCGCCCACGCTGACCACCTTGTCGGAGCCGTCGCCCCACCCCTCGACGCCGAGGGTCCAGACGTAGATGTAGTCCTCCTGGCCCGAGAGCTTCGGCATGTAGGGCGACTGGCAGGTCTCGTCGGCGTGGGCCGCGGCGGCCGCGACGAGCAGGCCGAGCACCAAGGCGGCGAGACGGCCGAGGGTCTCCGAGCGAAGGGCATTCAGACGACGGGTGGCGTGCATGGCTTCCTCCGAGAAGGGCGCACCCGAGTCTACTACGAGTCCGCCTCGACCTGCCCCCGTCGGCCCTCGAGGATGCGGGAGACCAGATGGGCGACCCCGTCCTCCTCGATGCTCCCGGTCACGAAGTCCGCCGCCTCGGCCACCGGGGGGGTCGCGTTGCCCATCGCGACGCCAAGGCCCGCGCCCCGGATCATCGAGAGGTCGTTCACCTCGTCGCCGACGGCACACACCTCGTGGGGGGCCACACCCGCGGCCTGCAGCAGCGGCGCCAGCCCCTCCCACTTGGTCGCACGGGCGCGAACCACCTGCAGACAGAAGGGCGCCCCGTCGAAGCCGCTCATCACCACGGCCTCGGCCTGGCCGGAGAGCTCGGCGTCGATGTCGCGCTTGGCGGCGTAGAGGGGCCCCGCCTCGCCGAAGGCGGCGGCCGTCAGGATGTCCGGGCGCCCCTGCCCCCGGAGCTCGAGCTGGACGCTCGCAAAGGCGCGGTTGCGCTCGACGTAGCGCGTGGTCCAGGGGTTCCAGGTGAGGGCCCGGTCGACCACGAAGTCGCCGCCGCCGTCGGCGTCGTCACGCTGGCCGATGAAGGTCTGCCCGTGCCGGGCGAAGATCTCCGTCAGCCCGGCACAGACCTCGGCCGGAAAGGTCTGCGCGGCCAGGGTCTCGCCGCGCGCGTCCTTGGTGAGTGCGCCGCCCTGGCACACGGCGGGCAGCTCCCCGCCCAGGCTCTCGATCACCGAGCGCGTGCGGCGCCAGCGGCGCCCGGTCGCGATCACCACGGAGAGCCCCTCCCGACGGGCCTCCGCCAGGGCCGAGCGGACGCCCGGGGAGATGTGCTCCCCGTCGCCCACGATGGTGCCGTCGAGGTCGAGCACCAGCATCCGCACGTGCCGCGTCGGGGCCACGGCCCGGCTCACGGAACGGCGAGCTCCGGTGCCGACGTCTCGCGCGCCGCCTCGAAGGCGCGGGCCGCGCGGATCGCCTCGCGCAGGGCGCGCGTCTTGTCGCGCGCCTCCTCCCACTCGAGGTGCGCCTCCGAGTCGAGCACGATGCCGCCGCCGGTGCCGATCGACGCGACCCCGTCGCGGACCAAGGCCGTGCGGATCACCACCGAGAGATCGAGCCCCCCGGCCACGTCCAGATAGCCGAGGGCGCCGGAGTAGGCGCCGCGTCGGGCCGGCTCGAGGGCGCGCAGTATGCGCATGGCGGCGAGCTTGGGCGCCCCGGTCATCGAGCCCGCCGGGAAGCAGGCAGCCACCGCGTCGAGGGCGTCGAGCCCGGGGCGCAGCTGGCCGCGGATCGTCGAGACGAGATGCGAGACGCTCGCGAAGCGCTCCACCGAGAAGAGCTCGGGAACGTGCACGCTCCCGAGCTCGCACACCCGGCCGAGGTCGTTGCGCACGAGGTCGACGATCATCAGGTTCTCGGCGCGATCCTTCTCGCTCCGGGCGAGGGCGGCGCGCGCGGCCGCGTCGCGATCGGGGTCGGGATCGCGCCGGCAGGTGCCCTTGATCGGCCGGCTCTCGAGCCGCCCCTTCGCGTCCACCCGCAGGAAGCGCTCGGGAGAGCTCGACACGAGCACGCCGTCGGGAAGCGTGAGGGTTGCCGCGAAGGGCGCCGGATTGCGCGCCCGCAGGGCCGCGTGCAGGACGAAGGGGTCGGCCGGAGCGTCGAGCTCGATCGCGTGGGTCAGGCAGGCCTGGTAGCAGTCGCCCTCGCGGATGTGATCGAGGATGCGTCCGACGCGTCGGGCGTGATCCTCGGCGCGCGGCTCGACGTTCGGCGCGGCCGGCTCGACGGGGGCATCGAAGCGCTGGCGCAGGAGCGCCTCGCCGGCCGGGTCCCGGCGGCGCGAGGCCAGAGCCAGCGCATCGGCCGCGGCCCGCGCCTTCCCTTCCGAGGCGCCGAGACCGACGGCCATGAGCGCCCCCGTCTCGGCGTCGCGCGCCAGCAGCCGGTCCACCAGGAGGAAGACGCAGTCGGCGGGGCGCTCGTCGGAGCGGGTCCCGGCCACGCCGCTCCCGAGGCGGGCGAGGGCCGGCAGGCGCGGCGCGAGCTCGTAGCCGAACACGCCGACGGCTCCCCCCACGAAGGGCAGATCGGCGCCGGGGCCCTCGAGACGCGGGACCAGTCGGCGCAGGGCGTCGAGCGGGTCGCCCTCGCTCTCATGGCGCCCGGGCTCGAGGGCGGGGTGGAAGGCCCGATGCACGTCGAGCTCGATGCGTCGGCCCCGCACGCACAGGGTGGCCCAGGGATCGATGCCGGCGAAGGAGTGGCGCGACTCCGCGCGGGCGCGCTCGAACGCCCCGGCGTCGGCATCGGACGCGGCGCCGTCGAGCCAGAAGAAGCCGGCTCCGCGTCGCAGCGCGGCCACGCGGTCGAGCCAGCCGGCCTCTGCGGCGTCGAGCCGGCGCGCAGCGCAGACGACCGGAAGCTTCGAGAGGTCGGCGGGCCAGTGCGGCAAGGGCCAGACGGTAGCGACCGGGCCGGATCCGCCGAGCCACCATCGAGCCCCGCCGAGACCGGATCCGCCGTGCACCATCGAGCCCGGCCGAGACCGGATCCGCCGCGGGCAGGCCCTGCGGTATGCTGCGGAGCCGCCCCGGAGGATCGATGCCCACGCTGCCCGCCCCCCGCCTGCTGACCCTCCCGGAGCGCACGCTTCCCGACGGCCGTCGCGTCGCGCCCATCGAGCTCTCGGTCCACGAGGCGGGCCAGGGGCCGGCGGTGGTGATGAGCCACGGCTTCCCCGAGCTGGCCTACAGCTGGCGCCACCAGCTTCCCGCCCTCGCCGAGGCGGGCTTCCGCGCCATCGCGCCGGACCAGCGCGGCTACGGGGCCAGCCAGAAGCCGGAGCCGATCGAGGCCTACGACATCCAGCACCTGACCAGCGACATGGTGGGGCTGCTCGACGTCCTCGAGATCGAGAAGGCCGTCTTCGTGGGCCACGACTGGGGCGGCTTCGTGGTCTGGGCGATGCCCTATCTCCATCCCGAGCGCACGGCCGGCGTGATCGGCGTCAACACCCCGTGCGCCCGCAGCCCGATCAAGCCCACCGATGCCATGCGCATGCTCGTCGGCGGCGAGGAGGAGCGGTTCTACGTGCTGTGGTTCCAGCAGCCGGGCGTGGCCGATGCGGCCCTCCACGCGAACACCCGGATGCTCTTCGAGAAGATCATGCGCGGGGGCGTCGACCCGGCGGAAGCCATGAAGAACGCGGTCTCCGACGGCAAGCTCGACATGAACCCCTTCCGGCGGCTTCCGGAGCTCGACCCCAAGGGCGAGCCCGTCTGCACCCCCGAGGAGCTCGACGTCTTCGTCCAGACCTTCGAAGAGACGGGCTTCACCGGCGGCATCAACTGGTACCGCAACATGGACGCCAACTGGGAGAGCGAGCCGCGCGTCGGAGCGGAGAAGATCGACGTGCCGTGCCTGATGGTGACGGCCGAGTGGGACATGGCGCTGCGGCCGGAGATGGCGGCCGGCATGCCCGCGCTGATCCCGAACCTCGAGATGGTGAACATCCCGCGCTGCGGCCACTGGACCCAGCAGGAGGAGCCCCTTGCCCTCAACCGCGCGATGATCGACTGGCTCACCCGCCACGCGGACGAGCTCCGCGGCGAGCACCGGTAGGCTCGCGGCATGCAGCGCTACTGCATCTTCCACGCGGGCTGTCCCGACGGCTTCGGTGCCGCCTGGGCGGTCTGGAAGGCGTGGGGAGAGCAGGCGCGCTACATCCCGCGCGGCCACGACGACCCGCTGCGGGCAAAGGACTTCGAGGGCGGCCTGGTGGCCTTCGTCGACATCGCGCCTCCGCCCCGATCCCTGGCCAGGCTGGGCGAGTCCGCCGCGCATCTCGTCGTGCTCGACCACCACGTGACGTCGCGCGACCGGACGCTGGCGCGCAGCGACGAGGTGCGCGCCCTCGAGGAGGAGGGCCACCTGCTCCACTTCGATCTCGGTCACTCGGGAGCCGTCCTGGCCTGGCAGCACTTCCACCCGGACGTCCCCACTCCGAAGCTGCTCCAGTACGTCGAGGACCAGGACCTCTGGACCTGGAAGCTCCCGATGACCCGCGAGGTCAACGCGGCGATCTCCGCGACCCCGCGCACCTTCGACGACTGGGACCGGCTCGCGGCCGCCTCGGTCGACGAGCTCGCAGCGGAAGGCGCACCGATCGTGCGCTCCTGGAAGATCGAGGTCGAGCGCGCGCTCCAGGGCGCCCACCCGATCCAGGTCGGCGGCCATCGGATCGAGGCGGTGAATGCCCGTGAGCTGCGCAGCCTGATCGGCCACGAGCTCGCGACGCGCGCGCGCCACGGGGTTCCGGTCGGGGCCGTCTATCGCCTCACGGGTCGGCGCGTCGACGTGTCGATCTACTCCGTCGACGACTACGACGTCGGTGCGCTGGCCACGAAGGAGGGCGGCGGCGGACACCGAAGCGCGGCCGGGTTCTCGGTGACGATCGAGGACTGGCTCGAGCGCTTCGTCTAGGGCGGCTCTAGGATCCGCCCGGCGCGTCCGGGCGGATCCCGCAGAAGCCGGCCGCGAGCGCCGCGTCCGCGATGCGGCGATGGCCGGCCCGGGTGGGATGGTTCCAGTCGATCTTGTCGCCCCGGTCATGGACGAAGTACTCGCCCACGGGGTTGCGCTCGCGCCCCTCGTCCGGCGCGTCGGTGTCGAGGAAGGCCGCGCGCGCGTCGAGCACCTCGATGCCGGGCTCGAGACGTCGCAGGATCTCGCGCTGGGTCGCGCCCGCGACGAAGTCGGCGTCGAAGGGGATGCCGAGCTCGCGGTAGCGGCGCTCGGCCGGCGCGGAGATCTGCATCTCGTAGGGAAGCAGCAGCACGCAGAAGCGCACCGCCTGCTCGCGCAGCAGCTCGGCCGCGCGGTTGACCCGCGCGGCCGTGGCGTCGAACACGGCGGGGTGCTTCGAGGGCTCGAGCTCCACGGCCCGGAAGCCCGAGGCCTCGTAGCCCATCCGCGTGAGCAGGTTCTTCGCCCGCAGGCGCAGGAAGTTGTAGAGGTACGAGCGGCTGCGCAGGCTGCCCTCGTTGTCGAGCACGAAGGCGCGCACCCGTCGCAGCCAGGGATCGTCTCCGCCAGTGGCCGGCTCGGCCGTGGCGGGCGCCTCGGTCGGGCGAGCCGCCGCTTCCCCGGTCGCCACCGGCGGCGGAGCCGTCGGCGCGTCGGGCTCCGCAGGCGACGCAGGCAGCGACGTCGCCACGGTGGGAGCCTCCTCGGGCGCCCGTCTCTGGCGCGGCGGATCGGGCGTCAGGTCGTTCAGGTTCATCACGTAGACGAAGCTCGCGATCTCGAGCTCGCGAGCCAGCGCGGCCACGCGCTCCGGATCCTTGAGCCGCGCCCCCACCGCCGCGATCGTCAGCACCTGCCGGGAGGGATCGGCCTCTCGCACCCGGTCCGAGATGCGGTGGCCGACACCGGCGCCGACGCCGTAGGTCACCGAGTCACCGTAGAAGGCCAGACGCGGACGCGGATCCGAGAGGTCCCACTCGGGGTCGGGCTGCCCGTTCGAGTTGATCCAGATCTCGCCGTAGGGCGTCTCGGTGCGCCCCTCGCGCGTGGTGCCGGCGTAGTAGTCGATGTGGTAGTCGAGCGTGAGCCGCAGCACCAGCTCGAGCACGAGCGCGAGTGCGACCCCGAGCACGGCCACGACCCCGAGCAGGGTCAGGACGGGATGCTGCTCGAATCGGCTCGTTCGGGGAGCGGACACGGCCGGGCAGAGTAGCCGACGCGCAAGCGCGCAGCGTAGCCCGCGCCGCAGCGCGCAGCGCTGCCCACGCCGATGGAGGCTCCGCTCAGCTCTGGCTCATCATCAGGTGGATGAACACCACGGCCAGGGCGGCCGTGCTGGCCAGCGCGCAGACGATCAGGGAGGCCGGGATCTCGGCCTCGCGCGGCGGACGCGGCGAGCTGCGCTGGATGCGCGCCGCCTCGAAGGCGGCGCCCTGCGCGCGGGCCCGCTCGTAGCCGGCGAGACCGAGGTCGCGCACCACGCGATCGAAGGGAGCGCCCATGTCGAGGGCGTCGAGCGCGAAGAGGACGGCGGCCCCTTCGCGGGCCTCGTCACCCGGGACTCCCGCGCCGCGCAGCCAGCGCTCGATGCCCCGCACCCCCACCCGCCGAGCCAGCGGGAACTGCACCGTCACCAGGGACGAGAGCCGCTCGGCGTCCTCGGCCGAGAGGCCGAGCTCGGAGAGCTCGCTGGTCAGGCGGGCGGTGCGGTCGTGATGGGCGGAGCCAGCGGCCGACATGTTCCTTCCATCGGACGGGTGGGGCGGCGGCTGTAGGCGCCTCCCATCCCCGGGCGATGTGCAACACACCGGCAGACATGGGGCCGGATGCCTCCGGTTTCGGGTGTTTCTCGTGCCGAAGGTGCGGAGTGGGTCAATCCGCCGAGCGCGTCGGCCGAAGGACTGGGGGGCGCACCCGAAGCAGGAGACCCTCCGTTTGGAACGGCGACGATCGACCCGCATCCGCACGCGCATGCGCTGCGACGTGGAGTACCTGGGGAAGTGGCTCCGGGCCCTCGTGCTGGACGTCTCCGATGGAGGCCTGGCGCTGCGGATCGATCGCGAGGTCCAGCAGGGCACCAACCTCCTGGTGCGCGTCTCACCGCCCGGCCGCGGCCAGATCGAGGTGCGCGCCCTGGTCTGGCACACCCGCAAGGTCACGGCGGCCTCGGGCGAGCGCGTCCACGTGTGCGGCATGGTCCTGACCGACGACTCCCCCGAGTGGGTGAGCTGGGTCCAGGCCTCCATCGAGGCCTCGATGAGCGCCACCGCTCCGGACCTCCCGGCTCTGAAGGAGAAAGCGCCGACGCGAGCCGCGCCCGAGCCGCCGGCACCGCAGGCGGCCGAGGAGCCGCCTCCGCCGCCGCCTCCCGTTGCGCCGCCGGAGGCCGAGTCTGCCGAGGAGGCCGATCTGGCCAGCTACCGGATCCGGCTCAAGGCGCGCAGCGGCCCGCGGACGCGGACCCTGAGCCTCTCCGCCGTGGACGAGGCCGAGGCCCGCCGACTCGCCACCGAGCAGTTCGGCGGCGAGTGGGATCTCCTCGAGGTGTACGCCGCCTAGATCAGGCCGGTCCGGGCCGACCCGGCTCCCGCGTCGCTGATGTAGTCTCCCCGATCCGCCTGGGGGTCGTGCGCCGGACATGACGCTGCTGCTGTGCCTGATCTTCTTCCTCTCGGGAGCGGCGGCCCTCCTCTTCGAGACGCTCTGGTTCCACCAGGCCGGACTCGCGCTGGGCAGCAGTGTGGCCGCGTCGAGCCTCGTCCTCGGCGGGTTCATGGCGGGGCTCGCCCTCGGAAGCTGGATCGGGCGACGCGCCGGCGATCGGGTGCTCTCCCCGGTGCGCCTGTTCATCGCACTCGAGCTCGGGATCGCGCTGTCGGGCATCGCCCTCGTGCTGGGGCTGCCCGCGCTGGCCCCGTCCCTGGCCCCTGTCCTCGCGCCCCTCGCGGATCGCCCCCTGGCGTTGGGTGCGGCGCGCTTCGCGCTGGCCTTCGCGCTGCTGGTGGTCCCGACCACGGCCATGGGCATCACGCTGCCGGTGCTGGTGCGCGCCCTCGCGAGCTCCGATCCGGGCTTCGCGCCGTCCCTGTCCCGCCTCTACGGCTGGAACACGCTCGGCGCCGTGCTCGGCGTCGTCGGCGTGGAGGTCCTGGCGATCGAGGCCTTCGGCATTCGGGGCGCGGCTCTCGTCGCCGGTGCGGCGAACCTCACCGCCGCGGCGCTCGTGCTCCCGCTGCGCGCCCGCTCCGTGGCGCCCGCGGACCGCGAGTCGGCTTCGCCGACGCCCGGAACCTCGGGCGCGGCCGCGTCCGCGACCGCCGCCGCCTTCGTGGCGGGCTTCGTGCTGCTCGCCTTCTAGGTCGTGGGCTTTCGCTTCCTGTCCCTGTTCGTCGTGACCCGCGCCGAGGCGTTCGCCTGGATGCTCGCCTGCGTGCTCGCCGGCATCGGCGCCGGCAGCGTGTTCGCGGAGCGTGCGCTGCGCCGCGGGCCCGCCGTCTCCGGGCATGCGCCCGCCCTGGCCCTGGCCGTCGGGGCCGGCATCGCGCTCGCCTATGCCGCCTTTCCCTGGATCACCGAACCCGGTGTCGCCAAGCTCGATGCGGCCGCCGACACCGTGAAGCTCGGACTGGCCCTCTTCCTTCCCGCCGCCTTCGCCTCGGGGGCCCTGTTCCCCTGGACCGGCGCCGCACTCCAGACCGCACTCGGCGCGCCGGCCCGCACGACCGGAACCCTGGCCCTCGCCAACACGATCGGGGCCGCCGCGGGCGCGCTGGCCGGCGCCTTCCTGTGGCTTCCGCACCTCGGCATGGAGACGTCGCTCTTCGCGTTGGCGGTCCTCGCCGGGTTGGGCGCGCTCCTGCTCCTGCCCCTCACGGGCACGACCCGGGTGTCGCTGGCGGCGGCGGGCGTATGGGTGCTGGCGCTGGTCGCCTTTCCCTTCGGCGCTCTCGAGGAGCGCCACCTGACCCAGGCCCTGGCGGCCTACGACGTGCCCGACTCGGCCACGGTCGAGCGCTTCGAAGGCGCCGACCAGACCCTCGTCTGGATCGAGGTCCCGTTCCTCGACGCCCCCTACACCCGCCGACTCGTCACCGACGGCTACTCGATGTCGGCGACCGACGTGCAGGCGCGTCGCTACATGACGCTCTACGTGACGCTGCCGGCGGCGCTGCATCCGGAGCTGCGGCGCGGACTGCTGGTGAGCTACGGCGTCGGCACCACGGCGCGCGCCCTGGCCGACGTCGCGAGCTTCGAGTCGATCGACGTGGTCGACATCTCCCGCGAGATCCTCGCGCTGGCGCCCCGCGCCTTCTCCGACCCCGCGCGCAATCCGCTGGCGGATCCGCGGGTCCGCGTGCACGTCGAAGATGGCCGCTACTTCCTCGAGACGACCCGTCAACGCTACGACCTGATCACCGGGGAGCCGCCCCCGCCGCTGGTCGCCGGGGTGGTGAACCTCTACACCCGGGAGTACTTCGAGCTCGTCCGCAGTCGGCTGGCCGAGGGCGGCTACTTCACCACCTGGTTGCCGGTGCGTCAGATGTCGGACGCAGGCGCCCTCGCCATCGTGTCCGCCTTCTGCGCCGCCTTTCCCGATTGCTCCCTGTGGCGGGGGCAGAGCTTCGAGCTCATGCTCGTCGGATCGAACCAGGCCCGAGGACCCACCCGGGAGTCCCACTTCACGGCGCAGTGGCGGGATCCGGTCCGGCGCCGCGAGCTGGAGGCGATCGGCGTCGAGCGCCCCGAGCAGCTGGGCGCGCTCTTCATCGCCGATGCGGAGCAGCTCGCGCCCTTCCTCGCCGACGTCCCCCCGCTGACCGACGACCGCCCACGGCGGCTGACGGCGCCCGTGACGTCGGTCGAGGCGCAGCATCGGCTCTACGCTGCCTGGCTCGACCCGGCCGCCGGACGCGCACGCTTCTCGCGCAGCGAGCTCGTGACCGACCGCTGGCCGCCGCGGCAGCGACGCGCCGCCC